>NZ_CP058364.1:1302500-1612500 GCF_013391805.1 Galbibacter sp. BG1 | reverse complement strand
TTGGGGTGTTACTAGGCTTCGCAGGAGCTTTGGGCTTGGTACTTTTTGGTCAAGAAATGCAACAGAATGCGCCAAATATCGCTTTGGGAAATATCCTTTTTATTGTAAATGCAACATCCTACGGTATTTATCTAGTATTGGTAAAACCTTTGGTGGCCAAATACCATTCTTTTACCATAATGAAATGGGTATTCCTTATTGCAATCGTAATAAATTTCCCATTTACCATTTCAGAATTTAAAGCAGTACAATGGACTACACTCCCTTTTGATGCCATATGGAGAATGGCCTTTGTAGTAATTGGAACCACATTTTCCACCTACCTATTGAATATTTATGCCCTTAAACAACTAAAAGCATCTACCATAGGCGCCTTTGTTTACCTACAGCCCTTAATAGGAATTCTATATGCGGTTGTTGTTGGGGCAGACAAGCTTAATTTTATTAGGGTTACTGCTGCCGGCCTTGTTTTCTTGGGAGTGTATTTGGTGACAAAGACAAAAAAAGAACCAAAAATAAGCACTGAAGGAAATAGCAGTAATTAATTTTTAAGCGTTCATAATCGATGGTTATTCCAAAAAGTGATACTGAATGCCAGAGGTTCTAACTCAGGCATCTCGAAATCTACACCTGTACTTTTATTGCTGTAAATCTACCGGCTTTTTAGCGAACTTACGGGTATCTTCTTTGGTTAGCGTACGAAAATCTTTTGCCCGCTCAATCTTATCGAACAACTCTGAAGCCTCTTCAGGCAAACCAATAAGCTTTCTCGAGCCAAGATCAATCCATGCCCCCATTATTTCGCAATGAGCAACATTTCTTCCTTTATAATCGTAGTAATTGTGGTGAAATTCAAAAAACATCCCATCTTCACTAAGTCCCTTTAATTCTAAAGAAACACGTACCGGTTTTCCGGAGAAAACTTCCTTAAAATAATAAATATGCTCGTAAAATACTACCGGCCCTATATTGAGCTTTGCCAACAAACGTTGATCGAAACCATTTTCCACCAAAAAAGACATTCGAGTATGCGCGGCAAACTCCACATAAGCTTTATTTGCCAAATGCCTGTTAGCATCGAGATCGTTCCAACGTATTTCAAATTCTTTTGTGTACATATTTCTGTAGTTTTGTTATTTTTAAGCTATCTGTTAAAACAAATTTACAAACTAATATTATGCACGCATAATATTTAACGTATTTACCGAATTACCACCTTATATGCCAATACTAACATCTTCCTACAATCCGCTCTTGCTATTTAAAAATGGTCACTTTTCTACCATTTATTCCGGAAAAATAAGAAAGGTTCATGGTGTTGAACAGGAGCGGCAAACCATAACTACTCCCGACGATGACTTTTTGGATATCGATTGGAGCTACTCCAAGAACAAAAGCAATAAATTGACCGTAATTCTTCATGGACTTGAAGGAAATGCACAAAGACCTTACGTTACAGGAAGCGCCAAAATTTTCAATAAAAACAATTACGATGTAGCTTCCCTCAATTACCGGGGCTGCAGCGGTAGCCAGAACAAAAAGTTTAGATCTTACCATTCTGGAGACTCTCAAGAACTCGCTTGGTTGGTAAAGTATTTAATTGAAAACTTCCCCTATACAGAAATTGTACTGAAAGGTTTTAGCCTTGGTGCCAATGTAATTTTGAAATATTTGGGAGAAGAAGAAGTTCCAAATAAAATTAAAGCAGCCATAGCGGTATCGGCCCCATGCGATCTGCACGGCTCCATGCTAGAAATTCATAAAACAAAAAATTACCTGTATGCCTTACGGTTCAAAAAATCGCTCCTTCAAAAATTAAAACACAAACAGGAACAATTTCCGGATAAAATCTCCAATAGCGATTTAAAAAATATTATCACCCTAAAAGATTTTGATGATTTCTACACCTCCCAAGCCCACGGATTTAAAAATGCATTGGACTATTATGAAAAAAGCAGTTCGCTTCAGGTATTAGAATCAATAAAAGTCCCTACCCTAATTTTAAACGCAGCTAACGACTCCTTTTTATCTAAAAGCTGCTACCCATATAAGCAGGCCGAAGAAAACAACTCTCTATTTCTAGAGGTTCCAAAATACGGTGGTCACGTTGGTTTTTATGATGCAAACAATACTTATTACAATGAGAAAAGGGCGATCGAATTTTTAAATTCTGTTTTCTAGCAAAGCCTAAAAAACCATTCTATCACTCCAAGGCAGAAATGCGTTACAAATATAATTTTATAGATTTTCAGTCCGCTAAAAGCGTAATAAATACTTATATTAGCGGTATAAATTATAAAACTTTAAAGATGAAATTATACGGTACTATAGCCAGCTGTTTATTAGCCTTGGCCATTGTAAGTTGTGGTGATGGAAAAAAGGAAAAGAAAGAAGAAAAATTTCAATACCAGACCAACACCCCTGAAAAATCGAGCAAAGAAGAAGAAACCGCAGCAACTCCAGTCGATATGGACAACGAAGGAGTTGGACCTGTTAGCGGAATGGAATTACCTGCGGAGATAGATGAGGAAATGGTGGCTAAAGGAAAAGAAATTTTCAATACTAAATGTACTGCTTGCCACGTCATAGACAAAAGACTTATCGGGCCGGCTTTAAAAGATGTTTTAGATAGAAGAAATCCTTCTTGGGTAATGAATATGATTATCAATCCAGATAAGATGCTAAAAGAAGACCCAATTGCCATTGCATTGATGAAGGAATACAACAATGCCATTATGTTAAACCAGAATGTAAAAGAAGACGAAGCGCGAGCTATTGTTGAATACATTAGAAGCGTTAAATAAATCATCCTACCATATTATATGAAACGACATCAGCTTTTTTTATTGGCCTTATCAGTTCTTTTTATCCATTGTAAAAACCAAGAAAAAAAAGATAGTGAGCCAGTAGAACAAGTTGATGCCGCTATTGAATTAAACTGGCAACAACTTTTTAACGGCAACGATTTAAGCGATTGGATCCCTAAAATTTCAAAACACGAGGTAGGCGAAAATTACGCCAATACTTTTTCAGTAAAAAATGGAAACATTACCGTAAACTACGACGGCTACAACGATGTTTTCGACCGCCAATACGGACATCTGTTCTATAACAAACCGTTTTCAGCTTATTTCTTGGCCATAGAATATCGTTTTGTCGATAACCAAATAGCCGATGGTGAAGGCTGGGCTTGGCGAAATAGTGGCGCTATGCTGCATGGGCAAGATCCGCAAACTATGTTAAAAGATCAGGATTTTCCCATTTCCATCGAGGGTCAGTTTCTTGGCGGAAAGCTAGATTCCCAAGAACAGCGCTCCACTTTAAACCTTTGTACGCCTGGCACCAATGTAATTTATAAAGATTCCCTATTTACCCCTCATTGCACCAATTCCTCTTCCAAAACCTATCGTGGCGACCAATGGGTACGTGGCACCTTTTTAGTTTTGAAAGATTCTGTAGTAAAACATATCTTAGAAGGCGAAACAGTGCTGGAGTATTACAATCCAACCATTGGTGGGGAAGGAGTTGCTAATTTCGATCCGAAAGTAAAACAAGACGGAAAACCACTAACAGAAGGCTATATTTCAATTCAAAGTGAAAGTCACCCTGTGGAGTTTAGAAAAGTAGAAATTATTGATTTAGCCCCAATCTACGACAATAAAGAAAAACTAGAAGCTACAATTGAGGCTATATTAAAGCAGGAAAAGGAAATGTAATTAATATACCTTATACTCGTTACTTCCTTCTACCAAAAATTCTAAGCAAGAATAGAAACAGATTAATAAAATCCAAATAAAGGGTAAGCGCTCCCATAATGGCTTCTTTTTGGTCTTCTTCGGTACCTTCGTTCCCAATTATATTCAGCCGCTTAATCTTTTGGGTATCATAAGCTGTTAAAGCAACAAAAATTAACACGCCGGCATAGGTAACAATCCAATACAACATTTCATTTTGAAAGAATAAATTTACTATCGAAGCAATAATCAAACCGATAAGCCCCATAAATGCAATATTCCCTACCGACGTCAAGTCTGTTTTGGTATAATATCCATAAATACTCATAGCACCAAAAGTCCCAGCGGTTATGTAGAATGTTGTAGCTATAGATTCTGCTGTAAACGCTAAAAATATAACCGAAAAAGTCAATCCGTTTAGCGCAGCATATCCTAAAAATAAAGCAATAGCAGTATTAGCGCTCAACTTGTTGATAGCCGCACTTAAATAAGCTACTGCCAAAAACTCTACAATTAAGAGCCCATAAAAATAGAGACGGTTGCTAAAAATTACATTTACAATTTCTTCTGTATTCGCTACCCAAGCAGCTATAATACCAGTTAAAATTAAAGCGCCAGACATCCAACCATAAACTTTGGTCATAAACCTGCCTTGCTCGACCTTGATTTGCTCTTGTGATAAATTTTCAACATTCATAGTAAATAGTTTAGATTGCTAATTAAATTCTTTCTTTCCTAAAAAGCAAAAAAATCCTCACCGAAGTGAGGATTAACCATGAATGTAATATGTATAATTTAAAAATGACTATTGCCACCCTCCACCTAGTGCTTGGTAAAGGGTAACCACGGCATTTAGCTTTACATATTTATTTTCAACAAGGAGCAACTCCGAGTTAAGTTCGTTTTCTTGAGCTGTTAGCACTTCTAAATAGTTTGCCAATCCTTGTTTTAATAATTCTTTAGAAAATTCGGTTGCTTTATTGTAGGCTTCGTATTCCCTTTCTCGTACTTCAATTTTTTCTGAAGCCGCATCGTACCTATACAAAGCATCTGAAACCTCACGGCCAGCCACCAACAATGCTTTTTTGTAATTGAGTAACGCCTGCTCCTGCTGTGCTTGAGAAACTTCATATTGAGTTCTAATCCTTCTCCCGTTTAAAACTGGTTGCATAAGACCTCCAATTAGGGTATTAAAAATAGAACTCGCATCCAACCAATTATCGAATTGCAAACTTTGAAATCCGGCTGTTGCGCTCAAGGTTACGGAAGGGTAAAAACTGCTTCTCGCCACGTTAGTAAGCTCAAAGGCATTTCTAAGATTGTATTCTGCCGCCGCTACATCGGGACGATTTTGCAATAAGAGATAAGGAACACCTACCACCAAATCGGAAGTAAGCTCCTGTTCTTCCAAGCTGGTTCTTTCTACCGCTTGTGGAGGCTGAGCCAACAAAATGGAAAACGTATTCTCCAATAATTTAATCTCATTCTCCAAATCGATTTTAATGGCTTGTGCGTTATAAAGTTGAGCCGCCGTTTGCTGTACTGCCACTTCTGTGAGCATTCCAGCATTTTTTAATGCTTTTGCTGTTTCCAAACTTTGTGCCCTGGTGGTAATGGTTTCTTCGGTTACCCTCAATTGCTCATCCAACGACAATAATTGGTAATAGGCAGAAGCTACAGAAGCTACCAACTCGGTTTTAACCGCTTTATGGGCTTCAATACTCTGCAGGTAAGTGGCTTCAAAAGCACGTTTATCGCTTCTTATTTTCCCCCAGATATCTGCTTCCCACGAAAGGTTCGCACTTAGGTTGTACTGCTCAATGGGTTCACTGAAAATACTTCCAAATTGACTGTTTTCTGAATTTACCTGACGGGTTACGTCGGCATTAATGCCCAAGGTAGGATAATTCCCTGCCTTACCCTGCTTTAAGTAAGCTTCCGCAGCTAAAATTTGCTGAACCGCAATTCTTATATCCAAATTATTAGCCAAAGCGGTATCGATATGCCGTTCCAAAATAGGATCTTGAAACAACGCCCGCCAAGAAACCATCCCGATAGAGGTACTGTCTGTGGTAATTTTATCGGTTCTATATAAATCATCTGTTTCTACTTCCGGCCTTTCATAATTTTTAGCTACAAAGCAAGATTGTAACATTAGAGGAACACAAATAATTAATACTATACTATGTTTATTTAAATTCATCATGCTACTCTGCGCTATTATCTTGTTCAACTTTAGGCTCTGGAGCTCCGGTAATTCTTTCCTGCAGCCATTGGAATACAACAAACAAAACAGGTATTACAAAAACCCCTAAAACTGTACCGATAAGCATTCCTCCTGCCGCTCCAGTACCTATGGAATTATTACCTTCTGCACCCACTCCATTTGCCAACACCAATGGCATTAAACCGAGTATAAACGCAAAGGAAGTCATTAAAATAGGACGCAAACGAACCCGTGCCCCTTCTATGGCAGCTTCCAGTAAGGGCACTCCTTGTCTCCTTCGTTGTAAGGCAAATTCCACAATAAGAATGGCATTTTTTGCCAACAGCCCCACTAACATTATAAGGGCAATTTGGAAATATATGTTATTCTGCAATCCGGCAAATTTAGTGGTTATAAAGGCCCCCATAACCCCAATAGGTAAAGATAAAAGGATGGCAAATGGTAGGATATAACTCTCGTATTGTGCCGATAAAAAGAAGTATACAAAAAGAATACTCAAAGCAAAAATAAGTCCAGATTGACCTGTAGAGGCAATTTCCTCCCTTGTTAAGCCGGAATAAGCTATCTCATAATTATTCGGCAAGGTTTCCCCTGCAACTTTATTAATGGTGCTAATGGCATCCCCAGAACTAAACCCAGGAGCAGCAGAACCGTTAATGGTTACCGCATTGAACAAGTTAAACCGATTTACCGACTGCGGACCGTACACTCTTTTTAAAGTTACGAAAGAGGAAACGGGTGCCATTTCCCCATCGGCATTTCTTACGTAAATACTGTTCAAACTACTTATTTCTGACCTATCCTCTGGTTCCGACTGCACAAACACCCGATATTGCTTACCAAACCTACTAAAATCTGCCGCATAAAACCCTCCTATATAACCTTGGAGCGTAGAAATAATATCGTTTACGGAAATTCCAGCTTCCTTGGCTTTGGCA
Organism: Galbibacter sp. BG1; assembly: GCF_013391805.1. Lineage (GTDB taxonomy): Bacteria > Bacteroidota > Bacteroidia > Flavobacteriales > Flavobacteriaceae > Galbibacter. The sequence continues at coordinate 1,605,601 of NZ_CP058364.1, read as the reverse complement.
ATGTTTATATCCATTTCCAACTGTGGGAAGTTGGTATTAAAAGAATTATTGGCAAAACCTATTTCCGGATTTTGCATTAAAGCACTGGCGAAATCACCGGCAACCTTATCCAAATCCTTTAAGGAATGTGCTGCACGATCTAATAACTGCACTTCAAACCCTTCCGAAGAACCAAAACCAGGAATACTCGGTGGTTGGAAAAATATCAATTTTGCATCGCTTAATCCAGCCGTTTTTTGGTATAATTGAGCGGTAATCCCCTCTACGGAAGTCGCATCTGTTGTTCTTTCTTCCCAGTCTTCTAAAATGATAAACCCAAGCGCATAGGAGCTTCCGGCACCAGAAAAGAAATTACTACCGGAAATTAAGGAAGCCGTTCTAATACCATCAATATCTTCAATTATATCGTATAGCTCTTCCGTGGTATTGAATGTTCTATCAAGGGAAGATCCTGGAGGTAATTCCACATTTACAAAAATAACCCCTCTATCTTCCGTAGGCACAAAACCGGTTGGCGTTGTGTTACTGGCCCAGAAGATTCCAGCGATGGCGGCTACCAGAATAATTCCAGTAATCCATTTGTGTTTCAGTAAAAAACCAAGGGATTTCGTATATCGATGTGTCGTTGCTTCAAAACCTGCATTAAAGGCAGCATAGAAACGTTGAATAAAGCTTTTCTTTTTCTCCCTATCTTCTTCCTTATGCGGTTTCAAAAAGATAGCACATAGGGCAGGACTTAAAGTAAGTGCGTTTACTGCGGAAATTAATATCGCAATTATCAGTGTTACCCCAAACTGTTCGTAAAAAACCCCTGAAGGCCCTTGAATGAAGGTGATTGGGATAAATACCGCTGCCATTACCAGAGTAATCGAAATAATCGCTCCACTGATTTCACTCATGGCAGAAATGGAGGCCTTCCTCGCATTGTCGTACCCCCCTTCCAATTTGGCATGTACGGCTTCTACCACCACAATGGCATCATCTACCACAATACCAATAGCGAGGATAAGTGCGAAAAGCGTTAGTAAGTTAAGCGAGTACCCCAACAGTTGCAGAAAAAAGAAGGTTCCTATAATGGCTACCGGTACTGCAATGGCAGGTATTAAAGTTGATTTTACATCTTGAAGGAAGACAAAAACAACCAAAAACACCAAAAGGAATGCTTCGATAAGAGTATGCTTTACCTTATCGATAGAAGCGGTAAGAAATTTATTGGTGTCGTAATTCACCAAATACTCAACGCCGCTTGGAAAATCTTTTTCCAACTTATCCAGCTTGCCATAAATTTCGTTTATGATTTCCTGCGCATTCGACCCCGGTGTTTGAAATACCCCAAAGTTAATCCCTGGATATCCTTTCGACCTCGATAAAGAAGCATAGGAAAACGCATCCAATTCTACTTTGGCAACATCTTTAAGGCGTAAATACTTTCCATTGCCTAAAGATTTTATAATGATACTATTATATTCCTCAGGTGTTTTAAAGCGCCCTTTATATTTGATAACATATTCAAAAGATTTTCCAGAATTCTGCCCTATAGAACCTGCTGCAGCCTCTAAACTTTGTTCGTTGATGGCTCCAATAACATCGTTACTGGTTAAGGAATAGTTGGCCATTTTATCGGGATCTATCCAAACCCGCATGGAATATTCTTTGGCCCCAAATACATTCACGGCACCCACACCCTTAATACGCAAAATCTCTGGGCGAACATTGATATTTAAATAATTCTGAAGAAAAACATCATCATAATCTTTGTTGGTAGAATAGAGCGCTACATACATCAAAGCGGAATTCTCCTGCTTCTGTGTAATTACCCCGGCACGAATTACTTCGGAAGGCAAAACAGCATTCGCACGCGCCACCCTGTTTTGAACGTTTACAGCCGCAATATCGGGATCGTATCCTTGTTCAAAATAAACAGTAATAGATGCGCTACCATCGTTACTGGCGGTGGAAGTGATGTAGGTCATCCCCTCTACCCCATTGATTTGTTCTTCAATGGGCACAATTACACTTTCTAAGATTGTTTCTGCATTGGCACCAGGATAAGATGCTGTTACCTGTACCGTTGGTGGGGCGATATCTGGATATTGTGTTACCGGAAGCGTGAGTACCCCCAGCACCCCTATAACGGTAATTACAATAGATATTACGGTAGATAATACCGGCCTTTCTATAAATACTTTTAACATACTATCTTATTTAAATACGGTGTCAAACGAATTGAAAATACTATCCAAAGAAGTTGGTTGCGGCACAATTTTCATTCCCGACTTAACTTTATCCACTCCTTTCGCTAAAATTTGATCGCCTTCTTCTATGCCTTCCTTAACGACTAGGAATTTGTCGGTTTCATCCAAGGTTTTTATGGCCGCCTCAAAAATGCTGTCGTTCTCTGCTACTTTATAGACAAACTTTTTACCTTGCTGCTCAAAAGTAGATAAGCTGGGCACTACAATGACCGATTCATAATTTTGAGGTACTTTAATGGTTCCACTACTTCCGCTTCTTAGAAGCCCCTGCGGGTTTTCGAAGGTAGCCCTAAAGGAAACGGTTCCTGTTTGAGGGTCTATATTTCCTGTTATTGTTTCCACCGTACCCTGTTGCTCGTAAGTAGATCCATCTGCCAATATTAAATTGACTTTGGAAGTATTCTTCGCTTTTTCATCCAAGGTTTCCCCTTTCATATTTTTAAGAATGGATAGAAAGTCCTTTTCGTTCATACTGAAAAAAGCATAGACCCGATCGATACTGGAAATGGTTGTTAAAGGGGTTTGGGTGGTAGCACTTACCAAAGCACCCCTACGAAAAGGAATGGAGCCTACCACGCCATCGACCGGACTTTTAACGGAAGCGTAATTAATATTGGCATTTATACTGTTATAATTACTTTTGGCCTGCGCCAAATTGGCTTTGGCAGTTTCCAATTGCACTTGACTAATAATACCTTTTTCCACCAGTGGTTTCAACCGATCTACTTCTACTTGCGCTACGTTTACGCTGGCTTTGGCAGCATCAGCATCTTGGGTGAGGCTTTCGGTCTCCAATCTAAAAAGTAATTGTCCCTTTTTTACTTTTTCCCCTTCATCTACCAAAACATCTTGAATATAACCCGATACTTTTGGCCTAATTTCACTGTTTATTTCCCCTTGAATACTGGCAGGATAACTTTTATAAGTGGTTACATCCCGCTTCTCTATTTTTACGGTAGGAAAAGGCATTGCCTGCTGGCCTTGCTGTTGTTTTTCATTATCCCCGCAACTTATTAGCACAAGAGCTAAACAAAGGGAGAATAAGCTAGAATAAGGTTTAAAGTACATTGTTAATCTTGATTGACGGTTATTAAAATATTGTTCTTAAGCCTGCTTAAATTGTCGATCATTACATCAACAAATTCTATATAGTGAATATTGAAGGACAAGTCCTTTTCCACATCTATATTATTATCTTCATTATTAGAAATTACTTTCTCTCGATAGGTCGCTACTCTTTCGTGCAAACATCTTTCCCTTTTCCAAGATTGTATTTTATCTTCCAATCTATTTACTAAGCTCGTAACAGAAGCCTTAAAATATCTTTTTCGATCTCCCGGTTTTGTATAATAACTCACCCGCCCCATCGATTGCAGTATTTGCAAATTGGTAGATGCCGAACTTTTACTTATTTCCAATTCCTCCACAATCTTGTCGAAAGAGGCTCCTTCACTGCCTTCCAACACCAGTAAAGCAAAGATTCTTGAAGACAAAGGGGAAGTAGTATCTTCGCTTTCAAAGTATACCCCCATCTCTTCAATAATTTGCTTTTTCAGCTGTTGAATTTCAAGATTTTCATTCATCATATCATAATAAATCACAAAACTATAGTTAGTTCGGAATTAACCGAACTAATTGAAGTTAACTTTTTGTTAATGCTCAAAAGCATTTAGTATTGAATCTACTTCGTGGAATTGTAGCTTTTTAAAAAATGACAATTCCTATTAATTATTTAGAAAAACGGTTTAGGGATTTCCTAAATGATGCATCCATTAAGCATACGTTTGGCTTAGGTAGTTGACTTTCTAAAAAGTTCTTTGGAGGAAGACACCTGTTTCGGGATTTTAATACTTTTACAAAGTACACTAAAAACGGCACCGAAACAGCATAAAACACCTAAAGTTACTAAATTAAAAGGACTTGTAAACACTTCCCCGCTGGAAAGTATGGCAAGAATAAGAAGTGTGGAGATAGGAAGTGATAGCGCTAAAATACCTATGGCAAAACTATTGCTAAAGGTTTTTGAAGTTGCTTCCTTATTTTTTTCAGCAGCATCAACCATTGAGATATGTGCAAATGGCCAAAAACTACATGCGCTTAGTGCGAAGGCTACCAATAGCAATACATTTTCATTTTGTGGTATATCAAACAACAAAACAAGACCTGCCATAAGCATAAGCACAATGCCCGCCCTTAAAAGCAACAATGCAAATATTTGCAAAAATTGGCGGCGTTTTATTTTAAACGCAAGCCCAATGAATATCAGGATCAAAGGAGTCATAATAACACTCAATCTTGAAAATACATCTTTAAAAAAAGATGGAAACATACTTAAATTAACTCCAAACAATACCAAAACTAGTGCAGAAATTATAAACAGATTTACAGGTTCCTTTACCATGGACAACAATAAATCCTTAATTTTTTTTGAATTGTCAACCTGCTTTATTTTCTCGCTATTGTTTTTGTAAAACCATTTCATAGCAATAATGTAGAGAACGATAAGCACAAATATTTTATTCCCTAAGTCTGCCATAGCTGCCTTTGCCAAATAATCGTCTCCCAAAAATTCTAATACAAAGGGAAAGCAGGATAATCCTGGAGCCAATGAGGGTATTAAAAGCCTACTGGTTCTACCCTCTGGTGAATTTTTAGAAATCCCAACCACAGGAAGCAAAAAACCCGCAAGCGCAAACAACAAGAAATTTAAAAGAATAGCTATAATAGGCAACAGCGCTAACTCTTTACTTATTTCAATCTTTAGCAATGCCATAAAGATGGTTGCAGGCAGTGCAAGGTTGAGAATAATCTTCTTTAACCCGGTAATTTCATCTGGATTCTTAAATTTTAACTTCAGCAGAACCCCGATTAAAATTAATAATAGAAGCGATATGGTCTTTTGAAGAGCATAATCCATTAAACCAAAATTTCATTGATCGCCTTGGCAAAATAGTTCATTTCCTCTTCAGTCCCCATACTCACCCTGCACCAATCTTGATCCCAAAAATTAAACGTTCTAACCACCACTTTGTGCTCGTAGATCTTTTCCAAAAATTCATCTCCTTTTAGGGGTATTGGAAAAAGCACAAAATTGGTTTGGGACGGCAAGTAGTTTATACCTTTTTCATTCAATAGGTTATAGGTAAACTTTTTAGCGTAGGTAATTTTAGATTTACATTCAGAAAGAAAAACTTCATCTTCCATGCTCGCGCTTGCAGCGGCAATCGTCGGCCCTGTAATTCCCATACCGCCACGTGTTATCTCATTTATCTTTTTCAGTGATTCTGCATTTCCCAACATATACCCAATACGCAATCCTGCCATGCCATAAATTTTGGAAAAAGTACGCGCTACAAATATATTTTTACCCTTCGCCACCAATGGTGCCATACTATTTGCAAGACCGCCTTCGGAAAGTTCAATATAAGCTTCGTCTATAAAAATTGGTACTTTTTCTGAAACGCGCTCACAAAAATCGTACAGCTTCTTTGTATCTGTTATCGTCGCGGTAGGATTGTTCGGGTTTGTAATATACACCAACTTGGTGTTTTTGTCTATGGCTGCTTCCATTGCCTCCAAATCGTGCTGAAAATCCTTTGTAAGTTTCACGGGTTTCCAATCTCCACCAGAAGCCTTTGCCACATGAACAAGAGACATGTAGCAGGGGTCTCCACAAACTACGTTGCCCCCATTTTTAAAATATACCATGGCTGTTTTCTCCAAAAGATCCGACGAACCTGGGCCCATCATAATTTGTTGTGGAGAAACTCCTTCTTTTTTTGAAATTTTATCCACCAGATTCCCTAAGGAATTCCAAGAGTAATGATTCCCTTCATAAACAGCCTTCTGAAACGCAATAGATGCTTTTGGAGAGGGCCCGTACGGGTTTTCATTCCAAAGTAATCTAGCCTTAACGGTGCTTAAATCTGGGAATTTTGGAGGTGTAAATTCATTCAAACCGCCGTAACCCGCATCAAAAATGAATTTCTGCTTTTTAACGCTGGCTTCTTCCACAGCTTTTCCCCAAATATCCATTGGCGTTAAAGCTAAGGCCCCAGCAGCTAGCGCCCCTTTTTTAAACCATTCCCTTCTACTGTTGTTTTTAGCATTTTTCATTATTCGCTAGATTTGTGAATTACGTCTCCACAAGTTAGCGCAGAATGCCTATAATTGCAATAAGAATATTGTAAAACCAACACCCTTAAATATTTAATACTAAAATCTCAGGTATTAGTTTTTAAGGATTTATTACTGAAAATGTTAAAATAAAAAGGCTTTTTGAGATTTATTGAGCCAAAACTCCTTCCATTTGAAGCAGCGGGACTTGTGAAGTGTTATTTTCTGAAACTTGGTGAGGTTGAAACAAAAACTTACGCTCAAAAAGTTTGTTTTCTGCAAAAAAAGTAACAAAATATTCGTTTGTCAACTTAAAAACATCCTCTTGTAAAATTTCTACTTTTCTAAAAGATTTCGCTTCAAAATCGCCCAATCCGTGTCGCATTGTAGACGTTTTTAAATCATCTCCATAACCTTTGGAAACCACAATAGTTCCCTCTATGGGCGTATCGCAGTTATTTATTAAATAAACATACCAAGTTTTGGTTAAATGCTTTTCATCCCATTCGTTAACTGCGGCAATGTGCACATCCTTGTAATTGGTATTTCAATATCCTTTTTCATACTGATAGGCTTACAATACCGATTTAAACTGCTTTAAAAAACGAATGTCATTTTCACTCAACATTCTAATATCCGAAATTTGATGAAGCAACAAGGCTATCCTATCGATACCCATACCAAAAGCAAATCCGGAATACTCTTTGGAATCGATTCCACAATTTTCAAGTACGTTAGGATCTACCATACCGCAACCCATAATCTCCAACCAGCCAGTTCCTTTGGTCATTCTATAATCGGTTTCGGTTTCCAGCCCCCAGTACACATCTACTTCTGCGCTAGGCTCGGTAAAAGGGAAATAGGAAGGGCGCAATCTTATTTTAGATTTTCCAAACATTTCAGTAGTAAAATACTGCAAAGTCTGTTTTAAATCTGCAAAAGAAACCCCTTTATCAATATACAATCCTTCTACCTGATGAAAAAAGCAATGGGATCTCGATGAAATGGCTTCGTTTCTAAAAACGCGTCCCGGGGAAATGGTTCTAATGGGGGGTTTATTGTTTTCCATATAACGTACCTGTACAGAGGAAGTGTGGGTACGCAACAAAACATCGGGATCGGTTTGTATAAAAAAGGTGTCCTGCATATCCCTAGCAGGGTGATATTCCGGTAAATTAAGCGCCGTAAAATTATGCCAATCGTCTTCTATTTCCGGTCCTTCGGAAACATTAAACCCAATACGCGAAAAAATATCGATTATTTGGTTCTTAACAATGGAAATTGGGTGTCTTCCCCCCAATTCCAAAGGCATCGCTGGACGGGTTAAATCGCCATAAGAATTGGCATGTGTTGTGTTTTGCTCTAAAGCATCTTTCAAGGTATTCACCTTATCTTGAGCGGTAGATTTTAGCTCATTGATAACCTGTCCAAACTCCTTTTTCTGTTCATTGGGAACATTTTTAAATTCAGCAAAAAAATCATTCAACAAGCCTTTTTTTCCTAAATATTCAATTCTAAAAGCCTCCACTTCTTCTAACGTAGCTGCGGAAAAGCCTTTTACCTTTTCTATATGTTCCTTGATAGTATCAATCATAACCCCTATTATTTGGAACGGCAAATTTAAAGATTTCTAGAGAATATTAAGGTAGTTTATTGCCATTTATAATTTCCCAGAAAACCAATTACCGAACAGAAAATTGCCGCTTTTTGGAATTAATCGATATAACCCCCTTCAGAAAAATATTGAACAATGGCTTCTTTCATCAAGATAGATTGCTCGCCTGCCTTTAATATGGGTAGCTGTTCTTTCATTGTATAATGTGGCCATCCTTCCTCATCATAAAAATCGAACTCGTAGTACCCATAAGGCTCGAGAAGACGGCAAATGGCAATATGCATAAGATTGAGCTTTTCGTCTTTTTTAAATTTTCTATGGAGTTGCCCCAATTCTTGTACTCCAATTAAATAAATAATGGCATCGAGCTCTAACTCGTCGCCATCTGCAAATTGATTGGAAAGTTTGGTCACCAACGTTTCCCATTTCATTTTTAAAACCTCATCTCTTGCCATTCTATAACTTTTTTGCAAAAGTAAGAAGATAATTTATCTATTTCTGTAATAGACTTTTTGAAAATAACCCCAGAAAAATAAAGCTCTAAAAAATGTATATTTGTTGAAATTGGTTTTTTGAATGAACTATATTGACATTATTTTAGGCGGACTCATCATTTTTGGTATGGTTCGCGGCTTCATGAAAGGCTTATTTATAGAAGTAGCCTCTTTATTAGCCTTGGTTGTTGGTATCTACGGCGCTATTCATTTTTCTTACTTTGTAGGTGATTTTTTAACCGATAAAGTTGATTGGGAACAGAAATACATTAACCTTACGGCTTTTGCAATTACTTTTATATTAATTATTCTTGCGGTTTCCTTAATTGGAAAATTACTTACTAAAATTGCAAGCCTGGCGGCATTGGGGCTTTTAAATAGAATCTTTGGAGCTGTTTTTGGCGGACTCAAGGTTGCGATTATCCTAGGTGCCATTCTTATCTTTTTAGATCGAGGAAATGAAGCTTTTACATTTATAGACCAGAAAACCTTAGATGCTTCAATAATCTACAAACCCGTAAAAGACATAGGTTCTTTTGTATTCGATTGGGTGTTGCGGGAAACGGCATCAACTTCCATCGAGCCAATAGAAATAAAACAGGATTTTTAACAAGAAAACTTTCCAAATTATCGCATTTTAGCAGCAAATAAGGTTACTTCCCCACTGCAAGTCTTTTTAGCATTCCGTTAAAAACAATTCCGTGGAAAGGAAAAACAGCATACCAATAAAGGCGGCCCCAAATCCCTTTGGGCCTAAAAATAGCTTTTTGAATTAACAGGTCTTGTTCCATCCTAAACTCCAACCAAGCATCTCCAGGTAACTTCATCTCTGCAAAAAGAAGTAAACGCCCTTTTTCCCTATCGGCGTATAAGACCCTCCAAAAATCTATCGCATCCCCGGCATGCAATAAGTGCTTGTGGGTTCTTCCCCGCTTCAGGCCTACTCCACCAACCATTTGATCCATATACCCCCTAATTTTCCAAAGTCCGTCGGCATACCAGCCGTTATTTCCGCCCAGACTCCAAATACGATTAATACTTTCTTCCCTATTGTCGAACTTCATTTTTCTTTTATCCACAAAACAGCCGTGTTTAGGTACTTCCATAAATTGGGCAAGATTGTCATCTTTCCTACTACTTACAAAACTATCCCGCCAACCAGAAATAATTTCATCTGCTTCTATTTTGGAGAATGTCCTTTGAAGTGCTTTTTTATACGGAAATGGATCTATCCCTGTAATTTTGTTGATTTCCTTGTTGCGGGCTACCACAGGAACCTTCATGCTGTCTACTAAAGAAATGGCCAAATTGTAATTGGTGGAAGTAACGAAATAAAGCCAGTAGGAAGATAATTTTGGGGTCATTACCGGCACCGTGTAGATATATCTTTTCAACCCTCGAACCTCGGCGTATTGCAATAGCATTTCTTTATAACTTAAAATATCGGGACCAGCGATATCGAAATTTTCATTGTACGTTTTTTCTTCAAAAAGTGTGGCCACCAGAAAGTCCAGCACGTTTGCAATACCAATTGGTTGGCACTTTGTTTCTACCCAGCGGGGAGCAATCATTGCTGGTAATTTTTCAACCAGATCCCTAATAATTTCGAAAGAAGCGCTTCCTGAGCCTATAATTATGGCAGCACGCAATGCAGTAAAATTATACGTTCCTTCTGCTAGCGTTTTCTCTACTTTTAGCCTGGACTCCAAATGGTCTGAAAGCTCATCGGTATTTACCATTCCCGTTAAGTAAATTACTTGTTCGGCATTCGTTTCAGAAACATGGTTTTTAAAGTTATTGGCACAGATGAGTTCACGCTCTTGGTAATTCCCAGATTTACTCATGGAATGCATTAAATAGTAGGCCGCATCGATATCTTTGGGAATTGCAGAAAGGGTTTCTTCTTCCAAAAAATCGACTTCTATAACTTCAATATTGTTGGAAAGTACACCTACGGGCATTTCAAACCTGATTTTATCGCGAGTACAACAAATTACATAATAATCGTTTTCCAACAAGGCGATAAGCAGTCGCTTTCCAATATACCCTGTCGCACCGGTAAGTAGAATCTTTTTCATTTTTCGCAAAGCAATCTTTTTTGCTTTAAGATACAAAAATCTTTACTGACAACTATCAGGACTGCTATAGCTTTTCAGACCGTTTATTACATTATCTATTTTGTTTCTAGCTACGGAAAGCTCTTGAAGTTACTTCTTATTTCCAACTAAAAGTTACATCAGCTGCTTTCCAGCATTTAATTCCCTTTGAAGATCTTTCAATGTACACTCCACATTTTTCAATTCAGCATAAACCCCTGTTGCTTTTTCATTCAAAACAGTTTTACACCCGCTAAAAAGGTTTTGGTAATACTCAATCCCTTCCAGAAGATTGTTCGAAAAGCGCATTAATCGTTTTTCTTCCTTTTCATCCATCGCAGGAAGCACTTCGTAAACTCTTTCTTTAAAGTAATCAGTATATAGCTTCAATTCCTTAATAAACATATTGGGCCGATCCTGTCGTGAAATTACGCTTGTTTTTCCATAAATATGTTTAACCATTTCTTCTAGTTTTGTTACTCTGGCAAAGTAGGCAATATTAGGGCCTGGACAAACAGAAACACCTTTACCTTCACTTTTAACATCCATTTTATTGGCCAATAGGGCAGAGGTGCCCAACCCAACGCAGATACAGGACTTTTCTACTATTTCTTTAAACTCTTTTTGGTAAACTTCCGTGGACAACTTCCCTTTTTGAAGTTCCGCAATTTTAAGATGTTGATATTGCCTTGAAGCTACACAGATACTTTTCTCGGTAAACTCCTTGTTTAGGGACACATACTTTTTTGGACATGAACTTCCCGGTCTTCCTTTTTTAATAAGCTCTTGTCTTTCTTCGTCCTTGGTGTTACCCCTTAGGTTATTAAATGGAACCCCTAACGGAGACACATTGCTTAGATACAAGTCTTCCTCCTTCGCCCTAACTAATTTATGCAAGGTTTCATCATCTACCGTTGTGGCTTCGGGAACCAAAAGGAATGGTGAGCCCCAGCCCACAGATTCCAATTGATAGTAATTTAATAAAAATTCGTGCTCTTCATGGGTGCCAACCCCTCCTTGGGCTGTAATCTTTACCGGTAAGGGTACGGTTGGGGGCTCTATGTTTTTAGCGGTTAACGCTTTAATATATATATCGTGAAGCTCCACAATTAATTTTGTTTTATTCACCTTGAAGGACTCCAGAATAGGTCCTAATAAATTCCCTTCAGTAGCAAAGGCATGGCCCCCACAATTTAGCCCAGATTCCACCCTGAATTCGGATACCCAAACTCCTTTTTTCACCAGAAATTTTCCCTGAATTAATGCAGAACGATAATCACTTACCTTTAAAACAACTTTCTTTTTTAAATTTCTACTTTTAGGATAAAAATCTTCAAAGCTTGCTATATAACCATAAAGCCTGGGATTCAATCCCGCAGAGAGCACTAACGACCCTTGCACGGTACTCTCCGCAAATCCCCTCAGTGCCGCATGGGCATCGTTATATATTACAGGCAACTTTTCTTTGCCAACGTAGTTGTCTTTATCGACCTTGGTCATAATATTAACATCTATGCTCCCTTTTTGAATGTTCTGGCGAACCCACTCTTTAACTTCACTAGAGCAATGTGCACCTGAAATCTTCTTTGAAAATTCATCTTTTTTTGCAGGTATCATCCCGAAATAATTTTTCAACTCTTCAACCGTTTCCTCCGAACAATTCCTTAGTTGGTTTATTTTATTATCTATCACATTGTTCATCATATCGAGATAGGAAGTGATACGTTTCGCTCTAAAATCTTCTATTTTTTCTGAAATTTCATTGTAAACAAGGTTGTATTTGTGGCAGTAGTGCTTTCGCATTTTCTCAATAAGCATATCATCTACCAAAGAAATTGAAGAATCGATGCCATACACGGCTACCTTTAAAGGGCTATCAATAGTGAAACCTATTCCCATTACGGGAATGTGAAAATTATGCTGTCTAGTTGACATGGTGTATATTTAATTTGATTAATAATTTGCTATATAGACCAGCAATATTATTGATATCAACCCAATAAAAATATGATAAATGTCAGATAGCCCCATACTACAAAAAAAAGGCGCTGTTACAAACAAGCGCCTCTTCATTATAATATATGGATCCTCAATTAATCTAAATGGTAGATTTCCATAATGTTCTTAAGGATCCCGTCCAGATCGATTTCTAGATCTATTAATTTTCCTGTATGGATATCGAACACCCAACCGTGAACTTGCAAGCCTCTATTTCGCACTGCTTTTTGAACCGTAGCGGTTTTAATTAAGTTAACGCACTGCTCTTGCACGTTAAGCTCAACCAGACGTTCATAACGCTTATCTTCATCTACCATTGCGTTGAGTTCTTTTTTATGCAAACGGTACACATCACGAATATTTCGCAACCACGGATTTAAAAGTCCCAAATCGGCCGATTGCATAGCGGCTTTTACACCTCCACAGGAATAATGTCCACAAATAACCACGTGGTTCACTTTTAAGTGGTTCACCGCATAATCTATAACGGACATTGAGTTTAGATCTGTCCCAACCACCATGTTGGCAATGTTTCTATGTACGAATACATCTCCTGGCCCCAAGCCCATAAGGTCTTCTGCAGTAACCCTACTATCAGAACATCCTATGTAAAGTAGCTCGGGGCTTTGTCCTTTCCCCAGCTCTTCAAAGTAGTTCGAGTCTAATTCCAACTTGGATTCTATCCATTTTTTGTTGTTTTCAAAAACCTTATCTAATTTCATTTTATTACTTTTTCTTAAAATTAAACTTTTTAATTATTTTCTAAGCTGCACTTCCTCTTTTTTCCATAAAAAATGCGGTAAAACTCTTCGGATTATGAACCACACCCTTATCGGAAATTAACTTAATATCGATATTCTTATCTTTTGCCCGGTATGCAAAATCGTCTAAAATTTCTAAAATATCATAGTTTAGACGAATTGTTTTAGTTACATCTAGTTCTAACAAAGTGTCTTTAGGCAATTCATTTAATTCTTTTAAAATAGCGCCTTTATTAAGAAAAGAAACTTCCTCGGCTAAGGTCATTTTTACCAAATGGCTTCCATCATCTTTCTTTTCAATATGAAGAAAATGTGAGTTTTGATAATTTTTAATCAAAATTACGGTAATTCCAACCGCTAATCCTAAACCAATTCCCATTAAAAGGTCGGTAAACACAACCCCTAAAACAGTGACTATAAAAGGCAGAAACTGACTTTTACCTAAACGCCACATTTGCCTGAACAAAGCTGGTTTTGCAAGTTTGTAACCAACTACTAATAAAATTGCCGCCAATACTGCCAAAGGAATTTTATTTAATAAAGTAGGAATAAGAATTACAGAAGATAAAAGGAAAAATCCATGAACGATTGCAGAAAGTTTGGTTTTAGCACCCGACTGAATGTTTGCAGAACTCCTTACGATTACCTGTGTAACGGGAATCCCCCCAATTAAACCAGAAACAATATTTCCTGTTCCCTGGGCAAAAAGCTCTCTGTTGGTTGGCGTTACCCTTTTCTCTGGATCCAACTTATCCGTTGCTTCTACACACAAAAGAGTTTCTAAACTTGCAACTATAGCAATGGTAACCCCTGTAATCCACACTTGAAGATTGGTGATTGCCGCAAAATTAGGAAAGGAAAATTGCCCTATAAAATCAGATGCGTTATCGGGAACCGGAACCGTTACCAAATGATCTTGAGCTATTTTAAAATTGGATGACGGATCTATTAAAAGATAGAACAACACACCAAATACAACAGCCACTAGTGGCCCTGGAACGATTTTGAAAAAATTGCTTTTTTTAACCAAAACGAGTTCCCACAGCAATAAAATCCCCAAGGATACCACAGATACCACAACGGCTCCCGGGGAAATATAACTAAACATATCCCCTAAGGCAGAAAATGTGTTTCCTCCGTCCAATTGAAAGAAATCGAGATCGCCTTCATAATCACTGTCATAACCAAAAGCATGGGGAATCTGTTTTAAAAAGATAATAATTCCAATACCAGCCAACATACCCTTAATTACAGATGATGGAAAATAATAACCGATAATACCGGCTTTTAATACCCCTAAAAGTATTTGTATAGCACCTCCAATAACAACAGCTACCAAAAAGTTTTCGAAACCTAGGGAAGCGATGGCAGCCAAAACAATTACAGCCAATCCGGCTGCAGGTCCACTTACTCCAATTTGCGATCCACTAATGGCTCCTACTACAATACCTCCCACAATTCCGGCAATTAAACCAGAAAAGAGGGGTGCCCCACTTGCAAGTGCAATCCCTAAACAGAGGGGAAGTGCTACAAAAAACACCACTATACTAGCAGGCAAATCATTTTTTAAGTATTTAAACATAATTTAAAGATGGTTTTTGTTTTCAAAGACATTTGAAAACATGATGAATTTAAATTTATTTTGAATGGTAAATAAAATAGCGTTAAAACGCTAGTACCGCAATAGATAGTGCGGATTTTGTAATATTATTAAAGTAACTCTGGAGGAGGTATAACTACATCTATTACCTGATCGTAATGATGAAAAACATCGTAATGATACCCTTTTCTTTTTTTGGTAAGTACACTAATAGAAAGATTAGGATCGTTTGAAGAAGATATTTGTTTGATTTCCTTCAACTCGTTACTGGAGTCCTTTTTTTCTTCTTCAGCTAAATTATAATAATAGGAAATATCTGCATTTCTTTCAACAACCGTAATAATAGCAGGGGTCATTAAAAAAGAGCAGAATATCAATAAAAAAAAGCAAACAAATATTTTTTTACTTGTAAATAGCACCAGTAATCTTTTTCCTAAAGATACTATTTTTCATAGAATTAAGTGCTAAGTTATTCTAAAAGTCTTTGATCTCCTTGAGGTCATTATTTGGCAACCAACCAATTTTTCCGTCTGCAAGTTTTATTTTTTTCCATTCCCCAAGCACTTCCAAAACGTTTACTTTGGTCCCTTCGTGCAATTTAAAAACTTCACTACTACCCATGTTAGGCTCAGACATTACCGAAGTTTCTTTGGCAAAGATTATTGCCGGTTGCTTGTTGAGCTCCAGTCCTTGCTGTTGGTAAGCAAACCCTAAACTCGCAAGGGAGATTATCACGAAGAGTATGCTCAACCCAAAGAAAATACGTTTTTTACTGCTGTAAGCTGAAAAATAATATAATAGGAACAGCACTACAAAGGCAACCATGGCTACAATGGCCAATACCGCCCATGTTTGGTAAGAAAGTTTTCCTACAAAGTTTTCGAAAATCTTATCGATTCCAGTTTGCGGCATTACATCTATCGCATCGATGGTCATGTTTTTTGCAAACTGTAAATTATTCTGAATATCCTGATCGTTTGGGTCTAGCAATAAAGCCTTTTCATAATAATAAATACTGGGCGCAATTTGGTTCAATTTATAATAACTATTCCCCAAATTGTAGTAAAGCGCAGCTGAATGTTCATTATTTTCTGAAACTTCCAAATAGGCGTCAATCGCTTTTTGATACTTCCCCTCGTTATAAAAGTCGTTCCCTTTTTTAAACAAAGCTTCATTTTGTGCCATTGCAAAAATGGAAACACATGTAAAAACTATAAAAAGGTAAAATTGTTTACTTCTATTTAGTTGTTCCATCATGACTTAAGTTGTTTATCGATTAATGAAATAACTTCTGCCGCCTTATGGTAATCGCTTTCCATTTCTGCCAAGGTACTAGGAGAATATCTCGCCAACTCACAACTTTTTAACAAGGCTATAAAATCATCAACTACTTGAGCTTCTACATTTTTAGAACGCAAGAGCTCGCTTATTTTTTCTTTACTGAATTCTGAGGTAACAATTTTTAATTTTGCCTTTAGGTAATTGTGCAAAGCCCGTTCTAGGGACTCGTAAAACGCTTCTTTGTTTCCAAGGTTCCGTTTAGCTTCCGACAGGTATTTTTTGGCGAGCCTATTTGCTTTTCTCACTCTGTTCCCCACTACATCTCCAGCCATAGCTGCTCTTCTTTTTCCTATTAAAATAGCAATCGGGATCAACAAGAGCGGAGCTAATAAAAGTATGTAAAACAAGATAGAGCCAAAGAAACTTGACGAAGATTTAGGATACAAATCTGTATTTAATTTTATAAACCTAAATTGATTCGCATTTGCTGCCACTGGTTGTTTGGCGCTATTATTTTCATTGGTATTGGAAGCCAAATCGGCGGCACTCGAAGGCCCTTCGTACACATTAATTAAGGACTGTTGAGAGGTTATGGATTTGTAAGCTTCCTCTTCCGGATCGAAATAAGAAAACGTGATAGTTGGAATTGGATATTTCCCGCGATATTGAGGCACAATGGTGTAATTGTCTGTTATGCTACCTTTCATACCCGCCAGGGATGTAGAAATATTCTCATCGAACTCTGGTTCGTACACTTCTAAAGAACTGGGAAGGGTAAGCTTAGGAAGGTTGAACAACTTCAAATTACCATTTCCACTCACCTTTACTTTAGCCGTTAAAGATTCATTCGCTTTTAGGTCTTTTTTAGACAAAACCACATCAAAATCAAACTTACCGACAGCTCCTGTAAAACCTGCAGGTTTACCTTTTTCTGGAAGCGGTTTTACATTGATGGATCGCTGTCCTGCCGTTACCGTTTTATGGGTTTGTGTATATAACTGTCCTCCAAAAATATCCCTCCTATTGGTTGGAACATCCACCGTTACATCCAATGATAGTGGCTCTAAATCCAATGTTCCGGTCTTCTGAGGGTATAGCACAACCCTTTTTAAAACCACATAGCGATATTGTTTCCCCTGGTAAGTGCCGTTTTCCACTTGAAAACGTGTTACTTTAATGTCTTGCGACCAAAAATTGTTGTATTTGGGATTGGCTTTGGGAATAAAATTGGAAACATTTATTCTTGGGCTCACATACAATTTATACACAACGCTAACCGCCTCGTTTAAATAAGGGTTGGCTTTAGAAACCTCCGCAACCAAATGCAAATTGTCGTCTGCTATGTCGTTGGCAGATGGAGGTGCATTAGGATCGTTTACAGCTTCGGTGACCGTTATTCTTACGGGTTGTGTTTTATAGGTGTCTCCATCGATTTCAACTTTCGCCTGATTGATGGTAAATGTACCCTTGCCATTGGGTGTTAAAATATAGGAGTAGGATTTGGAAAAACTTCTTTTTCCATTGATCCATGAATTACTAATGGATTGGTTTGGGCCCATAACAACCCTAAATCCGCTAAAATCGGGCGGTGTAAAGTTATCACCATCTTTATTCATGGTAAATTCTATACGTAGCCGCTCGTTAACACCAAGCTTGTCTTTACTTACGTTGGCTTCAAACTGCACACCCTCTTCTTGGGAAAACAACATTCCCGAAAAAGCTATAAAAAATGTTACTATTAATAGTTTTATTTTCATTTTATCTTACCAATCTTTTTCAGATTTTATAGGTGCTCCTTTTACTTTTTCAGCATTTATTTTATCCTGCACTTTCTTTTCTTCATTGTTCATTGCCTCCAAGATATTCTTTATTTGCTGTGGAGATAACTGATTGGGTCGAGGCTGTTGCTGCTGCTCTTGAGGTTTATCTCCAGGATTTTGTTTTTGTTCGTCTGGATTGTTTTTGCCCTCATCCTGTTTTTCATCTTCCGGATTATTGCCTTCTTCATCCTTGTTATCCCCCTTGTTTTCGTCTTCTTTATCCCCTTGATCATCCTTTTTATCCTCGCCTTCGTCCCCGTCTTTTTTATCTTGTTGATCTTGGTTGTCTTTATTTTCGTCTTGATTATCTTGATTGTCTTTATCCTGATCTTGGTTTTCGTCTTTATTTTGATCCTGATTATTTTTATTTTCTTCTTGTTGCTTTTTCAACAATTCTTTCGCCAACGCCAAATTGTAGCGGGTTTCCTCATCTGTAGGATCGTTTCTTAATGCTTCTTTATAAGCCTCTACCGCTTTTTGGTATTCTTTATTTTTCATAAAGACATTGCCCAAATTATGGTATGCTTTGTGCCTGTCTTCTTTAGATTCCGCTGTGGTCCCTGCTTCCTTGTATCTCATAAAAGCCTCCCCCATACTTTCTTCTTTATAGTAGACATTGCCCAAATTATATTTGGCCTGCGCATTCTCGTTACTTTTAGCAATGGCTTTTCGATAAGATACCTCAGCTTCTACTTTATTATTATCTTCCTGCAAAGCTTCATTCCCTTCAAAAGTATATTCTTTAGATTCTGAAAGCGCTTTGGCTTTTGCTTTTTCAAGTGCTTCAGAATCCTGTGCCTTTGTTTCAGAAATTGAAAAAAGCCCCAAAATAGCTAAAAAAACCATTTTAAAAGTGGTCTTGATGCTTTTAGTACTAAAAAATATGTCGCTTTTATTTTTCATTTTTTTCTTTCTCGTTAAACAAGTTTAATCGCTGAACCCAAACTGTTTTTCTTTCCAACAGGAAAATATCTAAAAACAACAACAAAATTGCAGCCGCCACAAACCATTGAAACTGATCTTTAAAATCGGCATACTGCTTGGATTCAAATTCAGTTTTTTCCATTTTATTGAGCGTCTCGGTAACAAAATCTACCACCTCTTCGGTATTGCTTCCATTAATATATTCTCCATCTCCTTCTCTGGCAATGCCGTTTAACATGTTCTCATCGAGCTGTGTGATAACCACCTCTCCATTTTGATCTTTTTTGTAGGAATCTATAATTCCATTTACCCTTATGGGAATTGGTCCTCCCTTAGCGGTTCCCACACCAATTGTAAAAATTTTAATTCCTGCCTCCCTCGCTTTTTCTACTGATTCTATAGCCATATCGGAATGATCTTCCCCGTCGGAAATTAAAAACAATACTCTATTGGTTTGGTCTTGATCGTCGTAATACGTGGTGGCCAGATCGATAGCTTCATTAATAGCTGTTCCTTGGGAAGACATCATGTCTGTATTCATACTTTGAAGGAACATTTTTCCTGCCGAATAATCGGTAGTAATTGGTAGTTGCGGGTATGCTTGGCCTGCGTATGCTATAATTCCAATACGGTCGCTCGCCAGATTGTTTATAATTTCTGAAACGATGCGTTTTGCTTTTTCCAACCGGTTGGGTGCAATATCTTCCGCAGCCATACTTTTAGAAACATCGATAGCAAAAACAATGTCTACCCCTTCGCGCTTAACTGTTTCAAGTTTTGTGCCAATTTTAGGGTTTACCAAGGCAATTGCCAAACAAGCGAGCGCCAGCATTATTAAAATAAGCTTTACAACCGATTTAAAAGTGGATCGGTTGGGGCTCAATTTGTCCAACAATTGTGCATCAGCAAAATTCTTCTGCGTTCTTCGTTGCCAAAATTTAAAAGCTAAGAACAACAACAGCAATACCGGTAGTAAAACCAGTACGTAGAAATATATTTTTTCGTCTAATTGATATATATCCATAGCTTATACAAAACTTCTAAAAACAGTGTATCTTAATAAATATTCCAACAACAACAATCCGCATGCCAATAGGGCAAACACTCTAAATTTCTCTTCGTAGTTGTAATATTTAAACTCTTCGATATCGGTTTTTTCCAATTTATTTATTTCGTCGTAAATCTCCGAAAGCTTCTCATTATTGGTAGCCCTAAAATATTTACCTCCTGTTTTATCTGCAATATCTTTAAGCAACACCTCATCTATCTCTACCTTGCTCATACCATATCTAAAACTGCCATCTGGATTGTAAGCTATAGGCGACAATGCCATACCGTTGCTCCCCAAACCAATGGTATATGTTTTTATACCGTATTCAATAGCCAATCCTGCAGCGGTTTGTGGCTCTATAAATCCGGAATTATTTACTCCATCGGTCAACAAGATAATTACCTTACTTTTTGCCTTGCTATCCTTCAGTCTATTAACAGAAGTTGCCAGTCCCATCCCTATGGCCGTTCCATCTTCCAACTGCCCGTATTTAATATCGTTTAGTGATCGAAGTACAATAGCCTTATCGCTCGTAATTGGTGTTTTGGTAAAACTCTCCCCCGAATATACCACCAAACCAATACGATCGTTTACCCGCTCTTTAATAAATTCTGAAGCCACTTTTTTAAGGGCATTTAACCTATTTGGTTTTAAATCGCGTGCCAACATACTTGAAGAAACATCGATAGCCATTACAATATCGATCCCCCTTGTGGTTTTGGTTCTTGTTGATATATCTTCTGTTTGCGGTCGCGCCATGGCCACAATTAAGGCCGCCAAAGCTAGCAAACGCATAATAAACAATCCAGGCCTTAACTTTGCTAAAATAGATGGCGATCCCTTAAAACCTTTTATGCTCGATATTTTTAAAGAAGCTGTTTCTTTTTTACGCTTAAAAAAATACCATACAATAGCTACCGGCAATAATAAAAAGAGCCAGAAAAATTGTGGGTTTGCAAATTGTATATTTTCAAACATAATTAGCTTTCCGTTTTAAAATCTATAGAATTGGTAACACGCTCAACAATCTCCTTTGCATAATTATCATCCTGCTCGTATACCATAATTACCTGTTGAAAACCTCCATTTTGTACAAAGCTTAGAATAACATAAGCTTCTTCCTTTGTTTTATTGGTTTCCGGACTTTCTATTTCAAGGGTTCCAAAAACTTTATTTCCTTCTTTTCCTGTGGGGGTTGTTAACTTTTCTTGCTTCACCACCATATTTTTAGCTCCCGCTTTTTCTACTTGATCCAAGGCAGCATCAATAGCTTTTTTTGCATCAAAATCGGCTTCCTTTTTATAGGTAGCCACACTGGCCCTAATGTAAAAATTACTTCCCATGTCCCCATAGGAAAACGCTTGGTTACTGCTAGTGCCCGTCATCGCATTGGAGGGTGCTTTCTTTTCCCGTCGTAAAACTTCTGGGGTTTCTAAATAAATTGCAGGATATCCGTAAGAACTCCCCACCCATTCTTGTTCCAATAAGGATTTGGTAGGGTGGCCAAACACACTATCTTTTATTGTATTGAACCCATATTTATAGGTAAAAATTCCACCTACCACCAACAGAACTGTAATTCCTGCGGCTATGGCATACTTAATTTGCCGTTGTTTTTTCTTCCGTTTAAATTCTTCTACATACTCTTCCTGTTCCATTAGCTCCTCTTCCGTAGGCTCTGGAAGCGCTTCTTTGGTTTTTACCACGATCTGCTCGATGGTTTTTCGGTCGCGGTTAATTATGGAGTTTTCGGGAGTGGATTTTGCAAATTTTACCAAATCGGCCGTTTGCAATACGTTTTTAAACTGTTTAATGGTTTCATCGTCAATCTTTAAACTTCCCGAATCACGCAGCATTTCCATTTTCAAAATCAACTCATCGGTCGTGCTTTCCAATGCACTGATATGCGCATCTTCCTCTAAATAAGAACGTACGATATTGGTAAGCTCTGAGTAGTATTCTTTATATTCTGACTGAATTAAATATTTAGATTCATCCAGCTTTTTTAATTCAGCCAAGGCTCGATCATACGGTGGCAATAAAGCTATTTTTTCTTCTTCTGTAAGCGGTTTTTTTCTGAAAACGAACCAATACAGCAAACCTCCTACCAACGCCGCAAGCAATAATCCTCCCAACAGCCATTTCCACCAATTTCCCATAGGTTTATCTACCGTTGCCAAACCTTTAATATCATACATTTTTTGTTTGGTGGTGTCTACTGCCACTGTATTCACTTCTATTCGTAGGGAATCTGTAAAATAGGGTTTATTATTCACCATTATTTGTTGCCGTGGTAAGGTATAACTTCCCGAATCGAATTGTGTTAAGGCATACCTTTTTATGAGGTTGATTTTATCATTCTTGGCGAAGGTATCTGTAGGAAAAGCTTCCACCACTTCTAATGGCATAAACGTTTGCCCTTCAGGAAAAATAACTTGTGCGGTGGAGTCGGCTTCCACTTCAACCTTAAAATTAATTTGTTCCCCAATTTTAATTTCCGTAGAATCAACAGAAGATTTTATGGTAGGCGTGGTTTGTGCGAAGGAGAATTGTAAACAACCCACAAATAAAAGCAGCATCCAATTTCCCGCATTCGCCAGAACTGATTTTTTAAACTCTTTATTTTTATAACAATCAATCATTCGTCTAGCCTCTTCTTTTAAAATATCCCAATAGTTTTTTTACGTAACTTTCGTCTACCCGGCTGCTTATTACCCCTGCTCCACTTTTGCTGAAATTATTTTGAAAGTAGCTCACTCTATCCAAATAATATTTAGCATATTCGTTACGAACGGATTTAGACTTTGTATTTACCAACATTAACTCTCCAGTTTCGGCATCTTCCATTTGTACAAAACCAATGTTCGGCATGCTTTCCTCCTTTTCATCGTATACTCTAATCCCGGTAATATCGTGTTTGTTGGCGGCAATTTTTAGGGCGTGCTCGTAGTTATCTGCCATAAAATCTGATAATACAAAAGCGATTACCTTTTTCTTACTCACACTCGACATAAATTTAAGGGCACCGTTAATATCGGTGTTCTTCTTTTCGGGTTTGAACTCCAGAAGTTCCCGGATGATTCGCAACACGTGGAAACGCCCTTTTTTTGGCGGTATGTATAATTCTATTTGATCTGAAAATAAAATCAGTCCGATTTTATCATTGTTCTGCATGGCGGAGAAAGCCAAGGTTGCAGAAATTTCGGTGATGATATCTTTTTTAAACTGATTGGAGGTTCCAAAAAATTCAGATCCACTTACATCCACGAGAAGCATCATGGTGAGTTCCCGTTCCTCTTCAAAAACCTTAATAAATGGTTCGTTGTAGCGTGCCGTTACGTTCCAGTCGATATTCCTTACATCATCCCCAAATTGGTAGTTACGAACCTCGCTGAAGGTCATTCCCCGACCTTTAAAGGTAGAATGATATTCCCCGCCAAAAATGTGGTCGCTCAACCGGCGGGTTTTAATTTCGATTTTTCTAACCTTCTTTAGTAGTTCTTTAGTATCCATTTTTCGATTTGAGATTTAAAATCTAAGAATTGTAGTGCAACACTAGCAACTCTATTTTTTTTGACCTTCTAAAATCCTATGGTACTTCTATTTCGTTTACAATTTTGTTGATGATTTCTTCGGGAGTGATATTTTCTGCTTCCGCTTCATAGGTAATCCCAACCCTGTGCCTTAACACATCGTGTACCACGGCGCGCACATCTTCTGGAATTACGTAACCTCTTCTTTTTATAAAGGCATAACATTTGGCTGCTGTTGCCAAATTAATACTCCCCCTTGGAGAGGCTCCAAAACTGATTAAAGGTTTTAAATCGGATAAATTATATTTCTCAGGATAACGCGTAGCAAAAATAATGTCCAGAATGTACTTCTCGATTTTCTCATCCATGTACACCTCTCTTACAGACGCCTGAGCTCTTAAAATTTGGTCTATGGAAACTACTTGATTTACTTTATTGAATTCGCCCTTAAGATTGGCACGAATTATAAGTTGCTCTTCGTTTAATTTTGGGTAATCAATAACCGTTTTCAACATAAAACGGTCTACCTGTGCTTCCGGCAACGGATATGTACCTTCTTGTTCTACCGGGTTTTGAGTGGCCATTACCAAGAAAGGTTTTTCCAGTATAAAAGTCTCATCACCAATAGTAACTTGTTTCTCCTGCATTGCTTCCAAAAGAGCAGATTGTACTTTTGCAGGTGCACGGTTAATCTCATCCGCAAGGACAAAGTTGGCGAAAATAGGTCCCTTTTTAATGGAAAAGTCGTTTACCTTCATGTTATAAATAAGTGTCCCCACCACATCGGCAGGTAAAAGGTCTGGAGTAAACTGCACACGGCTAAAACTTCCGTGCACTGCCTTTGCCAAGGTATTAATAGCCAGCGTTTTTGCCAACCCAGGAACCCCTTCCAAGAGTATATGTCCTTGTCCTAAAAGACCAATCAACAATCTTTCTACCATGTGCTTTTGCCCAACAATAACCTTATTCATTTCTAAGGTGAGTACATCGATAAAAGCACTTTCTTTTTCTATTTTTTCGTTAATAGCGTTAATATCCAACGTAGTATTTTGCTCCATTTATGTTAATTTTTTGAGGCATCAATATAACACCATCTATAATAGGACGCAAATTGAAAATTAATTTAGACTGTCGCTGTTAACAATTGGTTAAAAAATAAAGGGCACCCAAAAGATTAGGGCACCCTTAATATATTTTTACGGATTTTTAACTATTCAAAGGTAATATCGCCAAGTGCAGTAGCTTCTCCTTCAACCACTTCCACCTCAGCAATTTCTTTTACACCAAAGGCAGATCCCTCTGCTGGAGTTAAAGTAAGTGTATAAGTTCCAGCAGGAACATTTTCCAGTATAAACATATTTTCTTCGTTGGTAACGGCAGAAACCGTTTCTTCACCAACCATAATAGAAGCTGTTACCGCAACATCGGCATTTATTACAGTTCCCGTAATGTTTCCTCCGGAAATTTCCATCAATTCTACAGTACCAACATCGGCAACCGCTCCGTTTTCTACCACTACACCTTCAACCGTTGCATTGGCCAAACCAGATTCTTCTTCTGGAGTAAGCATTACATCGTAGGTGCCAGCAGGAACACCGTTCAGTACAAATATCCCTTCGTCATCTGTGTAAGTGGTTATGGTATCTTGATCTGCCACTACCCAAGCCAATACTTGATAATCGGTTGGGGTTACCGCTCCCATAATTTTTCCAGAGTTGACTTCTGTACTTGCATTTATTACAGGCTTTAAAATATATTTTCCTGAGTTTCCAGCACTCACAACCGACTTCTCAGCATCAAAATCCAAGGTAATCTCGTAAGTATATCCACCTTCAATTTGAGCATCATCAAACTTTAACTTTAGTCCAGATTGCTGTGCGCTTGGAGTGTCTAAAGCAAACTCTTCTCCGTCTACCACTACCGAATTCTCATCGCCTAGCACCAAACGCATTTGCTTAATTTCCCCTTCAGGTATTTCATTATCGGCTAACACCACGCTGGCACCACCGGTAAGCTCCAGCAAATCGTAAACTCCAGCTTCTATCTCACCAATGCTTTCCCACCCACCTTCTTCATCGTCGGACCTGTTGATTAACACATCTTGAATATCTACATTTACTTTTTCGTAATCGCCAGGAGCATCTACCAATTTCACCATTACTCTGGCCATATCATCCGATGGCATATCATTACCGTTATCGTCATCGCTACAACTTGCCACCAAAACCAAGGTGGCCAG
This sequence comes from Galbibacter sp. BG1, assembly GCF_013391805.1. Lineage (GTDB taxonomy): Bacteria > Bacteroidota > Bacteroidia > Flavobacteriales > Flavobacteriaceae > Galbibacter. Next base: position 1,579,818 of record NZ_CP058364.1, on the reverse strand, counting down.
TGCCATACATGCAATTTTTGATAGTTTTTTTAGTTTTTTCATAAATAGGTTTATTTATTATTAATGTTTATTTATTGGAACTTCTTGCGCAAGAGGTTCTAATTATAGATACGCCCCTCTAACATTTTTTAGATGTTAACAAGTGTTAATATTTAAAAATCCTTTTATTGTGTTAAACGGTTACTTTATTTTTCGTTACTAAAATAAACCAATCCTATTTTAAATGAAATTTTCCAACATCATTGCCGGCACTATGACCTGGGGCAGCTGGGGTAAGTCGCTTAGCGCAAGAGACATGAAGGATTTAATTCTTCATTGTGTCGGGGAAGGAATAACCACTTTCGACCATGCCGACATTTACGGAGGATACACGACCGAAAAAGAATTTGGACATGCTTTTAAGGCTTCTGGTATACCACGGAAAGCAATTCAGCTAATCTCGAAATGTGGTATTCAGTATATTTCAGAAAATCGTAAAAACAACATCAAACACTACGATCTTTCTAGAGATTACATTTTGTGGTCGGTAGACGAATCGCTCAAAAATTTGCAAACCGATTATCTAGATCTATTGCTACTCCACCGACCCAGCCCCCTTATGAAGCCCGACGAAGTTTCCGAAGCCGTTAAGCAATTAATAAAACAAGGGAAAATTAAAGATTTCGGACTTTCCAATTTTACCCCTTCGCAGACTGAATTGATTCGGAGCAAAACGGAAGTCTCTGTTAATCAAATAGAGTTTTCCATCACTCATTTTGATGCCATGCTGAATGGAGACCTGGATTATATGATGTTAAATAACATTAAACCCATGGCTTGGAGTCCGCTTGGAAGTATTTTTAAAACCAGCAACGACCAAACTTTACGTATAAAACACAAACTTTTTGAGTTTATTGAAAAATACCACGCCACCGCAGATCAACTTTTATTGGATTGGATTTTAAAACATCCGGCGGGAATACATCCTGTTATTGGAACCACCAACAAAGAGCGCATTACCAATTCAGTAAAAGCTTTAGAAATCGAACTCGATCGGGAAGATTGGTTCTCATTGCTGGTAGAAAGTCAGGGGCATCGCGTACCGTAGGAGGTTTCGAGTTTAAAATTTAAGGTTTTTATGTGTTAATCAGTCATTTCAATCCAACCATTAGGGAACTGGGAGAGATCAAGTTGTGTAACGGGAACGTATCTCCCTTCCATAGGCATGACTCAAAAATCGTGCTTACTAAACACTGCTTACTTTTTAACACAAACATCTACCTAACCCTGTTAACAGGATAATTATTTAAACAATGACTTCGTATCTTTATAAAAAATTAACGATGGATAAAAAGACTGCACTTATAACCGGCGCTACGAGTGGAATAGGAAAAGCAACTGCGATACTATTTGCTGAAAATGGTATTAATCTAATTCTCTGTGGAAGAAGAAAGGATCGACTGGATACCCTTCAGCGCGAGCTTTCAGAAAAAGTAAAAGTACATTATCTTTCTTTTGATGTCCGTAATAAAGAGGCTGTTTTCAATGCTATAAATTCAATCCCTTCAGAATTTAAAAACATCGACATCCTTATAAATAATGCTGGAAACGCCCACGGATTGGCACCTATAGACCAAGGCGAAATTGACGATTGGGACGCCATGATGGATATTAATGTAAAAGGGCTTCTCTATGTTTCTAAGGCTATCATCCCAGGAATGGTAGCAAGAAAAAAGGGGCATATTATCAATATTGGTTCCACAGCAGGAAAAGAAGTATACCCCGGAGGCAATGTATACTGCGCCAGTAAACATGCGGTAGATGCCATTAACCAAGGAATGCGTTTAGACCTGCATGCAAAAGGAATAAAAGTAGGTGCTATAAACCCGGGCTTGGTGGAAACCGAATTTAGCAAGGTGCGCTTTAAAGGTGACACTGAAAAAGCTGATAAAGTTTACCAAGGATACACCCCCCTTACTCCAGAAGATATTGCAGAAATTATCTATTTTACGATTAGCAGACCGGCTCATGTTAACATTGCAGACCTAATAGTAATGCCGAGCGATCAAGCCAGCAGCACCATAGTAAATAAGACCGAATAGAACTTTATCTAAAACCCTTTTTAGTTTCCGCAGTACTTTTTATCTTTAGAGTCAATTGAAACTCAATGATTAATAAACGTTTGTTGGTAAAAAATCTACTCGCCCATAACGACGAGAACAGTTTTTATGACAAAAAGCGATTTATTAATATTGGCGATAAAGAAGGAAAGGCAAAGTTTATAAAACACATTTGCGCTTTGGCGAATTCCAACCCAAACAATAACGCATTTATTGTGGTTGGGGTAGAAGACGAGGATAATAGCATTGTAGGTGTCGATTTTTTCGACGATAGTAAAATTCAGAATCTTGTGAATGCCTATATCGACAATGCTCCCCTGGTTTCGTATGAAAACATTTATTTTCCGCAACTACCGCCAGGAAAAGTGGTGGGTTTGGTAACCATTAGATCGACGGGCAAATTAGCAGCACTAAGAAAGAATATTTGGAAATATTGGGGCGGAAGCGTTTTTTTTAGGGATGGCAGCATAAGTATGCCCAAAGTTTTTGATATTGAAATAAAAGACACCAACTCCTCCATTGTCGGGGAAATAGAACAGCATGCCAAAAACAATATCGAGCTTACACTAGATGGCGTGGTTAACTTTATTAACGAAACCCATGCCGATCTTGAATCCAATTACAAGGTTTTTAAAGAACAATTTGTGGTTTGCTGGGCGGGGAATATTAAAAAGGTAAACGATAAAGTTTACTTCTCCCGGGTAGATATTGAATTGATAAACGAGCAGGTAAAACTTTTTTATTCCGCTTTAGATGAAGTAGAAATAAGTTATACCGAAAACACTTTCTCAATTACTGAATATGTTAAACTAGGCCTCAATAACAACAAAAAATTCTATCCGCTGGAAAAGGTTGAAATTCAATTTAACGACAATGGAACTTATTCAATAGACAGCACCTTGATCTTCGAGCCTCCTCAATACGACCGTAAAATGCTCTACCATATTTTTAACACCAACAATACCATTCTGGAAAAGCTCAAAAAAGGTCTTCCGCTCAATAATCGTGATGAAAAAGACTTAAAGAATATTCCGGCGACGCATCTTATTTGTTATTTAAACGGATTCATGGGTGCAAAACAGATGCTGGAAGATTATCGATGGTTTGTAAAAGAACATAATATCGATGTGTATAACTCCCTAAAAGAAGCATTACGCATATTAAGGAAGGTGCAGTATTCGTAGTTTGGGTACAGCCATTTATTTTCAAAAAAGGTTAACTTAGAAATAAAATGCTACAATCCCAAGTCTTCGGCATAAGGTAAGGACTCTATAGCCCCAAATTTAGTAGTCGTATGGGCGCCTGCTTTATTGGCAATAACTACCATATCCTTAAGCTTTGTAAAGTCGTTAAGAACTTCTTCGACAGCGTTTAATTTAGAAACTAAATACAAAAAACATCCTACAAAAGCATCGCCAGCGCCGGTAGTATCTATGGCTTCTACCGAAATACTTTCAATAATTGCATTTTCCTTTTTACTGCTTAAAAATGTCCCTTTGCTCCCTAAGGTAACTGCAATAATTTTTACTCCCAACTCATGTAAAAATCTACATGCGTCTAGGAGGTTATCCTTTTTAGATATTAAAAGCGCCTCTTCTTCACTAAACTTCCCAAAGTCTGCTTTTTGAATAAATGGCATACACTTTTCAATAAATATAGCATCACGTTCTTTCCATAAGTCTGCCCTGTAATTGGGATCGAAACTTATAAAAGCCTTACGGGCAATGGCATCTTCTAAATAATTTTCATAAGCCTTTTCTATACTACCGCCCAAAAAACAAGTAGCGGCACCAAAATGTACAATTTCATTTTCCAGCTTATCACCCAAAGACTTATTGTAAATTAGTTCCTTATCTGCCCCACGATTAAATACAAAATCCCGCTCGCCATTATCTGCTATGGAAACAAATGCCAGAGTAGTAAAAACTTCCGATCGTTGTAAGTTTTCAATCCCAACATTATTTTTTTGAAGGGTTTCTACTAAAAAATCTCCAAAAGCATCCTGTCCTACACATCCTACAAATTCGCTTTTCCCTTTAAGCCTAGCTATGGCAGTAGCGACATTGGCCGGGGCACCACCTGCTTTTTTGGTAAATTGGTTCGCCTTACTTAAATCAGCTCCTTGATTCTCCCCAACAAAATCGATTAACAATTCTCCAATGCAATAAACTTTTTTCATTCCCAATCTTATATTGTAATTTCACATAAATATACTTTAAAAAAAGTGATTTCATGACAAAAAGGACATTGGTAGTTGGCGATATACACGGTGCTTTCCGTGCATTAGAGCAAGTTTTAGAACGTGCAAAAGTTACCGAAAAAGACACCCTTATTTTTCTAGGTGATTATGTAGATGGCTGGAGTGAAGCCCCCCAAGTAATCCGTAAGCTTATAGAACTTAACGACACCAATAACTGTGTTTTTATTAAAGGGAACCACGACGCCTTGTTTTTGGAGTGGCTCACCGAAAAAGCAGATAACGAAATGTGGCTATATCACGGAGGAAAAGCTACCGTGGAAGCTTATGAAAACCTCAACGAAACTGAAATAAATATCCATAAGCGATTTTTAGAATCGCTAAAAAATTATCATTTAGACGGTGATAAACGACTTTTTGTGCATGCAGGCTTTACAAACCTACATGGCGTAGAAAGGGAATACTTTCCTGAGATGATGTATTGGGACCGTTCCTTATGGGAAATGCTTTTGGCGATGGACAAAGATTTAAAAGAGCAGGACGAAAACTATCCACAACGTTTAAAGCATTATAAAGAAATCTATATCGGGCATACGCCGACCATTCGGGTTGGGGAGACCACCCCTGTAAACATCGACCGCGTTTGGAACATGGACACCGGCGCAGCCTATAAGAGTCCGCTTACCATTATGGATATAAACACCAAAGAGTTCTGGCAAAGCGACAACGCCAATGAATTATATCCCGACGAAAAAGGAAGAAACTAACTCCAAAATAAAATCGCCTTTACCATAGATGTGTAAAGGCGATTTCAAATTTCAGTTGGTTAGCTCTTTAGGTCGGTTATTTTCCGCCTTTTAATTCATCTTGCCAAGCCTTCAGTTTAATCCACTTTCCTTCGTACGCCAATTTTGCCTGTTCTGGCCACGTTTCGGGACGGTGTATATCGAAAGCCTTCCCACCAGATTTTAGAACTTCGTAGCATTTCTCTACACTACAATCAGATAATTCTTTCCATGTTTTTATACCCTTTGCATGAAACAAAAGTTCTATTTTCGGTCCTATTCCCTCCACAATTTTTAAATCGTCTTGTTTGATTTTTTTCCCGAAAGCAGATTTTGCCATAGCGGCATCAAAAGGTATTAAATGAGTAGTTACTGTATCTTTTCTGGCCAGTTTAGCTCTACAATCGGCCAAATCTGAATCTAATTTATCATATTTTTTTTGCCAAGCTTCAATTTCTGAAGAATGATCTCCAGCGGAAAGTTTCCCTAACAAATACCCCAATACGGCACAAACGACACCTACAATTAATGGAATGATTAAACACCAGTTCATATATAAAATTTTAGTTGATTAGTTCTATTTTATGGTAATTACGGTTCTTCTATTTTCGGCTCTTCCCTCTGCAGTATTGTTGTTTGCAACAGGCTCATTTTGACCTTTGGAAACGGTTTCTATATTTTCTGCTGAAATGCCATTTCGCACCAAATAAGCTTTTATAAACTCCGCGCGATCCTTCCCTAATATCATATTGTTTTCAGCATTTCCTGTGTTATCGGTGTGTCCATAAATTACTACAGAAATATCATCCACTTTATCCAAAGCACGCACAATATCCAAATACCGCTCCCGCTGTTCTTCCGTTAAATTTATAGTACTTTTACCCGTTTCAAAATATAAAACAATCGGCTGTTCTTTAATTCGGCCTACAACCTCTTCGGCATTTTTAAATCCGGCATCTTCAGTGATTACTAAAGAAACAGGTCCGACCAAAACATCACGGTATTCAGATAATGGATCCATTTCCTTTCCGTAGGTGTTAATTTGTTTTGCTGAAATGCCTTTAGCAACCAAATGGTTTTTTACGGCATTGGCACGTGCATATCCCAAGTTTGGAAAAGCGGAAGTATTTTCTTCCCGTGCCTCGTAAAAACCTGTAATTTGTACGTTTTTATTACTAGATAGATATTCCTTAACCTGCATCACTCCTTTATCAACCCCTGGGCCTAGAGGTCTAATGATTATGAAATCTGACTCGTGAAAATTAAAATTATCGTTGGATTTATAGGAAAAGCTTCCCGTACTATCCACAATTATTAAAGGGTTAACTACTGGAGCGTTCTTCTTATCCTCGACGACCTCTTCATAATCTTCCTTTACAGATTCTATATATTCCTCTTCAATGGTAATGGTTTCTGTTTGCTCGCAGCATAAAATCCAATTAAAAAAAGAACCGATAATAATAGTGATTATGATAGCTACAAGATATACCGATTTCATAAAATAGGACTTTGGTTAGCAGTGTGTTACCTTCAAATTTAACAAAAATTTTAAATTTCAACACTATCCAGCTAGAAAACTTTATATCAAGTCTTTAGAATTCAGCTAAAATTATAGGTAAAATCATAGTTTATTCGTATCTTTAAGATACTACCAACTATTGGCCCATTAGGGCCGTTTAAAAAAAGCTTTTTATATTTAAAAATTCTATTTTCGAAATAATTGTCCGTTGGGATATTTCAAATACTAAAATTTCTACAAAGTATTCGTAATTAGTTCAAAGAAACACGATATTTACAGCGTTATAAAACCAGAATGTTATGTCACTACACAATATTAGACTTGAAGTAATGCGCACCATAGAAAAGAGAGTCGATTCTTTTCTGGAGGAATATCTTATACCCGCTGATCAAATTTGGCAGCCTACCGATTTCCTTCCCGATTCCCAAAGCGAGAATTTTTATGAAGAAATAAGAAAGATTCGCGGCGAAGCCAAAGAGTTAGGTTACGATTTTTGGGTGGTTCTTGTTGGAGATACCATTACAGAAGAAGCCTTACCAACTTACGAATCTTGGTTGATGGACGTAGAAGGTGTAGACCAGCACGAACGTAATGGATGGTCTAAATGGGTTCGCCATTGGACTGCTGAAGAAAACCGTCATGGCGATGTTTTAAATAAATACCTCTATTTGGCCGGAAGGGTGAATATGAAGGAAATTGAAAAAACCACGCAGCATATGATTGCCGATGGATTTGATATCGGTACCGGAAGGGATCCATATAAAAACTTTGTTTACACTTCCTTCCAAGAGTTGGCAACCAATATATCGCATAAGCGAGTGGGACAATTAGCTAAGAAGAAAGGCAACCCGATGCTGGCTAAAATGTGTAATATTATTGCAGGGGATGAAATGAGACATCACCTCGCTTACAGGGAATTTGTAAAAACAATTTTTGAACACGACCCGAGTGAAATGATGATTGCTTTTGCCGATATGATGAAAAGAAAAATCGTAATGCCAGCACAATTTATACGTGAATCTGGAGACCATATTGGTAGTGCCTTTGAAAATTTCTCAAATGCAGCACAGCGATTGGGTGTTTACACCACCTTCGACTATATTAATATTTTAGAGCGATTGAATCAATATTGGGAAATTGATAAAGTAAGGGAATTAAATGACAAAGCTGAAAAAGCAAGGGAATATTTGGTAAAACTTCCTGAGCGTTTAAAGAGAATCTCAGAGCGTATGGCTGTACCACAAGATCCACATACTTTTAAGTGGGTGGAAGCCAACGGAGTTTTATAAATTTAGAACCACAACCATATAAAAAAAGTCCTGCTGAACGTTCAGCAGGACTTTTTTACTTTTGATATTTTGTAACTTAAAGGTCGAATTTTATTCCTTGCGCCAAAGGAAGCTCGGTAGTGTAATTTATGGTGTTGGTTTGGCGTCTCATATAGATCTTCCAAGCATCAGAACCGCTTTCACGGCCTCCACCCGTTTCCTTCTCCCCGCCAAAGGCACCTCCAATCTCTGCACCACTGGTACCAATATTTACGTTGGCAATTCCGCAATCAGAACCTTGGTGTGATAAAAAACGTTCTGCCTCCCTTAAATTATTGGTCATAATAGCAGAAGACAATCCTTGTACGACCCCATTTTGTAGCTCGATTGCATTTTCTAGATCTCCTCTATATTTCATAAGATACAATACCGGCGCAAAGGTTTCGTGCTGTACAATTTCATAATCGTTTTTAGCTTCTGCAATTGCCGGCTTTACGTAGCAACCACTTTCATAACCTTCACCTTCCAATACACCGCCTTCAACCAAAATAGTTCCACCTTCTTCTTTCACTTTATCAATGGCATTCAAATAATTTTCCACAGCATCTTTATCTATTAAAGGCCCTACATGATTGTTTTCATCCAATGGGTTTCCTATTCGAAGTTGTTTGTAGGCATCTACAATGGCATTTTTTACCTGATCGTAAATAGCCTCGTGTACAATAAGTCGACGCGTAGAAGTACAACGTTGACCACATGTTCCAACAGCTCCAAAGACGGCTCCAATAACCGTCATTTTAATATCTGCATCTGGAGTAACAATTATGGCATTATTACCGCCAAGCTCCAAAAGCGATTTTCCTAAACGCGCCGCTACTGCCTGTGCCACAATTTTACCCATTCTTATGGATCCTGTAGCAGAGACAAGGGGCACGCGTTTGTCATTCGTAAGCATTTCCCCCACTTTATAATCTCCAGTAACTAAACAGGAGATCCCTTCGGGCATATTATTTTCTTTTAAAACATAGGCAATTAGTTTTTGGCAAGCAACAGATATTAGAGGGGTTTTTTCTGAAGGTTTCCAAACACAAACGTCTCCACAAACCCATGCTAATGCCGTATTCCATGACCAAACAGCAACAGGGAAATTAAATGCAGAGATAATTCCCACCACTCCCAATGGGTGGTATTGCTCATACATTCTATGCCCTGGCCTTTCAGAATGCATGGTAAGTCCGTGCAACTGTCTGGAAAGACCAACGGCAAAGTCGCAAATGTCTATCATTTCCTGAACTTCCCCCAACCCTTCTTGATAGGATTTCCCCATTTCATAAGAAACCAACTTCCCTAAGGGCTCTTTATATTCACGCAATTTTTCCCCGAACTGTCTAACAATTTCTCCTCTTTGGGGCGCGGTTACTTTACGCCATTCTTTAAAAGCCGCTGTGGCCGTTTCCATTACTTTTTCATAGTCAGAAGCGGTAGTTTGGGTAACCTTTCCTATTTCTTGGCCATCTACAGGTGAGTAAGATGTTAACTCCGTACCGGAAGCAAACCAATTGTTCCCGGTTGAACTCCCTAAGTTGCTTTCTTCGATTCCTAATATGTCTAAAGTTTCAGCTATAGCCGAATTCTTGGTTTGAATTGTCATATTTATAACTTTTTGATTCTATTTTGTTTCAACAGTAACGAAAATACAAATTCTTTGCTAAAAGACGTGTACTATTTCAAATTTCTGAAAATGAGGTGGATTCCCCTAGAGCTATGTAAAGAAAAGGTGAATTTTTCAAAAATATTTAAAATTTAACACCTGTGACTTTGCAAGTCTAAGGGTAAAATTTACTTTTGCGCTTTATTTATAAGAAATCTAAATAAAAATAACTTATGCGACTTCTACTCGTCTTTATGATCTTAGCTACTGGAATTATAAAAGCCCAGCAGCCACTTATTAAAGGTACCATTACCGATAAAAATCAGGATCCTATTCCTTATGTTAGCGTATCTATTAAAGGAACTTCCATTGGAACTACTTCCGACGAAAAAGGAAACTACCTTCTGAACTTAAAGGAAGAAGGTACATTTGAAATTGTTTTTTCCGCCATAGGATATAAATCCATTGAAAAAGATCTTGACCTACAAAATGGTAACGTTGAGACCTTAAATATTACTTTACAAGAGTATTTAGAGCAATTGAATGAGATTGTAATTACCTCCAACCGTACCCGTGAAACTCTAGACGAGGTTCCATCTTCTGTTTCTGTGCTTACTTCAAAACAAGTTGAAAATTTATCGCAAACCAGCAATTCGGTGGCAGATATTTTAACGGAAGTTCCAGGAATTTCCCTTAGTACCAACCAAACAAGTAATACCGGGCAAACCCTCCGCGGACGAAATATGCTAATTCTTATTGATGGAATCCCGCAATCGACTCCGCTAAGAAGTGGTGGCCGCGATATTAATACAATTGACCCCAGCACTTTGGAAAGAATTGAAGTGATAAAAGGCGCGACCGCTATCTATGGAAATGGTGCAGATGGTGGGATTGTTAATTACATTACCAAAAAAACAGAAGAATCCAAGCCATTTGAAAGTTCCACCACCGTGGGAAGTACAGGTTCTTTGGTAGACATAAGCAATACTGTGGGTGCAAATGTTGTTCAAACTTTCTCTGGAAAAGTCAACAAGCTTGGGTATGTAGCCAGTGGAAGCTTTAGACAAACTGGCGTTTACAAAGATGCCGATGGCGTTATAATGTCGCCTTTCTACGGCTTGGGCGAAACGAGTCAATACAGCTTATTCGGGAAATTTAACTACGAAATAACCGATAAGCAAACCGTAGAATTGATGTATAACTACTTCAGCAGCAACCAAGACACGCAATACGTGGCAGAGCTGGGAGAATATGGCGTTACTCCAACAATTGGGGTCTTGGGGGAAGACCCAGGGGAAGATCAAGGGAACCGCTACAACCACAATGCACAACTTACATATGATTACGAGCAAATCTTTGGAAAAACAGATCTTCGTTTAAATTTATATTATCAAGATTTTAAAACCGTTTATGGTTACTCCGATTTTTTCTACGACCCTTCGTTAGGGTTTGATGGCGGACAGTCGTCCATTCTATCCACAAAAAAAGGGGCGCGTTTCAATTTAAAAACACCGTATTCCTTTGGTGCGGTAAACGGTTATGTACTTTATGGTTTCGATGTATTGAACGATAACACTTCCCAGGAATTGGTAGACGGAAGGCTATGGGTTCCAAATATGGATATGACGAACCTGGCGCCCTATGCTCAATTTAAAACACTGTATAAAGATTTTGTTTTTAAGGCTGGAATCCGATTTGAAAACATAAGAATTGATGTCCCCGATTACACCACAATTACTACTTATAATGAAGGTGAAACTACTCCAAACGGTGGAGGCGTTGCTGTAGATGGTGGTAAATTGGATTACAATGCAACTGTATTTAATCTTGGGCTACGTTACAATAAATGGAGCGTGTTTAAGCCTTTTGTAAGTTTCTCACAAAGTTTTTCCATTGCCGATTTGGGGCGTACCCTTCGATCTGCCACAGAAAATACGGTAAGCGAGATTAACTCTGAAGCGGTAATCGCCAATAATTATGAAATAGGAGTGAACTCGCAGCTTGGAAAAACCAGATTGAGCGGTGCCTATTTTATAAGCACATCAGAACTGGGTTCTACTTACCGAGAAACGCCAAGCGGGGTTTTTGAAATCGCAAGACAACCTGAAAAGGTATACGGCTTTGAGCTTTCATTGGATACACCATTAATGGATAACCTAAACTTTGGAACTTCCTTTTCTTATGTGGAAGGTAAATTGGACACGCAGGATAATGGTGATTATAACCAGTACATGGGCGGGGATAGAATCCCTCCGATAAAAATTGTTTCCTATCTTTCCTACCGATGGAAAAAACGATTGGACACTAGACTATCTTACACCTATAGTGGAAACCGAGACCGTTTTGAGGATAACGAAAATGGCGACTTCAGCTACGGCCAAGGTCCCGTAAACAGCTTTAATGTGTTAAATCTAACCACCAATTACCAACTTACTCCAAGTACAAGTTTAGGGGTGGGCATAAAAAACCTTTTGAATGAAGATTACTACAATCTTATCTCTCAATGGGCTGCACGAGATTCCAATTACATCAAGGCAAATGGAACACAGTTTAACGTATCTCTTACCGTAAACTTATAACCGTACATTATCCCTCAAAAAGTGAAAAATCGCACCCTTCTAAAATATCATTCTATTTTTGGCATTTTAGGAGGTGCTTTTCTTTTAGTTTTAGGTATAACTGGTTCTATTTTAATTTTTAATGAAAATATAGATTCGGCGATATTTAAAAAATATGAAGTTGAAAAAACAGGCTCAGCACGAAATATCGATAAAGCGGTTGAAACTATTCAAAAACACTATCCTAACTGGGACACGCGCTTAATTAAATTTAAGGCAGGCCAGACCCTAATTTTTAACCTAAGAAGTCCAGAGGCTAGAAAATACGTCTTTGTTCATCCAGATTCGGGTGATATCATTAAAGAAATAGATGCCAATAGCCATATCACTAAATGGATTTTAAAGCTTCATTATTCTCTGCATGCTGGGGTTGTAGGTAGATTCCTAATTCTCTTCGCAGGAATCGCCTTCTTATTCTCTATCATAACAGGAACCATTCTTTACCGCAAAGTATTTTGGAAAACCTTATTGTTTAAAACCAAACTTAAATGGGATAACAAAAAGAACCGCTATTCGGGATTACACAGGTATGTGGGCGTTTGGGCATTGTTTTTAAATAGCATTATTGTAGTTTCTGGCGTGTTTTTGGCCTACAAAGTGGCAAGTGCAGGATTAAAGCCGGCTAGCAAAGCTGTAACCCCCATCATAAATACCTCCACAGAGTTGTTGCTTACTAAAGCGCAACATGAATATCCCGATTTTACACCTACCTACGTTCGTTTACCTACTTCTGAAAAAAGTAATATGGTGCTCTACGGAATTTTTAAAAATGATCCTTTTTACTACAGCGAATTTTACAACAAATTGGAAGCCGACATTAATACCGGACAGATTGTAAAAGCGACAAAAATTTCTGAAGCTTCCGTGGGCACAAAGCTCGAAAGTATGATAACCCCTTTGCATTTTGGGCAATATGGCGGTTGGCCTATCAAATTTTTATATGCCTTGATCGGACTTTCAGGGCCGTTCCTATCGGTTACTGGTTTTATTATCTGGCTAAAGCGAAAATAGCTTTCAAAAAAATTTCTTTACTGGCCTTCTTCCGCAACAAAACGTTTATCAACAGGCATTACGGTACCACAGTTATTGCAAGTTCGCAATTCTTTGCTTCCGTAGAAATGTTTAAAATGCTTAAGAAAATCCTTTTCAATATCGTTTAACGGAAAATAAACCTCATACAATTTATTATTGCAATTATCGCAAAACCAAAGCAATCCATCTTTCCCGTCTAAGTGGGCACGTTTCCTTTCTACCACCAACCCAATGGAGCCTTCTTTTCTAACGGGACTGTGAGGAACTTTGGCAGGATGCAAATACATATCACCAGCACTTAACTTCATAGTCTGTTTTTTACCATCTTCTTGGATATGAACTTCTATTTCGCCTTCCAATTGGTAGAAAAGCTCTTCGGTTTCGTTGTAATGATAATCTTTTCTGGCATTAGGCCCACCGACAATCATAACAATATAATCATCTGCATCTTTGTATAGATTTTTATTTCCTACAGGGGGTTTTAAAAGATCTCTATTCTCTTCCACCCATTTATTTAAATTGAACGGTTTCTTAACGGCCATGACTAAATTTATTTATCATAAAAATAAACAACTTGCAGCTAAGAATAAAGTGTAAACTTAGATTTGATTGGAAAAATGAAGACAATTTTTATTCTGAATCTATTCGATAGAAAATCTGTGTATAATACAACTTACCATTTTTATCGTTTGCCACACTTACGGAAGTGTGCGTAAAATTGCCCATTATGTTTTTAAGATGACCGGGACTGGTAACCCAACCATTTACAGCTTCCTCAGCCGTTGAATAATCCTTCGCGATATTTTCTGCCACAGCTTGGGCATCGACTAGCTGAGCCAAGGATGAAGCCCTTTCATTGAAATTGTTGTGTTTAAAACTCCCGGTATTTATCATGAACTGCGTTTGCTCTTCCGCATAACTATAGGCCTCTTCGCTAAAAGCCAATGCTTCAAGCCCTTCTTTAATTCGAAAGGCATTCACTATTGTGTGAACATCTTGTTCCACTTCTTTAACGGAAGTTTGTAATAAGGTCTGTTCTACCAAACCTTCATCCTGTATACTTTCGTTCGAGCACGAACTCACGAGCAACAAGGCAATTGCAAATTGAATGAACAAAATACTTTTTCTCATTTATGGAAACGTTTTAAACGCACATGTGTGAGAAATGGGACTCCAAAATGAATAAGTATCTAAAAAGAATGGATACGAGTTGGGAAAGACTTGGGAATAGTCTATTTTAGTACAAGACTCTGTTAAACATAACTCTATTTTATGAAAAAAATTGCATTATTCCTATTCAGTATTTTTATTTTCTCTTCCTGCGAACAGAAAAAAGCAGCGGAAGCCCCCGAAAACACTGCAGAAAAAAAACAAAAAATTAATGAAAATAATTTTGGAATTGTAATTCACGGTGGAGCAGGTACCATTTTAAAGGAAAATATGAGCGATTCCCTTGAAATCGCCTACAAAGAAAAGCTTGAAGAAGCCATAAAAACCGGTTATACTATTTTAGAAAAAGGAGGAACCAGCTTAGAAGCGGTAGAAAAAACCATTAACGTAATGGAAAACTCCCCTCTTTTTAATGCTGGAAAAGGAGCTGTATTTACCAATGATGGCAAAAATGAACTCGACGCCTCCATAATGGATGGTAAAACTTTAAATGCAGGAGCAGTAGCGGGTGTTACAAATGTAAAAAACCCCATTAATTTGGCTAGGGAGGTTATGGCAAACTCAGAGCATGTTATGTTTGCACGGAAAGGTGCTGAACAATTCGCAAAAGAACAGGGAATAGAATTGGTGGACCCCTCTTATTTTTATACTGACAACAGAATGAAATCGCTTAAAAGAGCGCAGGAAAGAGAAAAGGTAGAACTGGATCACGACGACCAAACTGCATTTTACGATCCTTATATTAAAGACGAGAAATTTGGAACTGTGGGTTGCGCAGCACTCGATAAAAATGGGAATTTGGCAGCTGGAACTTCAACTGGGGGAATGACGAATAAGCGTTGGGGCCGTGTGGGCGATGCTCCTATAATTGGTGCAGGAACGTATGCCAATAATAAAACCTGTGCCGTTTCTTCCACCGGTTGGGGAGAATTTTTTATCCGTGGAGTCATAGCCTACGATATTTCTGCCATGATGGAATATGGTAACAAAACCTTACAAGAAGCTGCTAGAACGGTTATCCAGGATAAGCTACCAGAAATGGGCGGCAACGGTGGAATTATTGCCATAGACCACAAAGGAAATGTAGCAATGGAGTTTAATACGGCAGGTATGTATCGGGCTTCCATGAATAGCGATGGAGAACTTTACATCGGTATTTATAACAACTAGAAATACTTCGAAACTCCTCTATTTCCAATACTAAAAACTACTTAAATGACTTTTCCAAGAATTTTATTTTTACTGCTGGCCGTTTTGGTGCTAGGCTGTAAAAACAAACAAGAGGATGCCAAAACTCAAAAGGAAAACCTCCTTAAGTTTCGCGCCTATGTTTCTGATGTTTCCGCTGGCATCATTTCAGCCAAGTCGGATGTTCGTGTGGTATTGAGAAATCCTTCAAACAAACTTAAAGAGAACATGGTTTTAGACGACGGGCTCTTCACAGTATCCCCACACACCGATGGAAAAGTTGTAGCCTTAAACAACCAAACCATTGCTTTCATTCCAGAAAAAGGGTTTCAGCAGGATAAAGAATATACGTTTGAATTGGATCTAGACCGATTGATAGACGACCTTCCATCGGAGTTTAAAGATTTTTCTTTTCAAGTAAAAACCATTAAGCAGGAGTTTAATGTAACCACGGAAAACTTACAGTCGTATTCCAAAAGCTGGCAGTACTTGGAAGGAAATCTGCGCAGTAGCGATGTAATAAGTTTAAAAGAAGCAGAAGGATTGGTAACTGCTTATCAAAATGGGAAAAGCCTAGATATAAAATTTGATGAAACTGTTGGAGAAGGAACACAGATGCCTTTTAAAATAGATAGCATTCAACGTTTCGACGACGATTCTACCATAGAAATTCAATGGGATGGCCACCCGCTCGGGCTCAATGACAAAGGAGAAGCAAAAGTTACCATTCCTGGAAAAAACAATTTCTCTGTGGTCGATATTCACACCTTTCAGGGTGAGAACCAATATTTGGAAATTAATTTCTCCGATCCGCTTAACAAAACACAGAACTTAGACGGTTTAATTACTTTGGAAGGTTCAGAAAAAATGAAATTTATTATCGATGGCAACATTTTAAAAGCATATCCCAGTGAAAAAATTAAAGGTGTTAGTCAGCTTAATATCTTTCAAGGCGTACAAAGTTCAGATGGCTATAAGCTAAAAAATATTTTTAGTGAAAATATTGCCTTCGAGCAATTAAAGCCCCAAGTGCGCTTGCTTAGCAGCGGAACGATATTACCCTCTTCCAACAATCTTAAAATTAATTTTGAAGCCGTAAACCTAAAGGCGGTAGATGTAACTGTTATAAAGATATATCAAAACAATATTCTTCAGTATTTACAAAATGAAGACATCAACGGGACAGGCAATCTTAGAACAGTGGCAAGGCCCGTAGCCAAAAAAGCCATTCAATTACAAAGCAATCTTACCAAAAATACGGGTAATTGGCGTGCATATGCAATAGATTTACGAGAGCTTATTTCCCCAGATCCCGGAGCAATTTACCGTGTGGAGTTTTCCTTCGGAAGAAATTACAGCGCCTACCGATGCGATAACAATGAAGATAATACAGTTTTTCAGCTAAACAATTACGACGATTACAAGGAAGAAGTAGCTTCATCTGAGGAATGGAACCCTACTGAAAACTACAGTTATTACAACGATTATTACGAAGATTACAATTGGAATGAAAGGGAGAATCCTTGCAGCAACTCCTATTACCACAACAAAACAGTTAAAACAAATGTAATTGCAAGCGATATTGGCTTAACCGTAAAAAAAGGAAAGAATGAAAGCTATTTTGTAGTAGTCAATAATTTAATAACTACCGATCCCCTTGCCGGTACCAAAGTTACTTTTTACAACTACCAACAACAGCCTTTGGGAGATTTAATAACCGATGCCACAGGAACCTCCATTTTCGATGCTCCAGCACCGGTTTATTTTGCGGTGGCCGAAAGAAACAATCAAAAAACCTATATTAAGCTTAACGACGGCAATGCACTTTCGGTAAGTAAATTTGATGTAGCGGGAAGAGAACTTCAAAAAGGGATTAAAGGGTTTATCTATGGTGAAAGGGGTGTTTGGAGACCTGGTGATTCCATTTTCTTGAATTTTATTTTAAACGACCAAAACAATAGAATTCCGGAATCGCATCCAGTAAAATTCGAGTTGATTGACCCTTACGGGAAAATAGTGGATAAAAAATCGGTTAACAATAGTATTGGAGGCTTTTATAATTTTAATACTTCCACAAACTCCAGTGCCCCAACAGGTAAATGGACTGCTAAAATTCATGTGGGCGGCGCCACTTTTACCAAACAGCTGAATATTGAAACCATAAAACCCAACCGTTTAAAAATTAAGGTAGATTTTAATCAAGAGATCCTATCCTCCAAAAGCCCTATTCAAGGAAATATGGCGGTTAATTGGCTGCATGGCGCCATTGCCAAAAACATGAAAAGCGATATTAAAGTACGTTTTTCAGCTTCCAAAACCAATTTCGAAGGTTTTCCAAAATATACTTTCGACGATCCTACCCGAAAGTTTACGGCTGAAGATCAAACAGTTTTCGAAGGAAACGTTAATACCGAAGGAAAGGCCAGTTTTAGTTTAAAACCTCAACTGGAAAATAAAGCGCCAGGAATGCTGAATGCTTCCTTCATCACCAAAGTATATGAAACCGGTGGGGATTTTAGTACCGATGTTTTTTCAAAACCATACTCTCCCTACCATACGTATGTTGGCTTAAGGGTACCCGATGGGGATGCCGCTAGAAACATGCTTCTAACCGATGAAAAACACACATTTGAAGTAGCTACAGTTGATGAGCAGGGGCAGCCAAAGGCGGTAGAAAATCTTAAAGTTTCCGTTTATAAAATTGATTGGAGATGGTGGTGGGATACCTCTGAAGATAACCTATCAACGTTTAATGCCGATGATTATCAAGAAGAGGTATATTCCAAAAAAATAAACACAAATAGTAAGGGGAATGCCACTTTTAATTTCGAGTTAAAATATCCCGAATGGGGGCGTTATTTAGTAAGGGCTGAAGATCCTAAAAGCGGACATACAACTGGGGAAACCGTCTATTTCGATTGGCCTGGTTGGGCTGGAAAGTCCAAAAATCAAGATCCAGAAGCAGCAACTATGCTCGTTTTTTCTGCTGATAAAGAAAGTTACAAAGTAGGTGAAAACGCCACCGTTACTTTTCCTTCCAGTGAAGGTGGGAGAGCGTTAGTAACTGTAGAAAATGGAAATGAAGTTTTAAATTCTATGTGGATTATACCGCAAGAGGGAGAAACCAAATTTGAAATCCCTATCGAAGCACTCTACACTCCAAACGTTTACATACATATCTCCTTGTTGCAACCACATGCATCCACAGTAAGCGATGTACCCATACGTATGTACGGGGTTATTCCCATTTCGGTAACCAATCCAGAAACTATTTTAGAACCTACCATTAGCATGCCCAACTCCCTTAAACCAGAAGAAAGTTTTAAAGTAAAAGTAGCCGAGAAAAATGGAAAGGCGATGACGTATACTTTAGCCGTTGTAGATGAAGGTTTATTGGATCTAACACGATTTAAAACACCCAATCCTTGGGATCATTTTTTTGCCAGGGAAGCTTTAGGGGTAAAAACTTGGGACATTTACGATGAGGTAATTGGAGCATTTGGCGGCAGAGTCGATCAAGTTTTTAGCATTGGTGGAGATGGAATGGCCGCAGGGGCAAAGAACAAAAAGGCGAATAGGTTTAAGCCGATGGTCGTTTATTTGGGTCCGTTTGAACTTTCAGAAAACAGCAGCAAAACCCACACGATACACGTTCCAAAATATGTTGGGGCGGTTCGCACTATGGTTATTGCAGGAAATGTAGAAAAGAACGCCTATGGGATTGCCGAAAATTCCACTCCTGTGAAAAAACCCGTAATGGTTTTGGCTTCGGCTCCCAGAAAAATTACACCCAAAGAAAAAGTAACCCTTCCGGTAACTGTTTTTGCGATGGAAAAAAATATCAAAAACGTTACTGTTACGTTAGAAGAAAACAACAAATACACCATAGTGGGCGATAAGACCAAAACGGTAACCTTCGACCAACCAGATGAAAAAATGGTGTACTTCGATTTTCAGGTAAATAATATTTCGGGAATAGGAGAAATAAAAGTAAACGCAAGGGCAAATGGCGAAAAGGCATCTTATGAAATTGAATTGGACGTAGTAAATCCAAATCCGTATTCCACAATTGTAAAAGAAGCGATCTTAGAACCGAATGGAACGCAGGAAATTTCTTTTGAAACCTTTGGAATTGATGGAAGCAACAGCGCCCAAATAGAATTTTCTACGCTTCCCCCCATGAATTTTACAAGTCGACTGGAATATCTCATTAAATATCCTCACGGTTGTGTGGAGCAAACAACATCGGCTGCTTTTCCTCAACTCTATTTAACTGATATTTTTGATTTGACCTTTGCTAAAAAGAAAGACATTCAGAAAAATATTGAAAAAGCGATTAACCGACTCCAAAATTTTCAATTACCAAACGGCGGCTTCTCCTACTGGCAAGGACAAAACAATGCCAGTGACTGGGGAACTTCCTACGCTGGCCACTTTTTACTGGAGGCCGAAAAGAAAGGTTATGTGTTGCCTATCAGTTTTAAATCCAAATGGATAAGCTATCAGCAGCAAATGGCAAAACAATGGCGGTATACCCACAACGGTTCAGGTCTATCGCAGGCTTACCGATTATACTCATTGGCATTATCGGGCAATGCCGATGTTTCTTCCATGAATCGTCTAAGGGAAACTTCCAGTATTTCCAATGAAGCAAAACATAGATTGGCGGCTGCCTACGCACTTATTGGTCAAAAGGAGGCCGCAAAAACTATTTTTAATACTGCCAACATAAATTTTGCCCCTGTGGAATACGATTATTATACCTATGGTTCGACCGAAAGAAATAAAGCCATGGCGTTGGAAACCCTTATCGTATTAAAAGATAAAAAGGCAGCACAGGAGTTGGCGCAGCTAATAGCCAAAGATTTAGCTTCCAATACCTGGATGAGTACACAAACCACCGCATATGGATTACTTTCCATGGCCAAATTCGCCAAATATGTGGGAGGAAAAGGAATTCAGCTTTCTTATTCCTTTAATCAGGAAAATACTTCCATTGAAACCGACAAAACCCTTGCCAACAGAAATCTTTCCATAAAAAAAGGTTCGAACGTCATCAGTATAACTAACAAAAAGGACAATACTGTTTTTGTAAGGGTATTAAATACCGGAAAATTACCAGTTGGCGAAGAAAAAACTGAAAGTAGGAATTTAAATTCGGTTGTAGCTTTTAAAGGTGTGGATGGAAAACCTATCGACATAACAAACCTTACGCAAGGAACCAATTTTATTGCAGAAGTCACCATTACAAACACGAAGGCAGAAGCGATAAAAAATGTGGCACTTACAGAAATTTTCCCTAGTGGATGGGAACTTATAAATACCAGGTTTACGGATATTGGGGCGTTTGAAGAAAACAAGGCCAAATATACCGATTTAAGGGATGACCGTGCCAATTTTTATTTTGACTTAAAGGAAAATGAAAGTAAGACTTTTAGAATTTTATTGAATGCTTCCTATCTCGGCAGCTACTATTTACCGGGAATACAAGCGGAAGCCATGTATGACGATGATTTTATGGTAAGAACTAAAGGAAAATGGATAAACGTAACACCATAAATCCGCTTTATTTTTTCGAATATCTATGGAAAAAGCACCGCGTAAAATCAGTATTAATTCTGCTGTTTTTATTTGTTTACTATTTTTCCCTTCCGAAGCAACTTTTTGAGAGTCCCACTTCCACCGTAATCCAAAGTAACGACGGTAAATTGTTGGGGGCTCATATTGCAGAAGACGAACAATGGCGTTTTCCGGCAAATGATAGCATACCAAGAAAATTTAAAGAGTGTATACTCGCTTTCGAAGACGCCCATTTTTATCGGCATCCCGGGTTTAACCCTATTTCTATCGCTAAGGCGCTTTATACCAACCTGGAATCTGGGAAAATAGTAAGGGGCGGAAGTACTTTAACACAACAAGTGATAAGGCTTTCCAGAAAAGGAAAGAACCGTACCTATTTTGAAAAACTGATAGAGCTGGTTTTGGCAACACGGTTAGAACTTCGCTATTCCAAAGATAAAATTTTAAACCTTTATGCCACCCATGCGCCATTTGGGGGCAATGTAGTGGGATTAGAAATGGCTTCATGGCGTTATTTTGGAGTACAAGCTAGCCAACTTTCTTGGGCAGAAAGTGCTACATTGGCTGTTTTACCCAATGCCCCTGCACTTATCTATCCCGGGAAAAACAAAAAGCAATTGAAGCAAAAAAGAGATCGACTGCTTCAAAAATTATTTAAGACAAAGGTTATAGACTCCCTTACCTTTAAATTGGCAGTTGCAGAGCAACTCCCCGCAAAACCCTACCCCCTTCCGCAGCTAGCCCCCCATTTATTAGCTTTGGTTGACAACAGGCATGCAGGTGAAAAAGTTACGACCACAATTGACTATGAACTGCAATCAAGCACTAATAACATCGTAAAAAGGCATTATGAGCATTTGAAGCAAAACCAAGTGTTCAATGCAGGGGTTATGGTTATGGATATCGAATCCAGAAAAGTTTTAGCTTATGTGGGGAACACGCCTACTTCCGGTACTCATCAAAAATATGTGGATGTTATTCAAGCTCCGAGAAGTACGGGAAGTATTCTTAAACCATTTTTATATGCCGCTATGATGGATAGTGGCGAATTACTCCCAAATAGTTTGGTTGCCGATGTACCCACTCAAATAGCAGGCTATCAACCTAAAAATTTTGACGAGCAATACAGTGGCGCAGTTCCGGCAAGCGAGGCATTGGCAAGATCTCTAAATGTACCTGCAGTTCGACTTTTACAAGAATACGGACTTGAAAAATTTAGGGAACAACTTAATGATTTTCATCAAAAAGACATTAATAAATCTGCAAATTACTACGGCCTATCGTTAATACTGGGAGGTGCAGAAAGCAATTTATGGGATCTGTGCAGGGCGTACGCCGGAATGGCTGGAACAGTTACCCACTTTACCGAAACTTCCAGTGAGTATTATAAAAATGAATTTGCTGCGCCTATTATTTTAGATAAACAACAAGTTAACTTCGGGAAAAAAAGCTTGGATAAAACCGTTTTCGATGCCGGTAGTTTTTTTTTAACCTTGCAGGCATTAAAAGAAGTTAACAGACCTGGTGAGGACGCATGGAAATTTTTCGAATCGGCAGAAGATATTGCATGGAAAACTGGCACAAGCTTTGGTAACCGTGATGCTTGGGCCATTGGAGTTACCAAAAAATACTTGGTAGGGGTTTGGGTAGGAAACGCCGATGGAGAGGGACGCCCAAACTTAACAGGCATAAACAGCGCCGCTCCCATTCTTTTTGATGTTTTTAATATCCTGCCAAAAACAGATTGGTTTCCCACCCCTTTCGATGCACTAACCGAAGTAAACATTTGCAAAAACAGTGGCTATTTGGCTTCTCCTATCTGCCCATCAACCGATATGTTTGTTGCTACGGCTGGAAAAAATTATAAAGTCTGTCCCTATCATCAACTTATCCATTTAGATAGTAAAAAACAATACCGGGTAAATTCCAGTTGCTATCCACTCGAAGACATGGTAACC
Organism: Galbibacter sp. BG1; assembly: GCF_013391805.1. GTDB lineage: Bacteria > Bacteroidota > Bacteroidia > Flavobacteriales > Flavobacteriaceae > Galbibacter. The sequence goes on along the minus strand of NZ_CP058364.1, from coordinate 1,556,753 downwards.
GAACCTTGGTTTAAACTACCTCCCCTACTGGAATATTACTATACAAATAGTAATGCCAATTACAAACCCCTACCTGAAATGCTTACGGGATGCAAAGGTGCCACCCAAGAAATAATGGATTTTATCTATCCCAAAAACCGTAACAAAATTATTCTTACTAAAAACTTTAAAGGGCAAACGGGCGAAATGATATGTAAAATTGCCCACCCTAAACCAAATACCGTAGTTTTTTGGTATCTGGACAATAGCTATCTCGGAAAAACAACGAATTTTCACGAAATTACCATGTTGCCTTCAGAAGGTGTGCATACCATTACGGTTATTGATGAGGAGGGTAATGAAAAATCGATTTTTATTGAGGTAGAGAAAACTTCATAAACGTAGATTGACTATCAAAACAATTGAAAAGTATGTGAAAAAGTAAGCTTTCTTCTCCCCATTTAAATAATGAAAATTGTATCTTCCGAAGAGGAAATTACAAGGGATGAAAATTACAGAATTCACCAATCTTAATCGCTCTCAAACCGTTTCAGAATTAAAAAGTAACGAATACGACTTGCTAATTATCGGGGGCGGCATAACAGGCGCAGGTATTTTACTGGATGCTGCTTCACGAGGATTGAAAGTAGCACTTATAGAGAAAGCAGATTTCGCATCTGGCACCAGTAGTAAATCCACAAAGTTAATCCATGGCGGACTCCGGTATTTAAAGCAGTTTGATTTTGGCTTGGTAAAAGAAGTGGGAACCGAAAGAGCAGTTGTGCATCAATTGGCCCCGCATCTGGTAATCCCCGAAAAAATGTTATTGCCACTAATAGAAAAAGGTTCCTATGGAAAATGGCTTACCTCGATAGGCCTAAAAATTTACGATTTATTGGCGCAAGTGGATGGGGAAGATCAACGGAAAATGTTGAACAAAGAGGAAACGTTACAACTAGAGCCATTGCTCCCAGAAAGTATTTTAAAAGGCGCCGGCTACTACGCCGAATATAGAACCGACGATGCGCGGCTTACTTTAGAAAATATTAAAACTGCCCTCCATTATAAGGCTACAGCACTAAACTACACACAAGCAATCGATTTTAATTATATAGAAGGAAAAGTTAAAGGCGTTAAAGCAAAAGATATAGTTACAGGCGATTTATTTGACATAAAGAGCAAGTATTTAATAAATGCCACTGGGCCGTGGGTAGACGACGTAAGATCCATTAATAAAAGTAAAAAAGGAAGTAGCCTTCACCTTACAAAAGGAATCCATTTGGTTTTTCCACATAGGAAAATCCCTGTAAGACAATCCGTTTATTTTGATGCCCCTGACGGAAGGATGATTTTTGCAATTCCCAGAGGGAAAATAACCTATGTTGGCACCACAGACACCGATTATTTAGGGGATAAAAATGAAGTTTTTGCCGATCACTCCGATGCTTTTTACCTTATTAAAACAGTAAACTATATGTTCCCGACGCTTAACCTAACGCTCAACGATATTCAGTCTTCTTGGGCAGGGTTACGACCATTGATTCACGAAGAAGGAAAATCGGCCACCGAATTATCCAGAAAAGACGAAATTTTTGAATCTGAAAGCGGACTATTAAGCATTGCTGGAGGAAAACTGACGGGTTACCGAAAGATGGCGGAGCGTGTGGTGGATAGAGCTGTAAAGAAGTTAAATACCACAGAAAATCTATCCTTTGGAAACAGTAAAACCCATGGAATTCCGCTTTGTGGTGGCCCTTGGGAAAGTTTTGCTGAAGTAAAAGCGTATGCTGACCAAATATTCACCTCTCTTGAAAGCGATGAATTTACAAAACGCGATGCTTGGTATTTAACCACAACCTACGGAAAACAAACGGAAACTATTTTAGACTTCTTCAACCGTTTTGATGATGACGACACTATGGCCAGATTACTAAAAGCAGAGTTCCATTTTACAGTAAAACACGAACTGCTTCAGAATCCGCTTGACTTTTTTATCAGACGTACAGGACGTATGTATTTTGATATAGATAGCGTAAAAAAATACTCGCCCATGATTGTAAAAGAGTACCAAAATGTTTTCCAACTGAAAGAAGAGGATTATACCTTTTGGATGCAACGCATTTTAGAGGAAATTGACAGGCATGGGGTGGTGGAATGAAAAAGCCCTGTGCGACGCACAGGGCTCATCCCCCAAAACATAATCGTAATAGCACGATTATTAATTTTTTTAATGTAATTCCGCTAAACAGATGATATTACCTAATTTGGTAACTGAGAAATATCTTCTGAAGATTTTTTTTCATTCTAGTATCTTCAAACAGCTTGTTGTCTTTAATTCACTACAACCACATGCTCCCGATGAACAAATCCAATTGTTTTAGTTGATTTCACTTTTACTTTAATCCAATCTCCTATCATTGCAAGAAAAACAAGTTCTTGGTTCTCTTCAAGTTTTTCCAAAACTATATATTCAACACTTGGTCCCGCACGCAAATTTAATATTGCGGCAGTCACATATAAGGTTTTTAAATAATATTCAGAATATGTGTCATTAGGAAGATTATAAATACCGTAACTTGGATTAGTCCTCAAACTACTTTCAGTAGTAACTTTTCTTTTAGAAGAAAAGCCACTAGAACTTGAGCTGTAGTTTCGGTTTGTAGATTGTGTACTTCTTCGTGAACAAACTCCACAAGAACCTCCATTACTACAATACTTGCAATACTTACAATTCTTACAAGCGGTGCAATAAGATGACCCAGTACACCTACCTGTTTCGTGACTACAGGACACAACTAAACTATTGGATTGACTAAAGGTATTTATACAACCCAGCAACATACAGAATATGAATAGAACAAACTGATATTTTATAAAAGCATATTTCATAAATGGTCTCGTATAAGCGTCAGTTAAGGATTTACGATCGAGGATTTTCCTTGGGAAAATCAGATGTAGTAAACTTGCAACGACCTTTGGTTAAGCTCAAAATTGAGCAATAATTTTTTTACATTATTGTAAGCAGTTTTTATTTTATTAATGAATACCTCAACAATTCAAATTTGAAAGGGGCCAGTTCTTTAAATTTATAGTTCAAAAGGTCCTTTTCTTTCAAAATTTTATTAATCTCTTGATTTCGATAATCGAACCTGCTCATATATTTTTCATTCAATACTTCGCTAACCACGTCTTCGATATACATATTATCACCAAAGTATAAAAAGTCATCACCTAATTCTTTATTCTCGTACTTCCAGTAGTCTGAAACGGACTCAGGAATGTTCAAATCATCATTACTCATGTTTGCTCCGTCTTTTCTTATTTCATCAATTTCTATATGAATATTATAATCTCTGTTGAAGGTTTTGTAAGCTTCCCCATAATAGAACTGCTTAATTTTCTAAAACTGGTTTAAAAATACCGTTTTTAATTCTACTTTGGCTAGCCAAAGTAGAATTAAGTTTTGCATATTTTACCGGAGGGATTTTTCCCAAGGCATCGTGAGGTCTGTGGTTATTGTAGTCATCGACCCATATTTGCGTCTGTTCCCTTACCTGATCAATGTTCTGGAATATGTATTTGTTTAGTACCCCGCGTCTATAGCTGCCATTGAAGCGTTCTATAAAAGCATTTTGGGTTGGTTTCCCAGGCTCTATGTACTGGAAAGCTATCTCGTGCATTTCGCTCCATTGTGATGCGATCTCGGCGATAAATTCCGGCCCATTGTCCATCCGTATCTTCCGGGGCTTCCCTCTTTTGTTGATGAGATGGTTGAGCACCCAAACCACCCGGCTGCTGGTCAATGAAAAGTCTATTTCTATATGGAGCGCCTCCCTGTTAAAATCATCGATGATGTTAAAGGCCCTGAAGCGTCTTTTGTTCTCTAGGACATCGGTTACAAAATCCATGCTCCAGGTATGGTTAAGTTGATCTGGTACATTTAAAGGCTCCTTGACCCTTGCCGGTAAACGTTTCTTTGCCTTTCTTCTCAAGGGAAGCCCCAGTGACACATAGACCCTGTACACCCTTTTATGGTTCCATGGCTTGCCCTCTTCCCGCAATCGGTCGTAAGCCTTCCAAAACCCCTCTTCAGAATGCGCTTCAGCTTTCTCTTTCAAAGCTCGTTCTATCTCACTGTCATCTTTGGCTATCGGGTTGTAGTAATAAACACTCTTGCTCATTCCCAGGACACGGCACGCCCTACTGATACCGTAATGAATGAGCTCTTTGCTGATACTCCGCTTACGGCAGGGCTTTAAAGCTTTTTTTCGATAACCTCCTTGGCCATCTGGTGGTCAAGGGCCAATGTGGCATACATCTGCTTGAGCTTACGGTTTTCCTCTTCGAGCTCCTTTAACCGTTTTAGCTCCTTACCGCTCATCCCTGCATAGCGTTCCCGCCATTTGTAGAAGGCAGCGGTGCTCACACCGTGCTCACGGCTGATCTGAGCAGCTGTTTTGCCGTTGTCGAATTCTTTTAAAATCTTTGCGATCTGTTGCGGACTGAATTTACTCTTTCTCATAATTGCTGTTTAAAATTAATAAAATTATTATACTTCTAAACAGTTCGGTTTTAAGGGGAGCTTACAGTTTCAAGAGTTTTACTTTTGAGGATTTTTTCATTTGTATAGCTTGCTTCCCAATATCTGACAACTGGTTTTGAAAATGGGTTAGTTGTCAAACACCAAGATTTATCTAATGCAGAATAAATTGATGAATAACTGTCTTCATTATCCTTTTCATTGATTTTTGCCTCAATTTTATATCCAAATCTTACTTGGTCAATTTTACCTTTTAAAGGTGTTAGCCTAAACCCAAGATTTATGTTTCTTATTCCACTCGAGTAGCTGTAATATTCTTTCTCAATTATTGCAAGTTCGACTTTGACGTATTGTTCTAAAGAGTTTTCTTCTTTATAATTTTTCCAATAATTTGAAATTGAATCAACCTTTTGTACATAAATACCATATTTTTCATTCCATTCTTTTTCAATACGTTGATTTATGGGTTTAAAGTAAACTGTGTCAGAAGAAAATTTGGCAAAGTCGTATACTTGTTCATAAGTTAAGTCTGCAAATTTTATTTTTTCCATATCAGTTTTTAGAACTGTATCTCTTACGTAAACAATATATTCATAGGTTTTTTGGAATAAAGAATCATTGTCTATTGATTCTTTAAGCTCATTTACAGTCAAAGGTTCAAAAATCGGTTTATCAAGGTGAGAATTACAGCTAAAAAGTCCAATTGCTGTAAATAGAAGTAAAATTTTTTTCATTCTTTATTTTGGTTGGTTTTCGGTTTGTTCAAATTACTGGCAATACCTTATATGTTCTAAATAAGGAAAAAAAGAACCCATTATTTCCTCCGTTTGGTTTATTATATCCTTCGAAGTACCATTCATATCAACATTTTTGAGCATTTCTGCTTTTGCCTCCTGTATCATTCCTTCTCGAGCCAATCCTCCTACAGGAACATAAGTTGCTTTTAATGCTTCATTTTAGTTATCATAAGTATTCGTTTAGATTAGTACCACAAACGTAAGTACAATGCAGAAGGTTTCCTTACGGATAACCGTAGTGAAAAAAGAAAAATGATGTGGTGGGAATACTAGATTAGTCCTAAGTCTTTTACTATAGAAACTAAGTGTGTGGCATTCTTCGCCTTAAAAGAAATCTTAAGTTTATTAAGCCGCTTTTCAATACTGCTTAAACTGGAAGGCTTGATATTTTTTTCTTTAAAAAGGGCTGATATTTCATCTTGCGAATTTCCATTAGCTAACTCCTTCAGCAATAAAATATCAAATTCTTCTATTTCCAAAACTGGTTCTCCATTCATTGCATACGCAATTTCCGGTGATAGGTATTGCTGCGATGTGTAAATGGTTTCTATAGCCGTTTTAAATTCTTTGGCGCTCTCCCTACCTTTGCATATATAAGCACTAATACCAGCCTCTTGAAAAAGGGATTTTATTTTTTGGGGACGGTCTTCGATGGAATATACAATTACTTTAATGGAAGGGTCTTCCGTTAGCACGGCCTTGGCAAGCGCATCTCCAGAATACATTGCGCACTCACGGTGGTCTTGCTTAAATGATAAGTCTGTTATTAATAAATCGTAGGGATTTCGATCCAATACTGCTTTTTTAAATTTCAGTAGAGCATCATCACAATATTTTGCATGGTCTATTTCAAAATCAAACGACTGTTTTAAGTTCGCTATTAAACCTGCGTTTATACTGTCTATATCTTCGGCTATCAATACTTTTTTAAACATGGTTGCTTTTGAATCAGTAGGGAATTTCGATTTTCACTTTACATCCTTTGACGGAATCATCAAAACTAATTTTTCCATTAACCAAATCAATACGGTTTTCCATATTCCTTATTCCATTTCCGCTAGAACGTTGATTATTTTTGATTCCGACTCCATTATCTGAATAGGAAATACTTAATTTATCTCCGGCATTTTTGAAATGAAGAATAACCAGTGTAGCCCCGCTATGCTTCTTCATATTAATTAAAAGTTCCTGAAGAACACGGTACAGTGCTTTCTGTTTAAGGTCGGTTATCTCGGACCAAGGAACATCTTGAATGCCTTTGCTAATTATACTCGTTTCGGCAGTATTGAATCTTGAAAGAAGACTTTTAAGCGTTTCTTCAAACTCAATGCCCGTCTTGATATCGTTAAATTCCCTAGCGATATCCCTTGTTTTTTTATAGAGACTATCTAAAGCATCGATTATAGCTGTTTTTTGGGCAAATGAAATTGTTTCATTTTGAATAAACAATAATATATTAAAAGCATCGTTAGCCAGTTCGTCATGGACTTTTTTGGATATGCCCAATTCAGTGTCGTATATAGCTTTTTCTTTCTCCCTTCGGTGTTTATTTTTTACGTATTTATGCCGCCAAATTGCCACTAGCAACAGTATGACAATAACAACCACATAAACCAAGTTTCTTAACCGAGCTTGGCTGATTTCTAATTCCCTGATTTTCGCTTCTGCCTTTAAATTGGTGTTTTCTTGTCGGTTACGTGTTACATCATACTTTAATTTCGCGTAACTTGTTTTCGCCTGTTCTCGTACCTTGTGAATGCTATCACTAATATCCCTGTATAAAATAGCGTAAGGTCTAGGATTGGCTGAAACGTCTATCAAAATGGATAGCGCTGCTAGTTGGTCGTCTGGATTATTATATGTTTTGGCCGTTTTAAGGGCATTTTTTGCCATACTCAACGCTCTTAAATCGTTTCTATCTGCATAATGCTCTGCCAAATGAATATAACTTGCGTTTAAATTAAAGGCTATATTCCGTTTTTTTCTAAGTTCTAATGCTTCCAATAAATGTTTTTCTGCATCAATATGGTTCAACTTGCTTTTCGCATAAGCCCAATTATCTAGTACTCTTACTCTATGTGAAGTATTATTTGGATTAGTGAAAACCGTATCCTCTTTAATTTCATTCAACAATTGGAAAGCATTTTGATACTTTCCCTGTTTTAAATAAACAACGGCAATGTTATTCTGAATGATGTTTTTGTTGAGCTTGCTTTCTGTCCACTCCAACGCTTTAATATACCAGTATAGCGATTCATTATAATTTTCCCTGTTTTTTGTTATAATCGCTAATGAGTTACACAAGCTGGAATACAATTCTGCATTATCCTGAGCAGTTATGTAACCAATTCCTTCTACGCCGACAACTTCCGCTTCTTCATAGTTTGCCAAATCACTTAAAATTGCAGATAAAAATCTAGATTTTAATGCTACGTTGGTGCTATCTCTAACTTCTTTAAACAATTGAAGAGCTCGGTAGGCATTTAATAACGTGCTGTCTATGCTATTATTTTTATCAAAATAGTACGACTTTAAATAATAACCATCAGCTATTAAGCTGGTGTCTTTATTTTTTCTCTGAAGGTCTAACAGTTTGTTCGCATAATAAATTGCGCTATCCAAAGGCCTTTTACGCCCCAGCAAAACAATACGCTGTCTTAAAAACTTTGCATAGATGGAATCTGAATCGTTTTCCAAAGCTTTAATTCCCAACGCATTTACTTCTAGTGCTTTTTCTATTTCTGAATTGGCCTTTTGTGCATTGGCTTCTAGGTATAGGGAGTCGGTATTATTGGTAGCACCCACATTCTTTTGTTTAGTTTTTGCTTCTTGCTGACACGATATAAGTACACAAAAACAGGTAAAAAAAATGAGGAATGAAAGTAGGTTGGTTTTCATTCCTCAAATGTAAGAATTATAAATACATTTTTCAGTCTACCGGATCGGGGTCATTAGGGTCCCCTCCTGTATGACCATCTTCACCATTGGCTTGATGGTTGTATAGTGCCTCTGTTTCTGAAACATCTTCCGTAGAACAAGAAATAAAACCTGCGTTTATCGAAGCGAGTAATATCAATAAGAATATTTTTTTCATTTTAATAGATTTAAAAATTAAACAAAAAGGTTCCTGCTCGGCCACAGCCAGCTGATTATTCCTTAAGGCAATTGCCTTCTTATAGGAACCGTGTTTTGGGAAGTAGAAATCCTAATACAGCAACATTTTGCCACTTCCCAATGTGCATAAGTCACTGCATTGAGGATTTCCGTAAGAATGATTGTAGCGCTATGGTTATGTTAGCTTTACACAACCAAATCATTCTACGAGGCAAAGTAAATGGTAGAAAGCAGCTTGATTGCGGACAGAACACGGAAAAGGTTGTCTAATTTTTGTTGGACAAGAATGTCTAAATAATGTCTAATAGTATTAATTTTGAATACCAACCAACTGTAATGGATAAGATTGAAGCACTTGTAAGAAAGGTTTTTGAGAAAGCTGAAAAGGAATCGACAAAAAATAGCCCACATGGTCTTAGTGTTTATTTAGAATCGAAATTTCATAACGACCTTAAATGCTACCATAATACTTCCTATAAAACCATAGAGCGTGCCTATAAAAAATATATTGATGCTACAAACCCCCATGCATCAAAACCCAAACATGACTTACTCGAAGCCATGAGCCGGTATTTGGGATATAAAAATTACGAAGACTTTATAAATAACTATTCGGAAGAAAAGCTGGAAAGAGAAACGGATAAGCCAATAAAAGGTACTCCATTAAAACGAAGACCAAAAGAAAGGTTATTGATTTTGATTTTAGGAATTTCCCTTCTCGGAATGTTATGCTTTAACCTATTTTTTACTAACGAAAAAGAATCTTCTTGCATGACTTGGCAAGAAACAAAATTTATAGAAGTTTCCTGTGATTTGAATGACCATAAGACAGCTACAAATACAATTGTTCGGTATGATGCTAAGTTATATAAACACATGAAACGGATTCCCTTAAAGGCAGTTGAAGTAGGGAAATCTTATTATTACAAAGCTGACAAAGATTCTGTTGAGTTCTTTTCTTGGTACGGAAAACACCCCGTTAATGGAGAGGATTTAAAACCGGTTACTGAGTATATGTATGGGAAGTATGTGCGGAATAGATTGAAATGAGGGTTGATAAATAAAAAAATGTAGATGCGATCTATTCAAAATCCGGGGCGCAATTCAAATTATCATTGTAAGGTTGTATATATTTCCAAAATGCTTTACCTGCACTTTCCAAATAATTCATTGAATAGTACATTTTTGTATTTGAACTTACTTGATAAATATATTCGTTACAACCGTATGAATATTTGCTTTTAAAGCAAACAATAGCAAAATAATAGGTTTGATAATCTATCATAATATTATGAAAAGTGACTTTAGAAATTGCAGAGCTTGAGTAACTGGTATAGGTTGTGCCATAACTTTCGGATTTAATATATTCAATCATTTCTGAACACGTTTGAGCTTTAAGGCTTTGCAATGCAATACATACAATTGCAATATAAATAATTGATTTAACCATCATATATAAATTTAAAACACTTCCTACTCCCCATCATAAAAACCAACTGTTTTCAAAAGCTGACTTTCAAAGTTGTATATATCATCTACAGATTCTATTTTTTCCTTAATTTCATTTTTATCCTTATCAAATAAGCCTATATACTTTACTCCGCCATTTAGGTGAAGTCTACATATTGGTTTCCTATTGTTATCGTCTAGCAGAATTCCAAAATAAGATTGCGTGTCTCGGTGAACTACTCTTGTTTTATCCAGCTTTCGCCTTAAAATTGCAAGTACAATTTGGTAACCCTCCAATTCTTCTTCGGTGGTTTCAATCTGATTTTTTGGTATTTCCTCAACATGATCTTCTTCTTGTTGCTTTTCTTGTTCTTTGTTTAAAGCTGAATTTAATCTGTCATTTACCTTTTCACTAATTATTTGACTGAATGCCTTTCCAACAATTTCTGTGAATTCATCCATAACTTTTGAAGTCAATCTACCACTGTATGCTCTATTAGCAAACAGTTTCACGAAATCATGAGAGGGGTTTTGTAATTCTTCATCAATTAAGCTCTTTACCTCCCTTGTATATTTAAGATTGCTAGCATTATCAACAATTGTAGAAACATCAAATTTTGACTTATGGAATTTTTCAATTTCTTTAACGGTGATCTCCTTAATCTTAGTAATATCAAACTCTAAGAAAGGCTTTTCATCCATTTTATTGGTTTCCTCCAAATCAGTGTAAAAACGATAAATAATGCCATTGGTAAGCAGGGAAAATCTAGTTTTGGTAACATGAAAATATCTAAAAAGCTGAGAATTGTGAACATTCAAATCCTGTTTCCAGTGCTTGCACTCGATAATTAAAATGGGAACTCCATTTTGGAATATCGCGTAATCTACTTTCTCTCCCTTTTTTAGCCCTAAATCAGCCGTAAACTCAGGAACAACTTCGGTAGGATTGAATGTATCATATCCTAAAATGTTTATAAAAGGAAGTGTAAACGCATGCTTAGTAGATTCCTCTGTATCTATTTTATCCTTTAAAAGTTCAATCTTATCAGCAAGCCCTTTTAGTTGATTGTAAAGTTCCATATTCTTAAATATTTGATTGAAAAACTTAATAAAATCGGTTCATTAAAACTTCTATATTTAGTTTCAAACCAATTTCATAAATCAAAACAATCAAATAATCAACAAGTTACCTTACGGTTTTCCATAAAAACTGAATAAATATATTGAAAGAAGTGCCTTTTATGTTTTTTAAAAAGCAACTATTGAGCTTATATCACCCAGGCAGGAAAAGAGTGAAACGCCTTGATATAAAAAGTATCATGGTGAGGTAAGAATTTTAAATGACAAATGGAATCTAGATTTTTTCCCTGATACTAAAAAAGGGAAACATTTAAAAAATTAATTTCTTTGCTTTGAGGAAAAAATAGGATTCCCTAATCCAACTTCTCAGTAAGTTTTAAAAATGTTTTTTTAGGATCTTTTCCTTCATATAGAACATCGTTTACCGCGTCGATTATAGGGGTTTTGGATTTTCGCTTTTGTTTCGCGATTATCTTGGCAGCACTCTTGGTTGCGTAATATCCTTCTGCCACCATATTCATCTCCATCATGGCGCTTTTTACGGTATAGCCCTTTCCAATCATATTCCCGAACATTCTGTTCCTACTGAACACGGAATATCCCGTAACGAGCAAATCCCCAAGATATGCAGAGTCGTTGATGTTACGCTTCATTTTATGAATGCGTTTTATAAAGCGCTTCATTTCGCGAATGGCATTGCTCATTAAAACCGATTGAAAGTTATCTCCATACCCTAAACCATGCGCAATCCCGGCGGCAATGGCATAAATATTTTTTAATACAGCGGCATATTCGGTACCAATTATATCATCGCTTATTTTGGTTTTAATATAAGGGCCGCCAAGTTTATCGGCCAGCACCATAACTTTGTCCTCGTCTGAAGATGCTACGGTAAGGTACGAAAGTCGTTCCAAGGCCACCTCTTCAGCATGGCAAGGACCCGTAATCACCCCAATTCTATCAAAAGGAACATTGTATAAATCGTGGAAATGTTCCCCTACTATGAGTCCGCTTTCCGGTACAATTCCTTTTATGGCAGAAAATACTACTTTATCGTCTAAAGAAGCGGTTAAATTACTCAGCTCATCATGCAAAAATGCAGAAGGAATGGCAAAAATGAGATAATCGGCGTAAGAAACTATTTCATTAATATCCCTACTTAATTTCAACTTGTCTGTATTGAATTCAACAGAGCTCAAATAATTAGGATTGTGCTGAGCTGTTAAAATATGGTCTATAGCTGCTTGGTTTCTCATATACCAACCAATTTCCTCCATATTCTCACTTAACATTTTAACAAGCGCCGTTGCCCAACTTCCTCCACCTAACACCGCAACTTTTATAGAATTCTCCATTTGTTTATCGTTCATTTAAAGGTCAAAAGTAACTAAATTTTAAATCAAGACCTTACTCATTGAATAGTAGCATATTAAAATAATAATCTCAAATTATGAATATTGAAAAAGAGGTTTAACAATAGATTATGATTTCTAAAACAATGATATTTTAAAGGTGGGCGTTATAGGTATAGGTTAGGTTAATTTTTAAAAACAGCAGATGAAGATTAAAATCAAGTTAGGTTAGTTGATTTTTTTGGTTGGTTATTTGCAAAGGTCGTCTATTGAAAACAATAGGCGACCTTTTTTTGGGAGCCACCTGATGTTTTCATAGCCATTATATTATTCAGGTTAAAGTACAGCTTCATTTTGATTAAAATTACCTTTTGAAACCCTTAACGGTTATTTGTAACAGAAAGGTCCATGTTTCGATTTTAAAAGGACAACACTTTTACGGAACTTTAATTTCTGATTATAAGCTATTTGCAAAACTTTAACTATCATTACTGATTGTTCAATCGTAATAATTTTCTTATCTTATATGAAAATAACTATCAACATAAAAAATAAGAATCATGGGATTATTTTCATTTATTAAAGATGCCGGAGCCAAGATTTTCGGCGGAAAAACCTCTGCTGAAGAAGCTGCCGAGGCTGCAGCTGATAAAAAAGCAGCTATTGAAGCTGCCAACAAAAAAGCGGCTGCAGATTTAACCGAAACCATTCACGATTTAAGCCTGAAAGTAGATAATTTAAGCATCAAAATTACGGGTGATACTGCTACTATACATGGTAAAGCCCATGACCAAAGTACAAAAGAAAAAGTGGTTTTAGTGGTAGGAAATAGTGCAGGGATTGCAGTGGTAGACGACCAGATGGAAGTTGAACATAAAGAACCAGAAGCACAGTTCCACACCGTAGTGAGCGGTGATACTCTAGGCAAAATCGCAAAAAAATTCTATGGAAACGCTATGAAATATCCAGAAATTTTCGAAGCCAACAAACCAATGCTTAAAGATCCTGATAAAATTTACCCGGGGCAGGTATTACGTATTCCTACGCTTACAAAATAGTTTATTTATAGAAATTCATTAAATCTATATATTCCCAAACTCGGGAGTGTAACAATGGTTGGATATTTTTACCATTGGAAATCGCATTTCTAATAAAAGTGGAAGATATCTCCATAATAGGAGCTTCCACTTTTGTTATTTTAGGACTATCTTCAAACTTATTCTTTTTAGTAGGGGCGTTAGTTATCCTTGGGTAAACGTAAATATCATTTTCTGCCAAGATGATCTCATGATTTTTCCACTTATGGAAATTCTTAAGGTTATCTTCCCCCATAATCACTGAAAAGTGATTTTCAGGATGCTTTTCCTTTAAATAAACCAAGGTATTAACGGTGTAATTGGGTTGCGGCAACCCAAATTCAATATCGCTTGGTTTTAGCCTATCGTAGCCTTCGGTGGCCCGATACACCATTTCCAACCGATGATGGTTATCTAAAAGCGTGCTTTTCTTTTTCAAGGGATTGTGGGGGGTAACCACCAACCAAACTTCGTCGAGGTCTGAAAACTCCACCATATGATTGGCTATGGCCAAGTGCCCCACGTGAATAGGGTTGAAAGTACCGAAATAAAGACCAATTCTTTTCTTCATTTAGTCTATAAACTTTATAAGTTCTTTACTTATTATTTCTGAAAACTCCTTTTCTGAATACAAATCACGACCCTGATTTTCAAAAAATGTAGGGTTAAGATTCATAGTCTTGAACCAAATTTCGGGCGGAACGAATGAATCTTCTTTTCCGTAAAGGAGTTTTATAAAACCTTTTGGTTTGTCCGTTTCCAGCCTAAGCCGAGTTGATGACACACAAAAAAGATTTTTGAGCCTAGTTGTTTTAAGACCAAACTTCCATGCAATAACGCCTCCAATGCTAAATGCCAAAATGGATACATTATTCTGTTCCTGTTCGCTGAGCTTCTGCACGGCCAACTCAATTCCGAAGCTCAAAAATTGTTGATGAAGCTCTTCTTTTTGATTAATTTTTGAGTCAATCCCAGCCAATTCACAACAATCGTAATATCGAATGGTAAAGTTATTTTTTAAGGCCTTTACGTAATTATCGATCCAATCCGATTGCGATTTTCCCCAAATATCAGAAAGAATTATAAGCTCTTCCTTCATTTATTTATTTTTCAAACCGATAAAATCTGCTACCAGATCATATGCCTCCTGTTTTGCGGTATCTAAATCGTAGTTTTTGATAATTTTATCAAACTGCGGGGCAGTTGCCAATTCTACGGATGCCTTGGCAATACGCATATTTATTTTATCGTCGCTTTCTGTTTTGCGTTTTTTGAGTCTAATTTTAAGCTCGTCTACACTTGGTGGCTTTACAAAAACTGCCAAGGTATTTTCAGGAAATTTCTTTTTTATTCGCAATCCGCCGGCTACATCTATATCAAAAATTACATTTTTTCCCAAAGCCCAAATGCGTTCTACCTCTGTTTTTAAAGTTCCGTAGAAATTGTCGCGGTATACTTCTTCCCACTCTAAAAAATCATCGTTTTTTATATGATCTTTAAACTGCCTGGTAGATAAAAAATAGTAATTTTCACCATCTTTTTCTTCGCCCCTAGGCTCCCTGGAAGTAGCAGAAATGGAAAACTCCAAATTCAATTCAGGATAGTTAAGTAAATGCCGTACAATTGTAGTTTTGCCACTTCCGGAAGGTGCAGAAAAAATAATCAGCTTTCCTCCGGTTCCCGTGTTTTTATCTTGCATACATCAATTTTAAAATGAAAACTTCTTTTCGATCCTAAAGAACATTCAACATTTGTTCCTTAATCTTCTCCAACTCATCTTTCATTTGCACCACCACTTGTTGCATGGGCGCATAATTGGCCTTAGAACCAATAGTGTTTATCTCCCTACCTATTTCTTGACTGATAAATCCTAGTTTTTTTCCGTTGGAATCATCGGAAGCCAATGTTTTTAAAAAGTAATCGAGGTGATTTGCCAAACGGACTTTCTCTTCGGTAATATCAAATTTCTCCAAATAGTAGATCAATTCTTGTTCAAAACGGTTTTCATCTACGTTTTCCTTTAAATCTGCCACCGCTTTCTCCAACCGTTCGCGAACCGCTTCCAATCTTTCTGGGTCTATCTCTTCCACTTTTTTAAGTAAAACCAAGATATTTTCAATGCGGCTTACAAAATCCTTTTCTAAAACAGCGCCTTCGTGGGAACGAAAGATATTGATCTCTTTTAAAGCCTCTTCCAAGGCGTTTTTAATTTCCCTGTATTCATCTTCATCTATTTCATCACGCTCTGCTTTTAAAGCATCCGGCATTCTTACCGCCATCTTTAAAAGTTCAATGTCGTCTTTATCTGTAAATTTTGTGGGATTAACACTTCGTAACTGTTCGATATACTCCCTAACCACGTTGGCATTTACCTGAGTATTGGAAGCTTCGCCGGTTATTTCTACATACAGACTAAAATCTACCTTACCCCTTTCAAGACTATTTGCAATAAGATTTCTGAGTTCTATTTCCTTTTCCCGATAAGAAGACGGAATTCGTGCATTGAGATCGAGGTTTTTACTGTTTAAAGATTTTAATTCTACAGTGATTTTTTTTGAAGGAAGTTGAATAATGTTCTTCCCATAACCAGTCATTGACTTTATCATGCTTTACTTTTATAGATGGACAAAAGTACGAAATAGTACAAGTATTAAAAACTTAAGGCCTTGTAGAAGCAATATTTATAAAGAATTTTGGTTTAAAAACAAAAAACCACGCCAAAAGCGTGGTTTTAAGATTTATTCGAATTGCAATTAATCTACAGTAACTACAGGATTGGCATTTGTCCAAGTAGTAACGCCAGTAATTCTACTGTCCTCATAATTAACTTCGTTTAAGCTTTTATTGTCCCAAAAGAACCATTTTCCGGTCTTTTCTCCATTCTT
Source organism: Galbibacter sp. BG1 (assembly GCF_013391805.1). Lineage (GTDB taxonomy): Bacteria > Bacteroidota > Bacteroidia > Flavobacteriales > Flavobacteriaceae > Galbibacter. Next base: position 1,540,481 of record NZ_CP058364.1, on the reverse strand, counting down.
ATACTCTGCCAAAGCAATTTTCTTACCTGTTTCATCGTAAGCTTTCCACTCACCATGCAATTTTCCGTCAAGATAATAACCCGTTTGTGCTATTTCCCCATTCTCATGGAAATAAGTAGCTTTAACCATATCTCCTTCTTTCTCCAGCTTCGGTTTTTGCTCACCATTTTGAGCAACCATCACGAACGAAAAAAGCATTGCAAAAATTAAAATAGTATTTTTCATGATCTTATATTTTCGTTATTAAATTATTGTTACTTTACGTTATCATAACAAATATAGTGAATTAATTACATTAAAAAAACATTTACGTAACATTAAGTTAACATTAGAATTTCTTTTGCCTGATTTTTAGAAGATTAAATAACCCTAAAAATTAAAGATTTAACATTGAAACGATAGGGTAGCTAAGAAATTTGTACGATTTCATCCTTCCATCCGTCCGGATTTTTCAAAAAAACTTGAATTACAACCCATTTAATTTACCGCTGAAAAAGTTTCTTTTACCTGCAGTAACTTATTACCTTTGCAGCTTATAAAATGTAAAGAATTCATGTATAGAAGTCATACTTGTGGCGAATTGCGCAACGAACACATACATAATGAGGTAACCCTTTCTGGTTGGGTTCAAAAAGTAAGGGATAAAGGGTTTATGGTTTGGGTCGATCTACGGGATCGCTATGGCATTACTCAATTAATTTTTGATGAAGAGCGTACTCCGAAGGAAGTTTTGGAAACCGCTCAAAAATTAGGAAGGGAATTTGTTATTCAGGTAGATGGAACGGTAATAGAAAGAGAATCTAAAAATCCTAACATTCCCACTGGAGATATCGAAGTATTGGTAAAGAGCATTAAGGTTTTAAATGAATCTAAAACCCCTCCTTTTACTATTGAAAATGAAACAGATGGTGGTGACGATCTTCGGATGAAATACCGTTACTTAGATATTAGGCGTAACCCAGTTAAAAACAGTTTGATTTTTAGGCATAAAGTAGGGATTGAAGTTAGAAATTACCTGTCCAAAGAAGGTTTTATCGAAGTGGAAACCCCTTACTTAATAAAATCTACCCCAGAAGGGGCCCGCGATTTCGTGGTGCCTTCCCGTATGAATGAAGGCCAGTTTTACGCCCTTCCGCAATCACCACAAACATTCAAGCAATTGCTAATGGTGGGAGGAATGGATAAGTATTTTCAAATTGTAAAATGTTTTAGGGATGAAGACCTTAGGGCCGACAGACAACCTGAATTTACGCAAATAGACTGCGAAATGGCCTTTGTAGAACAGGAAGATATTTTAAATGTCTTTGAAGGCTTAACCCGTCATCTACTCAAAGAGATTAAAGGCGTGGAAATAGATAGTTTCCCAAGAATGTCCTACGACGACGCCATGCGCAAATATGGAAACGATAAGCCAGATATACGTTTTGGAATGGAATTTGGCGAACTCAATGAAGTAGCGCAGCACAAAGACTTTAAAGTTTTTAACGAGGCAGAATTGGTTGTTGGGATTGCCGTTCCGGGAGCTGCTTCTTATACCAGAAAAGACATTGATAAACTTATCGATTGGGTAAAGCGTCCTCAAGTGGGAGCCTTGGGAATGGTGTATGTAAAATGTAATGAGGACGGAACTTTTAAATCTTCCGTAGATAAGTTTTATGATCAAAAAGACCTTAAAAAATGGGCTGAATCTACCAGAGCACAAGCTGGTGATTTAATCTGCGTGCTTTCTGGCCCAACGGATAAAACCCGTAGCCAGCTAAGTGCGTTGAGAATGGAAATGGCAGAACGTCTCGGACTACGAAAAGCTGACGAGTTTGCGCCACTTTGGGTGTTGGATTTCCCTCTATTGGAATGGGACGAAGAAACAAAACGCTACCACGCCATGCACCACCCATTCACGTCTCCTAAACCAGAAGACATAAAACTCTTGGATACAGAACCTGGCCAAGTAAGAGCCAATGCATACGATCTTGTTTTAAACGGAAACGAAATTGGAGGTGGATCTATAAGAATTTTTGACAGGGATTTACAAGCACTCATGTTTAAGCATTTAGGTTTTACAGATGAAGAGGCAAAAGCTCAATTTGGTTTCTTAATGGATGCTTTCCAATACGGAGCCCCTCCTCATGGCGGATTGGCCTTTGGTTTTGACCGATTGGTAGCCATTTTGGGCGGACAAGAAACTATACGGGACTTTATTGCTTTCCCAAAAAACAATGCCGGTCGTGATGTAATGATCGACGCACCTGCAAAAATTGATGACGAGCAATTAAAAGAGCTACATATTAAATTAAATCTATAAATTAGGGGCGCCTGCAAGTAATTGTTTACAGGCGCTTTACCATAGAACACAAATTAAAACGGAATGCCACATTCTAAAAAAAGTTTGTTTACTAGAATATTAATATGGCGTGCGAAACACATTTCTCAACGTCAATTTATTTATATTTTAAGTATTCTCGTAGGTTTTACTTCTGGAATTGGCGCCGTGGTTCTCAAAAACCTAACACATTTAATCCAACTTTTGCTGGAAGGAAAGCTTATCCAGCAATACCACCACGCATTTTATTTTGTTTACCCACTCATTGGTTTAACCCTTACCTATCTTATCATGAAATATGTAATTGGGCACCGTGTTAACCATGGGATTCCCTCTACGCTATTTGCCATTTCAAAAAGAAAGGGGATTATGCGCAGATTTCAAATGGTGGGAAGTATTTTAACCGCCCCTTTCACCGTAGGTTTTGGGGGTTCTGTTGGTCTGGAAGGGCCTACGGTGGCAACAGGGGCCGCCATAAGCTCAAATATCGCTAGGCTTTTTCATATGAATCAAGCCAGCAGAACCCTTCTTATAGGAGCCGCAGCAGCAGGCGCTATGTCTTCTATTTTTAAGGCACCCATAGCGGCTATTATTTTTGCTGTTGAAGTTTTTAGTCTCGACCTTACCTTGGCATCCCTTTTACCGCTTTTGCTAGCGTCTATTTCGGGGGTCATTACTTCATATTTTTTCTTCGGAAGTGATATTTTACTTCCCTTTAAATTGGAAGATGGTTTTGTTTTAAACGATGTGCCTTTTTTCATTCTCTTAGGTTTGGTAGCCGGGTTTACCTCTATTTACTTTACTAAGGTTTACGGTGGTATCCATAATTTCTTCGATAAAATAAGCTCCCCCATAAAAAGACTTATTATTGGAGGGATGGCCATAGGAACTATTGTCTTTTTTATCCCCCCGCTTTACGGGGAGGGCTACGAGGTAATCAACCATTTGGTACAAGGAAACCCAAAGGCTGCATTGGAAAACAACTTTTTTAATATTGATTTGGATAATGTTTGGGTGGTTATCGGACTTCTAATTGGACTCATTCTATTTAAAATTGTTGCCAGCGCCATTACCTTTGGTGCCGGTGGTGTTGGGGGGATTTTTGCTCCTACTCTATTTATGGGAAGTATTATGGGGAACTGTCTAGCCAAAATCTTAAACAATATTGGGGTGTTGAACAGTCCTGTTTCTGAAAGCAATTTCACCCTTGTGGGAATGACGGGCTTAATGGCTGGCGTTTTACACGCTCCTTTAACCGCCATTTTCTTAATTGCCGAGCTTACGGGAGGTTACGAATTATTCATCCCATTGATGATTACTGCTACCATCTCTTTTGCAATAACTAAATATTTTATTCCGCATTCTGTATATACTATGGAGTTGGCGAATAAAGGAGAGTTAATTACCCACGATAAAGATCAGGCGGTGTTAACCTTGATGGATTTGAGCACGGTGATAGAACGTAACTTTGTTCCATTATACCCAGACATGAACCTCGGCGATATTGTGCACAATGCAGTGGTAAAATCCAACAGGAATATTTTTCCGGTATTAAACCGTAAAACCAGTTATTTAGAAGGGATCATCCTTTTGGATGACATCCGCTCTATTATGTTCGATCAAAGTTTGTACGAAGAGATCAAAGCTTCAGACGTAATGCAAAACCCTCCGGAAGTGATAAAAATGCAAACGGATAATATGACGCGGGTGATGCAGAAATTTCAAGACAGTGGCGCTTGGAACCTTCCGGTAGTAAAAGATGGAAAGTATTATGGATTTGTATCCAAATCTAAATTGCTAACCGCCTACAGAAGAAAATTAATTTCTTTTACCAAGTAATTAGGCGTACAACGCACATAAACTTTCGGTAATAGCACATCCAATCAATTGACGACAATTTCCTATCTTTGGTAGAAATGAAAGAGATCCATAAAAATATCGAAGAGATCATAAAACTTTGTAACACCAACAAGGTGAAATCTTTGTTTGCTTTTGGTTCAGTACTTAAGGATAAACTTAGACCTGATAGCGATATTGATTTTTTAGTGGATATCGACGATAAAGATCCTATCTCTTATTCCGACAAATATTTTGACCTAAAATTCAATTTAGAGAAAATATTTAATCGCAGAATTGACTTATTGGAGTTAAAAGCATTAAAAAATCCGTTTTTAAAGCAAGAAATAGACCAAAACAAATTCCGAATTTATGGAAATTGAGGTTAGAACGCGACTGGAAGATATTAAACAAGCTATCAATGAAATATATTCTTTTTTGCCTAAGGAAAAAGAATATGCAGTTTTTCAGGAAGACTTAAAAGGCAAAAGAGCGATTGAAAGGAACATTGAAATTATTGGGGAGGCCATCAACAAAATTTTAAAAATTCATCCAGAATTCCCTATTACCAACGCTAGAAAAATTGTTGACACCCGTAATCGTATTAGCCAAGGTTACGACACCGTTTCAGATGCTATTATATGGACAATTGTGGTAAGGGATTTGGAAAAACTGAAATCAGAAATTGAAAAATTACTAACGGACAGCTGATTTATAAAAGTTTTGGTTACACCTTCATTCTAATGCAAAACCTCCAAAATAAAACTATATAATTATTCGCATATTAACTATGAAAAGAATTGTTCAAATATTATTTTTTGCCATTCTAATAGCTTTTGTAGTAGGCTATTATTTTAAATGGCAAGACGACCACGCAATGGGGGATAAAATTATCGGGGTGGCAGTTTTAGCATCTGCCTTTATACTCATTCCGCTATTTATCTATTCACGCTCTAAAGGCAAAAACATTCAAGATTATATGATGACTAAAGAAAATCTTGATAAAATGAATGATAAAAAGGGCGAAAACACTGAAAATCAATAATTTTTAAAAGATTTTACCTAAATTTTATTTGCACTTTCAATTTAATTCCTACATTTGGTACTTTAATTTTTATTACAATTTATAATGACTGGTACAGTAAAATTTTTCAATGAATCAAAAGGTTACGGATTCATAACCAACGACGAAACAGGTAAAGACATTTTTGTTCACGTAACTGAACTTAAAGGTGTTGAACTAAACGAAGGTGACAAAGTAGAATACGAAGAAGAAGAAGGAAGAAAAGGTATGGTTGCTGCACACGTGCAAGTAATCGGCTAAAGATATTTTATTTTTGTAAAGTACAAAGTCGTCCAAATTGGGCGACTTTTTTTGTTTAAGTACAATCTTATTCTTACATTTCTAATACGTAAAACGCTTTAGATGAAATCTACTTTATTCCTTATCGGACTCCTTTGCACCCTGGCAGGGCTTGTGGTGCTTTTTGTATTTGCCTTAAAAATAGTTGGCTATATTTTACTTGCCATCGGTTTTATTATTGGGCTCATTTACCTTACCTACAAATACAAAACCAAAGATTGATTCCCTTTTTATGAAATTTACCTCCATTACCCTTTTTTTAATTTCGGTTATTTTTTGTTTAGTGGGTTTGCTTATCGCTTCCTCCTTAGAAAGGAAAGCACTTGGCTATACTTTTTTGATCATTGGTTTGGGAGTAAGCTTTATCAATTTTGTTATTCAGTATAGAAAAAGTAAAACAAAATAAAAATGAGCTATTAAAGGTCACTGAAAATTACTAGGATTTCAGCAAAAATCCCTCTAATTTAAATTTCTCTTTTCAATAAAAAAACGTTTTAATAAACTGACGGCTTCGGCCTCCATTACCCCGGAGACCACCTTTGTTTTTGGGTGTAGTTTGGTTCCCATACTGTTAAAACCCCTTTGTTCGTCGGTAGCGCCATACACTATTTTACTAATCTGACTCCAATACAAAGCCCCCGCACACATTTGGCAAGGCTCTAGAGTTACATACAACGTACAACCGCTAAGGTATTTTCCACCTAAAAAATTGGCGGCGGCTGTAATGGCCTGCATTTCGGCATGCGCGGTTACGTCGGTTAAGGTTTCTGTAAGGTTGTGCGTTCTTGCGATAATTCTATTGTCTACCACTACAATCGCACCAACCGGGATTTCATCTTTATCGAAAGCAGCTTCTGCCTCTTGCAGCGCTTTTTTCATAAAGTACGTATCGTCAAAGGGTTCTATCATAACACAAATATACAATTCAGCCTACAGAGTTGCACCAAACCTAATGGAATGATTTCATTTTAAAAATACGTATTTTAGCGTTAGAAAATTACTTTCACATTACATGAAGAAAATTGCCATTATTGGGATTGGCCCCAGGGGTTTATCTGCGCTGGAAAGTTTGTTACAAGCCCTAAGCGAACAACAGAAACAAGCGGAAATTATCCTTTTTGAAACTGCTGCCGACCCTGGAGCAGGAAGAATATGGAACATCAATCAACCCAGTACCAATTGGCTCAATATTTCTGAAAGGGATCTAAAAAGCTTGGATGGCAGACCAGGGATTACCTATAAAAACATCCAACTGCCAGCATTTCCTTCCTATAAAAACTGGACAACTGTAAATACCAACCCATTAGAACCCGATTATTTCCCGCCACGAAATAAAATCGGATTGTATTTTAAACAGCGTTACGAAACACTTAGCGCACCTTTATTGCAACATGGTGTTGCAAAACTCATCAATTCTAAAATCACGAATATTGAAAAGACCGAAGCAGGCTTTTCTTTAAAAGACCAAAACGAAAACGCGTTTTATGCCGATGAAGTGCTACTTACGGTAGGGCATCAACGCACGGAACATTCCGGCCAATTAAAAAAATGGATTCAGCATGCAGAATCCAATAAAGATCTTATAATTGTAGATAAACCATACCCTGTACGCCATTTAACCGCTTCTCCAAAAATAGCACCACAAACCAAGGTTGCCTTGCGAGGTTTTGGTTTGGCGATGATAGATATTATGAGAGCCCTCACCATTGGGCGCGGAGCCCATTTTAAAATTGAAGACAAAGAAACCCTGCAGTGTTCTTATCATCCTACGGAAAGGGTTCCGAAGAAAATCATTCCATTTTCATTGGATGGAAAACCCATGATTCCGAAACCCATTAATGAAAAAATTGACAGCCGTTTTGTTCCTTCAAAAGCTCAATACCAACAATTTTCTGATGCTTTGACAAAAGTGACCAGCGGCGAGCAAAAGGTCGATAATATCGATTTTTTTAAGGAAGCAGCAGCCAACCTTTCCGAAGAAATTTACAGGGAACACTTTCTTCCGAAAGATTCAACCTTAACGAAAAACGATATAAAGTCGGTTATTATAAACTGGCTCACGGATGAAGATTACAAGCATGACTTACTTTTTAATTACGAAGGGGCTACCCAAAAAACCATCGAAGCCTACCTTAAAATGGCCACAGGCAAGGCCCCTATTTCCTTGGATTATTGCGTGGGACAGGTATGGAGGCATTGCCACGATATTATTTTTGATGCCTTTTCTTATGCTGAAATAGAAGAGGACATTCTCGTAAAGGCCATTGCGCTTTACGACCGTATGAAGCGTTATTCTTTTGGTCCGCCCGTGGAAAGCATGCAACAGATGCTCGCCCTTATAAAAGCAGACGTTCTATCCTTAGATTTTGTGAATAATCCAGATATAGCGCAAGTCCCTCAAGGTTGGCAATTCTCCATGGGCAAGGAAACCATTACCACCCCAGTGCTTGTAAATTGTGTGCTGGATGCACCCCAACTACTAAAGGTAGACACACCGCTTATAAAAAACCTACTCACCAACGATCTCATTGCCCCGGTACACAGTAAACTGGGCATTGAAACCAATGAAAACGCCAGTGTACTAACCTCAGAGGAAAACCAAATCCCTACTCTTTCGGTTCTTGGCAGACTTGCCAAGGGCAGTGTACTGGGAGTCGATTCTATTTCGGCATGCTTTGGGGAAAGAGTGCAGCAGTGGGGCGATGATGTTTCAAGAAGAATTTAAAAATACCTCACAAGAACCGCACATACTTTGTATTTTTGCTTTATGAGCCAAAAGCTGTTAGATACCATTATTTTTCCGGAAGATCTAAGAAAAATAGACCGAAAACACCTGCCAGAACTTGCCAAGGAACTGCGGGAATTTATCATCGACATTGTGGCTACCAAAGAAGGGCATTTGGGAGCCAGCTTGGGGGTGGTAGAGCTCACCATTGCGTTACACTATATATTTAACACCCCCAGCGATCTTTTGGTTTGGGATGTTGGGCACCAAGCCTACGGACATAAAATATTAACCGGTAGAAAGAATAATTTCCATACCAATCGCCAACTTAATGGCTTAAGCGGCTTCCCTAAACGGGAAGAAAGCGAGTACGATGCCTTTGGTGTTGGGCATAGCTCCACTTCCATTTCGGCAGCTTTGGGAATGGCAATCGCCTCCAATCTAAAAGGAGATACCGATAAACATCACATTGCGGTTATAGGAGATGCCTCCATCGCCAGCGGAATGTCTTTTGAAGCCCTAAACCATGCCGGGGTTAGCGAGGCCAATCTTTTAATAATCCTAAACGACAATGCTATTGGGATAGACCCCAGCGTGGGCGCATTAAAAGAATACCTTACCAATGTAAAAAAAGACAGGCAACTCGCCAAAAATAACATTATAAGGGCGCTTAACTTCGATTATAGTGGCCCGATAGACGGCCATAACCTCCCCCGATTGCTAAAAGAACTGGAACGACTAAAGAAAAAGAAAGGTCCAAAATTCCTACATGTAATCACAACCAAAGGGAAAGGCTTAAAAAAAGCAGAGGAAGACCAAGTAAAATACCACGCCCCAGGGAAATTCGATAAGCGTACGGGAGAACTTGTGGTACAGCCCAACAAGGAAGAACCCCCGAAATATCAAGATGTTTTTGGGGCCACCATTATCGAACTCGCCGATACCAATGAAAAAATCGTTGGCATTACCCCTGCCATGCCCACGGGAAGCTCGCTAAAATATATGATGAAGAAATACCCACACCGCGCTTTCGATGTGGGGATTGCCGAGCAACATGCCGTAACGTTGGCAGCGGGAATGGCCACACAAGGGCTTATCCCCTTTTGCAACATCTATTCCACTTTTCTCCAACGCGCTTACGACCAAGTGATCCACGATGTGGCATTGCAAAAGCTTCCGGTAATATTTTGTTTGGATCGTGCCGGACTTGTAGGTCAAGATGGAGCTACCCATCATGGGGTTTTCGATCTGTCCTACCTACGTTGCATTCCCAACCTTATCATTTTCGCTCCGCGGAATGAAATAGAGCTTAGGAATATCATGTACACGGCACAGCTAGGGCTTAACCTCCCTATTGCAATTCGGTATCCACGAGGCAGAGGGGTAATGATAGATTGGAAACAACCCTTTGAAAAGCTAACCATTGGTAGCGGGATTCAATTAAAAAAAGGTACGGACATAGCCGTAATTAGCATAGGAAATATGGCCGAAAATGTCACCAAAGCCATGGAGAACCTTAAAAATACTGAAAAGATCTCCCATTACGACCTTAGATTTTTAGCGCCCTTGGACGAAAACATGCTACACAAGGTGTTTACCACCCACAAAACAGTTGTTACAGTGGAAGACAATGTGGTTTCCGGCGGAATGGGCAGTGCTATTTGCGAATTCGCATCAAAACATAATTATTTCTTAAATATAGAGAATCTGGGAATCCCCAAACAATTTATAGAACAGGGCACCGTTGAAGAATTACAGCAACAGGCAGGTATTGATCCCAAAAGTATTGCCGTTGCTCTTAATAAATTTTTATAACATCGCTTTTTTTAGCATTTTTGTACAACCTAATTAATATGTAAGCTTTATAATGAGAGTTGCTGCTATTCTCTTTTTTGTATTGTTCTTTAACCTGACCCAAGCTCAGGATGACGACCAACAAGTATATACCAATCCCAGGACCAAAGAAGTCTTTATAATTCAAGGGAAAGATACCGTTAACCTTACTAAAATAATAAAAGAGTACAAACCACTCCCGCCCAGGTGGAACAGGATTAATAAAGTAGGGGCCAACATAAGCGAAATCGCTTTTGTGAACTGGAATGCCGGGGGTAACAACTCGATTACGGCACTGGGGAACGCGCGTTTCGAAAGAAATTATAAGCATGAAAAATTGCAGTGGAACAACGAAATGATCATGCGCTTTGGTATAAACTCACAAGAGGGACAAAAACTAAGAAAAACAGAAGACGCCTTTGCCGTGAACTCTACTCTGGGTTTTAGGATGGAAGATTTATCCAATTGGTATTTTTCTGCAAAAGCTAATTTTAATACGCAGTTTGCCAGGGGTTATAAATATCCAGACAGGGACAACCCCATTTCCGCTTTTATGGCACCGGGTTACTTCTTATTTGGTTTTGGTAGTGAATACTCGCCAGAAGACAAAGATTTTAAATTATATTTCTCGCCCATAACACAAAAATCAACTTTTGTGTTGGATCAAGATTTGGCAGATCAAGGTTCCTTTGGTGTAGAAGGAGCCAAATACGATGCTAATGGCGTAAAAATAAAGGATGGCGAGAACGTTCGTACAGAAATTGGTATTCTTTTAACCAACTCTTACCAAACGAAAATTTACGAAAACATATTCATGTCTAATGAATTAACCCTCTATACCGATTACATAAATAGTTTTGGAAACATCGATATTAACTGGATCTTAGACGTAGAGCTAAAGGTAAACGAATATGTAGTTGCCAACATTGGCACCCAGCTTATTTATGACAATGATGTAAAGTTTGAAGAGCGCGAAACCCCAACTGGGGAAACAGTTGCTTTTAGTCCGCGGGTACAGTTTAAGCAATCTTTAGGGGTAGGCGTAATTTATAATTTTTAGCAGCATCTGCTATCACCAAATAAGGCAAGGTCTGTTAGTGGAGTGTAGTTTATGATGGGTTATAACATATTTAAGATAAAAATTATGCTTAGATTTAAACTTTTAGTACTTCTGATTTTGACCGTCAATTCATTACTTTCTCAAGACCGCAAAAACTGGACTCAACTAGACTATTTGAATGCTGACGAATCTTATCCTTTCCAAACAGAGAAAGACATCACGGGAAATTTTTTTGTGACTATTTCAGATACTCTTAATTATTATGAAAATCCCATAGTTATAACAGATTCTGAAAATAAGGAGATTGCAAGAATTGAGTTTACAAAAAATGATATAGTTACAACTTTTTATGGTAAAGATTATTCACGAAATGACACTTTAAATCCTCTAAATCCTTGGCTTCTCGTTTTGAACCCTGAATACTTTCGGTTATCTTTTGAATGTATCGATATGACTTCTGACCATTATGTAATTAAACTTAATGATAATGAGCTAGGCTATATAGAATTAGAAAATCGTGATTTCAAAAAAGAATCTATTGAGGATTTCGTTAAGGGCTGGACTGTTTTCAGATTTGATTTTGACCGTTCTAGAAACGCTTTAAGAGAAGAACCAAAAGAAAACGGAATAATTATTCCAAACCCCAATGCTGACAAATTTAAAATTTGGACAGGTGGAGTTTTGGAAATGAAAGGAGATTGGCTAAAAATCAAAACCGTAAAAGATGAAGTGGGATGGGTAAAATGGAAAGACGGACATAAAGTTTTGATAAGAATGTATTATGCTTGTTAAAAAAAACACTTTTGCCAGTGATTGCTATAAGTAATTGCTTGTTCTCGCCAATTTCTAAAAATCCGAGAGGATTTTCAGCTTGGTGCCGTAATTGCAGAGTTTCGTGCTAACCCACGCAACTAATCTCGTTACAAACAGACCACATTCATTTTAAAAGCTTTCCTCGATAAATTTTAAGTTTTAGTTTTTAAGTTTTAGCTTTTAAAAATAAACAAAAGTGTTATGGATATTCAGGCTAAAAAAAATAGAATTGGCTAAAATCCTTTCGGGTGCTGAAAAACTGGATAAAGAAATATAATAGCCAAAAATTAATTGTTCTTACTACACCAAACTCCCATTAATCTTATTAAAAATCAACAGCGCATTTCCATCGGTAAGGCCTGCCACAAATTGTGTGACTGCCATTAAAGAAGCATAGGTGCTGGAATTTACTTGGTAACGTGGTGGCAATAAATTCAGAATGAGTTGGTCGTAATTGGTTGAATTTCCGTCATTCGTCCTTACCACGGCGCCACAGAAAACGTCCAGGAGCTGATTGATAATTTTATATCCTACAATTTCCTTCTGAATGACCTCCGTACTTTGGTAGATGTTTTTTACACTTAAATTAATAATGTCTTCAATTTGTGCCTTGTACTTACTTTTATCCAAAAGAGAGACATGGAAATCCCCATTTAAAATAGCTTCTTCGTGCTCTAAAAATACTCTTACCGCATCTGCAATAAGTGTATTTATCGAAAGTGCCCGTAAATAGCCTAGGCGATCTTCACGTGTAGTTAAAGAGTGGTACTTTTCGGTATTTATGGAGTCTTTCACTAGCTTAATAAGGTATTCCAAAGCATATTCCTCTTGAATTAACCCAAGGTTAATCCCGTCTTCAAAATCTATTATGGTATAACAAATATCGTCTGCCGCCTCCACCAAAAAGGTCAACGGGTGCCTAGCAAACGAAATATCCTCTCCATGCCGGGTTTGCACTAATCCTAATTCTGAAGCCACATCGATAAAAGTATCTTTTTCTGATTGAAAGAAACCAAATTTTTTATCAGCGATTTGTTTAGACGGTTTTTTGGGTAGCGATTCTTTAGGGTATTTCATAAAAGCGCCAAGGGTAGCGTAGCTTAACCGTAATCCGCCGATAATTCCTTCTCGGCTTTCGGTAAGAATTTTAAATCCGTTTGCGTTCCCTTCAAAATCAATGAGATCTTGGTATTCTTTATCGGTTAACCCCGATTTAAATTCTTTGCCTTTGCCATTTTTAAAATATTCTCCAATCGCTTTTTCCCCACTATGTCCAAAAGGCGGATTTCCAATATCATGGGCAAGGGCGGCCGCTGCTACTATTGCACCAAAATCGTTAAACTGGTATCCATAGGTATCTTTTAGATAGGGATGTTTCTCCAAAACCGCTTTGCCGACAATTCTACCCAAACTACGTCCCACAACCGATACTTCCATGCTATGCGTAAGTCGCGTGTGCACAAAATCGGTTTTAGAAAGAGGTATCACTTGGGTTTTATCTTGCAAACTTCTAAAAGCCGATGAAAAAATAATCCGATCGTAGTCGACTTCAAAACCCAACCTCGTTTCGTCCTGCTCTTTTCTTAGTCTTTTATGTTTGTCTTTATATCTTTTAAGCGATAGTAATTCTTCCCAGTTCATACCTAATATTTAAAGCTGCAAGATACTGTAGAGCCGTGAAAAACTAGGTGTTTTTTCTGAATTTATCTAAGCCATCCCAACTAAAATTAATGTTAAGTTAATAATTTATTTACATTCAATTGAAGCGAAAAAGTGATTTTTGACCTTCATTTACGTAAAATGATATTTCATTAACTTTTAGTTTTTGTCGACTTAGTTATAGGAATATGCGGGCTGCCAAAAGGCAGCCCTTTTTTTGTTATATTTAAGTGATTATTTTTTAATTAATTAATATACAGGAAACAATTTCTTAACATAGCAATATGTTCTTTGCAGCGACAAAAACTAATAAGTAAATGAAGTATGTAGCAACAGCAATTATGCTGTATTTCTGCACGTGCACTATTGTAAATGCACAAGAAATTAAAGTACCACCTTTTGGAAAAGGAATTTTAAATTTCACCCAAAAAGATAGCACCTGGAGTATGAAGTTTGCAGCTCGAATGCAATTATTGGGATCTGGAACCTGGAATAAAAGCGAGGGTGAAATTACCGATTTTAAATCTGACTTCCTGGTGCGAAGGGCCCGTTTAAAATTTGACGGTTTTGTGCTAAGCAAAAAGCTGGTTTACAAAATTGAAATAGGCCTCTCCAATCGCGACATTTCAGGTGGTTCTATTTACACCAACAATACACCAAGATATATTTATGATGCAGTTATAAAGTGGAATTTTTATAAAAATTTCACCCTTTGGTTCGGGCAAACCAAATTACCGGGAAACATAGAGCGTGTTATATCTTCTGGAAATCTTCAGCTTGTAGATCGCTCGTTACTCAATGCGCAGTTTAACATCGATCGGGATATTGGAGCACAGTTAAGACATCATCATACCTTTGGAAACAATTTTACAATCCGAGAAAAATTTGCTTTTTCCCAAGGTGACGGCAGAAATGTCGTTGTGGGAAATTTAGGTGGCTATCAATACACCAGTAGACTGGAGTTACTTCCGTTAGGGGAGTTTAAAGATGATAATGAATATGAAGGTTCTGCTTTAGACCGGGAAGAAAAACCCAAATTATTGGTTGCTGCAACCTACGATTTTAATAACAATGCTGTTAAAACCCGAAGCAATCAGGGAGTTTATATGGAAAATGATGAAGGTTTTTATGAGACCAATATTTCAACCCTATTTGCCGATGTAATTTTTAAATATCGTGGTTTTTCGTTTATGGGCGAATACGCCGATAGAAATGCAGACGACCCCATTGCCAAAAATTCTGATGGTACGCCCACGGGAGAAATTGTACAAGTTGGAAATGGAGTTAACCTTCAAGCGGGGTATTTATTTAAAAGCAATTGGGAGGTAAGCACCCGGTATAGTAATATAGATTTAGACCGTGCGATTACTAGAAAGAGCACAGAAAATCAATATACTGTTGGACTTTCAAAATATATAGTCGGACATAAACTAAAGGTACAAACCGATTTTAGTTACCTATCGGTTTTTGCCGATAATGACGAATTAATGGCTAGGCTTCAAGTAGAATTGCATTTTTAAGTAGCCTTTGGAAGAAAAACAGGCCTAGAGGATGAAATTTTGGCTGATTTGTAAAAAACAGAATAGTAGAAAGTTATATAGAAGAGAATAATTATATTTGAAACATGGAGAATATCTATTTGTTAATGATTGTTGCACTTGCCATTCTGGCGGTTGCAGACCTAGTTGTTGGTGTTAGTAACGATGCCGTTAACTTTTTAAACTCGGCCATTGGTTCCAAAGCCATTTCCTTTAAATCCATTATGGTTATTGCCAGTATTGGGATTTTTATTGGAGCTGTTTTCTCAAGTGGGATGATGGAAGTTGCGCGAAAGGGGATTTTTATTCCGAAGGAGTTTATGTTCAACGAGATTATGGTGATTTTTATGGCCGTAATGATAACGGATATTCTTCTGCTGGACTTCTTCAATACCCTTGGGATGCCAACGTCTACAACAGTTTCCATTGTTTTTGAATTACTTGGAGCCGCAGTAGCCGTAGCACTTATAAAAATTGCCGGGAACGATACCGAAACCATGGCAGACCTTTCAAAATACATCAATTCGGATCAAGCCTTGGTCATTATCTCGGGAATCCTACTTTCCGTAGTAATTGCCTTTACAGTTGGGGCCTTTGTTCAATTTATATCCCGACTCATTTTTTCCTTTCAGTACGAAAAGAAAATGAAATATTTCGGGGCTTTGTTCGGCGGAATTGCCTTAACGGGAATCACTTACTTCATTTTTATGAAAGGACTAAAAGGAACTCCTTATTATTCCGATTTAAAAACTTATACGGAAGGAAACGAAGCGTATGTGCTTATAGGAAGTTTTATCGTTTGGACCTTATTCTCCCAATTGTATATGTCTTTATTTAAAAAAGACATTTTGGTGATTGTAATCGCCATGGGAACCTTTGGTTTAGCCCTCGCCTTTTCTGGAAACGACTTGGTAAACTTTATCGGGGTGCCAATGGCTGCTTACCACTCTTATGAAGCTTGGGTGGCTTCTGGTATTGCACCAGACCAGTTCGCTATGGGATCGTTGGCAGAAAAAGTTCCTACAGAACCTTTATTGCTTTTTATCGCCGGTGGTGTTATGGTGCTTACCTTGTGGTTTTCTAAAAAAGCACGTTCGGTAGCCGAAACAGAAATAGGCTTGTCCAGACAAAATGAAGGCAAAGAAAAATTTCAGCCCAATTTACTTTCTAGATGGATTGTTAGGGCATCGACCAAAACAAACTTGGGAATCAATATGTTGATTTCTAAAGAAATGCAACAAAAAATAAACTCTAAATTCGAAAAACCGACAGTAGCAATTAGTAAAGACAAAAGCAATGATGCCCCCGCATTCGACCTTATAAGAGCTTCTGTAAACCTTATGATTGCTGGTATCTTAATTTCTATTGCAACTTCCATGAAATTACCACTTTCTACAACCTATGTTACTTTTATGGTGGCCATGGGTACCTCTTTGGCCGATAGGGCTTGGGGACGTGAAAGTGCAGTATACCGTGTTGCCGGAGTATTTAACGTTATCGGTGGATGGTTTTTTACCGCAATTATCGCATTTGTTGCAGCTTCTGTAATGGCGTACCTTATTTTTATAGGAGGGCCAGCAGCGATAGCTATTCTTTTATTTTTCGCGGTAGTTCTTTTGGCTAGAAACTACATTAACTACAAGAAAAAATCGAATGTAAGTAAAGAAGAAGACAGCTTAAACAGGGCCGAAAGCAGCTCCATTCAAGGAGTTATTGAAGAAAGTGCCGATAATATTGCAGCAGTAGCCAATAGAGCCAATAAAATTTATTCTGGCGCGATTACCGGACTCGCCAAGGAGGATTTAAAACTATTGAAGAAATCCAAAAAAGGAAATGCGAAGCTTACTTCTGAAATCGATGAGCTTCAAGAAAGCGTATTTTACTTTATAAAAAATTTAGATGATTCCAGTGTAGGAGCCAGTCATTTTTACATCAATGTGCTCGGTTACCTTCAAGACATGGCGCAATCTTTGGAATATATCGGGAAGGCGTCTTACAAACATGTAAATAACAATCATAAAAAATTAAAATTCAATCAAACCCGTGAATTGTTAGATCTTCAAAACGAAATACAATCTCTCTTCAATAATATTAAGAAGAGTTTCGATGCCCGTGCTTTTGAAGATATTAATCAAATGATTGAAGAAAAACAAGGGTTGTTGCAAAGTGTGAGTCAGAAAATAGAAAAGCAAATTTCTAGAACCCGCACGGAAGAATCGAGCCCGAAAAACACCTCTTTATATTTCAGTTTATTAACGGAAACCAAAGATCTTGTGGTAGCCACCATGAATCTTTTAGAGCTGTACTCAGATCAGTACGATGCCTCTGTACCACAACCAGTTATAAATACAGAAGACCCTGAAAAGTAATCAGAAAGAGACTTATTACAAATTATAAATACACAAAAAACTTCCTAGAAAAAGTGGATATCCCACCATTCTTCTAGGAAGTTTTCTTTTTGTTTCGTTTATAATAAATACTTATTCAACCTTTTCCAAAGCTTCCGCAATAAGTACTTCTCCTTCTAGAATCTCAAAGGTTTCCTTATTAGCAGTATCATCGTGCAGTGCCCTAACTAAAGTTTGGGCAACATCAGCTCTACTAATCTCCCCTCGCTTATTCAATTTTTCCTTAAGCTCAATTTTACCGGATGGTTTTTCATTATTTAAAGACCCAGGCCGTACGATGGCATAATTTAGTCCGCTTTCCTTTAAATGAATATCGGCTTTTTGCTTCGCTTTTAAATATTCCTGCAATTTTTCTACCGATTCAGGCTCGTCTGCCCCCATGGAGCTCAACATTACAAACTTTTTTACATCGGCTACTTTAGAAACATCAATTAACCTCTTTGCACCTTCTTGGTCTACTTCCACTACATTTTTTCCGCCAGAACCTGCCGTAAATACAACCTTATCAATATCTTTTACGGTATGTGCGAGATCCTCTTGTAAATCTGCTAACACGGTTTCAATATTCTTATCCTTAAACTGCTTTAACTGCTCCTCTTTGCGCACCATGGCAATGGGAGTAAAATATTGCGATTTATTTAAAAGTTCTACTACTATTTTTCCTGTGGTACCGTTGGCACCGGCTACTAATACTCTTTCCATAACCTTTAAGTTAACTGTTTACCCACGGACATACAAAATATTAGCATTGATTAACTAAAGTTTTGGAGAGCTTTAATACTTATGAATAATTCTAAAATAAAGATATTCTAGATCGCCAACATTAGTTTTTGGCCATAAAAAAAGGGAAGCTGTTTTTACACAACTTCCCTTTTACAATTATATAAATGAAAAGATCTAAGATCCACACATTAAGCAGTCATCATCCTCGGCATCTCTCGATTTTGCCAACATCTCCTTCAACTCCTGTGGTGATAAAGGCTCTACTGCCACCGGAGCGGCTTTTGCAGTTGCCTCAGCTTTAACTTCTGCAGCTTCTGCTGGTACTTTTTCTGTTTTCTTAGTGTTGTCTAATGTAAATTTAATCGCATCTACAGCAGATTTTGTTCTGAGGTAATACATTCCTGTCTTCAATCCGCTCTTCCAAGCATAAAAGTGCATAGAGGTAAGCTTGGCATAATTGGCACCTTCCATAAACAGGTTAAGCGACTGCGACTGATCGATAAAGTATCCTCTGTGGCGGGACATATCGATAATATCTTTCATACTAAGCTCCCAAACCGTTTTATAAAGCTCTCTAATTTCCTGCGGAATGGTTTCAATATGCTGAATAGAACCATTGGCTCTCATTAACTCCTGCTTCAATTCCTCTGTCCAAAGTCCGAGTTCTACTAAATCCTCCAACAAATGCTTGTTTACCACAATAAATTCCCCTGAAAGAACTCTTCTTGTGTAAATATTTGATGTGTAAGGCTCGAAACATTCGTTGTTACCAAGAATTTGAGAAGTGGAAGCAGTAGGCATTGGCGCCATTAACAAAGAGTTTCTAACTCCGTTTTTCTTTACATCTTTTCTCAATTTTTCCCAATCCCAATTGCCGGAAAGTTCATCATCTTTAATCCCCCATAAGTTATGCTGAAATTCCCCTTGAGAAATTGGTGACCCCTCGTAAGATTGATACACCCCTTCTTCTTTTGCCATTTCCATAGAAGCGGTTACAGAAGCATAATAAAGGGTTTCAAAAATATCTTGATTTAATTTTTTAGCTTCATCTGAAGTAAAAGGCATACGCAATTTAATAAACGTATCGGCCAACCCTTGCACCCCTAAACCAATAGGTCTATGGCGCATATTGGAGTTTTCTGCTTCTTTAACAGGATAGTAATTTCTATCGATTACCCGGTTAAGGTTTCTGGTAACACGCTTGGTAACTTTAAACAGTTCTTTATGATCGAACTCTGTGCCTTTTACAAACATAGGCAGAGCTATGGACGCCAAATTACATACCGCTACCTCATCTGGGGAGGTGTACTCCATAATTTCGGTACATAAGTTAGAAGATCGAATAGTCCCTAGGTTCTTTTGGTTCGATTTTCTATTGGCCGCATCTTTGTAAAGCATATAAGGCGTTCCCGTTTCAATTTGAGATTCTAAAATTTTCTCCCAAAGCTCTCTCGCCTTTATGGTTTTTCGTCCTTTTCCTTCGGCTTCATATTTAGTATAAAGCGCCTCAAATTCTTCACTGTGCACATCGCATAGTCCCGGACATTCGTTAGGGCACATCAATGTCCATTCCGCGTTCTCTTCAACACGTTTCATAAATAAATCGGACATCCACATGGCATAGAAAAGATCGCGGGCGCGCATTTCTTCTTTACCATGGTTCTTTTTAAGATCAAGAAAGTCAAAAATATCGGCATGCCATGGTTCAATATAAATGGCGAAAGACCCTTTACGCTTTCCTCCTCCTTGATCTACGTAACGTGCTGTATCGTTAAAAACCTTTAACATAGGAACAATCCCGTTGGAAGTACCATTGGTTCCTGCTATATAACTTCCTGTAGCGCGGATGTTATGTATAGAAAGCCCAATACCACCGGCAGACTGCGATATTTTAGCTGTTTGCTTTAAAGTATCGTAAATCCCATCTATACTATCTTCTTTGGTAGTTAACAAGAAGCAAGACGACATTTGCGGTTTTGGTGTCCCAGAATTGAATAATGTAGGCGTAGCGTGTGTAAAATATTTTTTAGACATGAGCTCGTATGTTTCCAGCACACTGTCTATATCGTCTAGGTGAATCCCTACGGAAACACGCATTAACATATGTTGAGGACGTTCTGCAATTTTTCCGTTTAACTTTAAAAGATAGGATCGCTCCAAGGTTTTGAATCCGAAATAATCGTACCCAAAATCCCGGTTATAAATAATCATGGAATCCAATTTGTCGCCATGCTCCTCTATGACTTTGTAAACTTCGTCGGAAAGCAAAGGAGCTTTTTTACCGGTACGCGGATTTACATATTCATAAAGATCCGTCATCGTTTCAGAAAACGACTTTTTGGTGTTTTTATGAAGATTGGAAACTGAAATCCTTGCCGCCAAACGCGCATAGTCTGGATGTGTAGTTGTCATGGTAGCAGCAATTTCTGCCGCCAAATTATCCAACTCCGATGTGGTCACCCCGTCGTAAAGCCCTTCGATAACTCGCATCGCCACTTTTACGGGATCTACCAATTCGTTCAACCCATAACAAAGCTTACGAACACGAGCCGTAATTTTGTCGAACATAATGGGTTCTTGTCTACCGTCTCTTTTAATTACATACATACGCTACAAAATTTTAAAGTTAAAGGATAGTTATTCCTGTTCAAGCATTATAAAACTTGAATTATTTTATGTTGTTTTTGTAAACTTGGGGGTTTACTTTTCTTATGTGGTTGTTTTAGAAATCTGCGTCGAAGCTAATTTTTTGATCTTCGTCGTCTTTACTTAGCACTCCGGCCTTTTGATATTCTGAAACTCTTTTTTCGAAGAAATTAGTTTTTCCTTGAAGAGAGATCATATCCATAAAATCAAACGGATTGGTAGAATTATATACTTTTTCGCATTCTAATTCCACTAACAATCTATCCGTTACAAACTCTAAATACTGCGTCATTAAAGTAGCGTTCATACCAATTAAACTCGCAGGTAGCGATTCGGTGATGAATTCCCTTTCGATGTCTAATGCATCTATAATGATTTCTTTAATACGCTCTTTACTTACTTTATTTTTAAGGTGGTTGTTGTGCAAGTGTACTGCAAAGTCGCAGTGCATCCCTTCGTCACGAGAAATTAATTCGTTGGAAAAAGTAAGTCCGGGCATTAATCCACGTTTCTTTAACCAAAATATAGAACAGAAGGCTCCAGAAAAGAAAATCCCTTCTACTGCTGCAAAAGCTATTAAACGCTCTGCAAAACTTGGGGATTCAATCCATTTTAAAGCCCAATCTGCTTTCTTTTTAATTGCAGGAAAATTTTCAATCGCTTTAAAGAGAGTAGATTTTTCCTTTTCGTTCTTTACATAAGTATCAATCAATAAAGAATAGGTTTCCGAATGGATATTCTCCATCATGATTTGGAAACCGTAAAAGAACTTTGCTTCAGAGAATTGAACTTCGTTTACAAAGTTTTCCGCTAAATTTTCATTTACTATTCCATCAGAAGCCGCAAAAAACGCCAAAATATGCTTTATAAAATAACGCTCGTCGTCGTTCAATTTATTGTTCCAATCGGTTAAATCTTGATGCAGATCTATTTCTTCTGCAGTCCAAAAACAAGCCTCTTGTTTTTTGTACCACTCCCAAATATCGTGGTGCTTTATAGGAAAAATAACAAATCGGTCTTTATTCTCTTGTAAAATTGGCTCTACTGCTTCTGACATTTCTTCTGATTTTTAGCGTTTTATTACTTGTATTTTTCTTTTGACTCGGGACTAACAAAGATTGAAAAATGACGGCGAAATAGAAAGGTTATTAACATTAATAATGTCAAAAGTTTTTAACAAGAATTGTTGAAATGTAGGACGAGCACCTGTAAATAAAGGGATGTTAAGATATTGTTAATCACTCTGTTAAAAATATAATCAATTCTCAACAAAACAACGCTAAAAATCCTTGTAATTTAACGATGATAAGCTAAATTAATTACAAGGATTTACAATAGCCGTTAAAAAATAACGCTAGAGGTTCAATTGCTTAATGAAATCAACCTCCAAAATTTTTATAGTTTGCCTTGGCAATCTGGAAAGATTTTTTCTCCAGCGCAGTACATTTCATTAAAAGGTTATTTTTACCCTTTTTCTTATCTATCATTTCCATCTCCATTAGCAATCCATCCTTACCATTTTGGTGCATCCATTTTTGATTAAATCCCGCCGGTATTTTTTTGGTATTGCTAAACATATCTGTAAAAGAAACTGGCGCACTAAAAGTAACGTACATTGTTATGGTGTATTCTTCGTTTTCTGCCACATATCCTTGGCAATCATAACCCAAAATAGTTTTACTCCCTATTTCCTTTAAACTATACCCTTCCATACCTTCACTTTCTTCTGCAATAGAGCCAACAATACCACCCATTTTGGTAACCATCATCTGTTTGTTTCCGTTTTGCTCCATAAACATTACGGTGGCGTCGTTTTGCATGTCGTACACCATAAACATGGGCATTGAATTTTGTTCCATTTTCATTCCCCAATAAGTGGCCTCGTGTTTCAAAAAATAATCCATCGTTATTTGCTCCCCCGCCTTTTGGGTTTGCATCTCCATTTCATACACCCAATCAAATTCATAAATTTCTGGGAGGCCTTCGCTACTTTGCATTCCAAAGCCAACACCTGTGGAATCCACATTAAAAATACTTGGATTTAAAACTTTTTCCAACGCACTATCTGTGGTCTCTGCAGCTTTGTCACTAGTTTTTTCAATAACCTTCTGCTCTACTTTTTCTTCTACTTTTTTCTGAAGTTTTTTCCAAAACTGTGCACTCGTTGAAGTTGGAAGCATTAAAAAAATAATTCCTACACATCCCCAAAATCTTTTCATAATAATTTGTTTTAAAATTAGACATCACTATCCTTCTGGGTTCCCCCTGATGGATTTCTTGCTATTAAACCAAATTAATGTAGTGGTGTAGTTCGATTGCGAATTTGAAACTTTTCGCAAACCACATTGAAATTACAGAAAAGCGAATGCTACCATGAACTTGGCAGACGAATCTTTAAAAAAACCGATTAATGACCTAAATCTTTAGCTACCTGCTCTAGATCTGCGTACCACTTTTTCCCAAACTTTTCGATAAGGGCATTTTTTACGAACTTATAAACCGGCACTTGAAGTTCTTTTCCAAGCGAGCACGCATCATCGCAAATATGCCATTTGTGGTAATTGACGGCGGCAAATTCTTGGTATTGTTTTACGCGAACAGGATAAAGGTAACAGGAAACGGGTTTTTTCCAGCTCACCTCCCCAGCGTTATAGGCTTCTTCGATTCCGCAAAGGGCGGTTCCATTTTTGGCAAAGGTTACATAAGCACATTCACTGCCGTTTACCAAAGGGGTTTCCCATTCACCATCTTCGCCTTTTATGTAAGTACCTTGTTTTTCTATGGCTTCCACACCTTCTTTGCGCAAAAAAGGTTTTACTTTAGGATAGATTTCGTTTAAAATCTTAGTTTCCTCTTCTTCCACAGGTGCACCCGCCTCACCATCTACACAACAAGCACCTTTGCAAGCAGAAAGATTGCACACAAAATCGTTTTCTAAAATCTCTTCAGAGACTATGGTTTTTCCTAATTGAAACATGCCGCAAATATACGGTTTTTTAGTGCTTTTTAAAGCGGAAAAACTTTTACACTTTTTATGCTAATTAGGGCTTAGAAATCAAATAGTTATTTATAGCTTTGCACCGTTTTTTAAAAGCACGGAAATGAATTTTGATTTAAAGGAAATAATCACAGCAGGGATGATCCTCTTTGCGGTAATCGATATTGTTGGAAACGTCCCAATTATCATAGATTTACGTAATAAAGTAGGGCACATTCAATCGGAAAAAGCTTCGATTGTTGCTGCTGTTATTATGGTTGCATTTCTTTTTATTGGGGAAGAAATTTTAAAGCTTATTGGCATCGACGTGAACTCCTTTGCAGTTGCCGGTTCTTTTATCTTGTTCTTTTTGGCTATAGAAATGATTTTGGGGATTACCCTCTATAAAGACGACGCCCCTGAAACGGCCTCCATCGTGCCCTTGGCATTTCCCTTAATTGCAGGTGCAGGAACGATGACCACTTTATTATCTTTACGTGCAGAGTACCACGTGGAAAACATAATTATAGCTATTATTTTAAATATTATAATAGTTTACGGGGTCTTAAAATCTTCCAGTAAAATAGGTAAGGTTTTAGGTAAATCTGGATTGGCTGTGATACGTAAAGTTTTTGGTGTAATTTTGTTAGCCATTTCGGTAAAACTATTCGCCAGCAACGTTACTGGCTTATTTTAAAACTTTTTGAAAATTTTTAGGTACTATGTTTTCCGCAGAAAATCTGTTAACAACATAAGTGCCTTTACAAATAAAATATAGGAAAAAAATGAAAGTTTTCACCATCATACTTATTGTAGTTGCATTTGCCATGATCGGTATTAATGTAACCATGTTGGATTTTAACAATTTACTGGTCGGAGATAGCCTTGTTGCGATAATAGGGATCGTAGCTTCTTTATGTGCCATATTGTTATTGGCCATTTTCTATCAGTCAAAAAGAATTCAACAAAAAATTAAAGAGGGCGAATAATGTTTGATGCTTTAGTTATTGGCGGCGGTGCTGCTGGAATGCAATGCGCCCTGGTTTTGGGCTCTGCACACAAAACAGCCTATGCAAAAGACAAGAAAATAGGCATTGTTATGCATCAAAAGGCCTCTCACCTTCAGTCGGCTTTACTCAATAATGTTTTAGGGATTGCTCCGGGAACAAATGGTATGGAGATTCTTAAACAAGGAAAGGAGCAATTAGAAACACTTTACCCTCATGTTTCTCAAATTGAAAAAGAGAAAGTGACTTCCGTAGTAAAAGAAGGGAATTACTTTTCCGTAACAACAAACAAAGGAAACTACCAGGCCCGCATTGTCGTTATTGCTTTGGGCTATACCGATATGTTCTCCATAAAAGGGCTGGAACAGTTTATAGAACCACATGCTTTGAGTCCGAAAGAAAAAAACAGGATTCAGCTTAAGAATAAAAACCATCTTGTAGAAGAGGGACTTTACGTTGCAGGCACTTTAGCGGGCGGCAGAAGCCAATTTGCCATCGCGGCAGGTAGCGGGGCTCAAGTAGCGACGGATATTTTAACATTGTGGAACAACGGGAAACACACCAAAGTACACGATAAAATTACGGAATAACCCAATTGTATTTCGTTGGATTTCCTTTTCCTTATCAGAAAAAATTCTTGGCGTAATTATTGTTATATTTAACGAAGAAAAATTCGCCAGTGTACAACAAACTTTCACTTCGAACACGCATTTTTATAACCATGATATTAATCGTGGTTTTGGCCTCTGTGCTAATTGCCGGCGTTACCATTTATCAATACAAAGAACAGGCAGAAGACTACCATAAAGAATATTTGCAACGAAAAGAAGATCAGCTAAACGCACAAATAGACTACATTCTTAAAAACACCACTTGGGAAGTAAAGACCGAGAATTTAAAATATATCTTAGAATACAAACATGCCATCTACGAAGCTTCAGATGTGTTGGACATTAATTTTAATGTTTACGATCTTGATGGGAATTTAATTATAAGCTCCAAACCTCGAATAGAGCGTGGGGAATACAACACCAAATTAAACCAAAATGTTATTCAAGGAATTGCATCGAGTGCCAGCAGGCAGTATGTAGAAAAAACCAAAGCCGCTGGGGATCGTTTTCAATCTTCCTACAGTTATATTTTAGACCCAAAATTTAAACCCATTGGGATTTTGCATATCCCTTATTATGAGGATGATACCTTTAACAACAACGAATTAAAAGAATTCTTGCTGAAACTTGCAGCAGTCTATATTTTACTACTTGCCCTAGCCGTAATTTTGGCTTACATTATTTCTAAATACATTACCCGATCCCTAAAAGCGATAAGCGACAAACTGCACCAAACCAGGCTCAGCAAACGAAATCAAAAAATATATCTAGACGACCCAAGTGAAGAAATCGGAGCTTTGGTAGACGCTTATAACGATATGATCGACGAGTTGGAGCGCAGTGCCACCCTTCTCGCCAAAAGCGAACGGGAACAGGCATGGCGGGAAATGGCGAAGCAGGTAGCCCACGAAATTAAGAATCCGCTTACCCCGATGCGTCTCAGCGTACAAAGTTTCGAAAGAAAATTTGACCCTACGGATGAAAATGCCAAAAGTAAAGTAGCGGAATTCTCCAAAACATTGATTCAGCAAATAGACACCATGAGCAACATTGCTTCTGCTTTTGGAAGTTTTGCCAACATGCCTGCACAGCAGAATGAAACCTTAAATGTAATTGAAGTAGTAAAACTTTCCGTGGATATTTTTAATGAAGATTACATAAGGTTCATCACAGACGAAAAAGAAATCATCGCAAAATTAGACCGTACCCAACTCATTCGGGTAATTACAAATTTGGTAAAAAATGCCATACAAGCGATTCCAGAAGATCGTGATCCAAAAATTGTGGTTAATGTCTATTCTGAAAAAGATAAAGTGAAAATTTCTATTGCCGATAACGGTGTTGGCATTGCCGAAGAAAACCAAGAAAAGATTTTCGAGCCCAAGTTTACTACTAAAACCAGCGGTATGGGATTAGGTTTGGGAATGGTAAAAAACATTGTAGAAACCTATAAAGGTCACATTTGTTTGTCGTCTGTTTTGGATAAAGGCACGGTTTTCACAGTTTCTTTTCCTAAATTTAGGTCTGAATAAAAAAACATAAATCATATTCTATGGATTTTGAAAATATTTTAACTGAAATCGAAGACCATATCGGTCTTATCACCATAAACCGCCCAAAAAAACTCAATGCCCTCAATAAAGCTACTATTGAAGAGCTTCACCATGCTTTTAAAGCGATGGATGAAAATGATGAAGTGAGGGTTATTATTATAACCGGGTCTGGCGAAAAAGCATTTGTAGCAGGTGCCGATATTGCAGAATTCTCCGATTTTTCGGTGTACGAAGGCTCGCAACTTGCCGCAAAAGGTCAAGAGTTACTCTTTAATTTAATTGAAAGGCTGGAAACTCCTGTTATAGCAGCTATTAACGGATTTGCCCTTGGTGGCGGTTTAGAGCTAGCCATGGCTTGCCATATTAGAATAGCCAGCGATAATGCGCGCATGGGATTACCAGAAACATCTCTCGGGCTAATTCCAGGATATGGAGGTACGCAGCGCCTACCACAATTGGTAGGTAAGGGAAGAGCTATGGAAATGATTTTTACGGCGGGTATGATCGGCACAGAAAAAGCGCTCATCTACGGCCTAATAAACGAAATGGTTGCACAAGAACAGCTTATTCCCTATTGCAAAAAAATAGCTGGAAAAATCATCAATAACTCTCCTGTCGCCATTTCTGCTGCGATCAATGCGATTAATGCGGGCTTTAGCGGGAGTGGATACAAGAAGGAAATTGAAGCCTTTGGAGATTGTTTTGGAACCGAAGATTTTAAAGAAGGTACCACCGCGTTTTTAGAAAAACGCAAAGCAGATTTCAAAGGGAAATAAAAATATAAAAGAGGCTTCTATGAGTGATCTAGAAAGCCTCTCTTTTTGTAGCTCTTATGTAATCCAATGAAGAAAATAGCCTTAAAAATGTTGCTTAACTCTTTTCCATATAACCTTTCTTCATTTTTAATATTATAATTTATTTAATGAGTATTTTAGAAGTTTTACTTTGCTTATCGTTAGATATTTTCACTATATAAATTCCTTCCGACAACTCCGGTAATTCTATCTGACTGTTTTCTTTTAAAAGCTGTGTTTTAAATACAGTTTTTCCACTTAAATCAGTCAAAAATAAAAAACTGGCATCATTTAAGTCCCTTAGATAAACGTTCAACTGGTTATTGGTAACCGGATTTGGAAAAACACTGGCAAATTCATCTTCATACATCTGTTCATTCTCTTTTGGTATAGTTTTCGAAGCTGCACCTGAAAATATTTGAAACTCCCATTGTTGCTGATTTGTGTTGTTCGATGAGTTCTGAACAAGCTTAATTCCATTCGTGTTTTGTCCACCGGGCACTTCTAACGCTTTATTGCTTTTCACGGAAATTATTTTGTAAAAACCAGTGGAAGCCTCTTGTATTTTCCACTTTTGGTTATCGTTACCAAAATAATCCCATTGCTGTATTTCTGTGCCATTGGCAGTAGATCCATCCACAATATCCAGCGATTTATTACTGTGTTGTGCCGTTAATTTATAATTTCCTTTGCCAACACTTTCAACCTTCCACTTTTGGTTGTTACCATTGCCCCATGTCCATTGATGTATTCTAGCTCCATTATTTTGAGATACTCCTGAAACATCCATTACTTTACCCGTTGCCTTGTTAGTAATTCTGTAAATTTCGCCAGATACAATATCATTGCCACCCCCTCCTCCGGTGCTTATGCTAGAAGTGCTAAATTTAATCCAATTTAAATTTCCAATCCCGTTACCTCCTTTAAATACAAGATAAAGGTTTTTAACTCCCGTGGTTAAATTTATATTGATATTCTTTGTTGTCCAGGATTGCCATCCCCCAGTATTCCCTATATCCAAAGTTCCTAAAAGATTTCCTGTGGTGCTTCCAACCCTAAATTCTATACTTCCAGTAAATGTGCTATTCGATGCTACACGTGCCTCCACACTTCGCGCTCCAGAACCGAAATCGGTATTTTCATATAACAAGTAATCATTGGTGTCTGTGTATCCAACGTTTTGCCCTCCACCACTATCTGAGGTATTCTCCACTTGTATCCCCAAACTGTCATCATAATCTTCAGCTTCTATTCTGTTAAATGCATCCCGAATCTGCGCGGTTGGAGTCGCACTAGCGGTGTTGGAATCGCCACTGCTCCCTACTGAATTTACGGCGCGCACCCTATAATAGTATTTAGTACCATTTGTTAATCCTGTATTTATATAGCTATTGGAAGTAACATTAGATTGAATTGTGGTAAAAGAACCACTAGAAGAATTGCTTCTTCGAACGGTATAAGACGACGCTCCTGCTGAACTGTTCCAATTTAATTGTACTTGTTTATCACCGGCAACAGCAGATAACCCTGAAGGTGAAGAAGGTGGGGTTGATGGTGCCGCACTAGACCAATTAAAAGTGACGGCAGATCTCCCCGGAACATTATATTGAACGGTTTTTCCAGACCAGTTTAGGTGAAGTGTTTTTTGGGAAGCACTTTTGTTGTAAGCAATTACTGCATAAGAGTTGTCGGTATTTTTAAAAGCGGCAGTAAGAATATCACTGCCATTGTTGGAAGCTATTCTCTGTGCTCCGGGCTTTACAAATTTAGAAATTTGCCCAATTATATAATAAGACACATTTCTGCTGATGCTGTTGCTTCCATTTACCGTTATAGCACCCAAACATTCCGTACAGCCTCCAGGAGTTCTTGGACCGTAATCTGAGTTTGACGCTAGATTCCACTCTATTACAGTTTTAGACCAATTGCGCAGAGAGCCTATGACCACATTCTCCATATGCCAGCCAAAATCCCCGTCAAAATTTCCATTACTGCTTGTAAACTGTTCCGTAAAATAGACATTCTTGCCGGTTTGATTTTTTACAGTGGACATAGCAGAAATATTTCCTGCATATAAATGAAAAGCCGCTCCTTCTGTATAAGAGCTGTTGTTCAATACATCTATAGGATAAGCTGTATTATCGCAATTATGATCGAAAGCGATGATCTTGGTGCTGTATCCAGCGCTTGCAAACGCTGGACCAAGGTTGTTGTTTATAAAATTCTTTTGCTCCGTAGAATTCATTAACATACTGGGCTCATTAAAGGGATTTTCTGGTTCGTTTTGTGGAGTTATTGCCCAAATTGATAGACCTTCGGCATCCATAGCCTGTAAATATTTTACAAAGTAATTGGCATACGCCTCATAATACTGAGTTCTTAAGCTGCCTCCAATCCAAGTGTTATTGGTTTTCATCCATGTGGGTGCAGTCCATGGAGTTGCCAATATTTTAATATTTGGATTAATCGCAAGAATCTTCTTCAAAATTGGAAGAAGATAGGTTTTATCGGGACCATTAAGGCTGAAATTATTCATATTAACATCCCCAGAAGTTTCATTGTAACTATATACAGAATTACTTAAATCTGAAGCTCCGATACTTATCCTAACTATGGAGATGGCGTTTCCAGAACTCGGATCAAAAAGTTCATTTAATAAGTTGTTTTGCGTAGTACTATTTAAGTTGCTCAACGCTTGAGCACTCCCTTGAGTAAGTGCAAAACCAAAACCATCGATATTTTGATAGGTTGTGCCAGTATTAATATTAATACTATTGACACCAGATTCGTTTCCATTGGAAAACGAAACCGTATTCTGTTGTTGAAGTTTAACGCTCTGGTCTCCTTTAGTAAGCCAAGGCGTAACAGTTTGTGCATTAATAAGTTGAAAAATAAAGATGAAAAAACAGGCGCAATAGAGTTTTGGTACTAATAGATTTGTAGTCCTATTAGACTTAAAAATAGTTTTCATAATAATGATTTTTGGCGGTTTAATGATGGGCACAAAGCATAATTACTATGCCTTGTCCCAAAAGTTCTATAGAAGGCTAATGTTTTTATATTTTTAAATCTCTGGATGCATGAACTTCCTCTTCCAACTTTTAAGTTGGGATAAGAAAATCACACTTATCTATTACGCTTTTCAAGGTTTCATTAACAAAACGAAATCGCTATTAATTGAACTCTACAGCGGCAACCTAACCCGGTTTCAAAAATATTTTCTTCAGCCTTTTAAACATTTCGCATATGGTGAAAGGAAATGTAAGGATCTAGTAATTTATAAGGAGACATCCTCCTTGTTAGCGTATTAATCTATGATTTCAATTTAAAGCATCGCTCTTGTATTCTAATAACTATTACTTATTGCTTTACAAAAGAGTAAGTTCCGGCGGCAAATTTACTGTCAAGCACCATAGTTACTTTATAGCTGCCACTTTCGGAAACATTATTAATATCCTCTCCCCCATTGGAAACCAAATCTCCATTTAGTGCTGCAGGATCTGCTCCTCCCATTTGGTAATCCCACGGTGTGATAAACTTCGAATTTTTACCAGCATCAAGATAGGTGGTAATTTCCCAGGTAAAATTACCTGTATAGTCCATAGTTAATTCCTGCCGACCATCCCAATCGTCCCAATGGAATAGTTTGAAATTGTAATATTTCCACGTAAGGTTTTCCGCAGCGAAATCTACCACAAGTTGGTATGCCTGGCTTTTGTTTACTGGCAGGGATGCATTGCCACTTTGCAGGGTAACACTTTCTGAAATATTATCTCCCGTTTTAGAACTTTCCCCGATTGTACCTGCAATAGTGTAAGAGATTCCAGTGCCATCATTTTCACTATT
Source organism: Galbibacter sp. BG1 (assembly GCF_013391805.1). GTDB lineage: Bacteria > Bacteroidota > Bacteroidia > Flavobacteriales > Flavobacteriaceae > Galbibacter. The sequence goes on along the minus strand of NZ_CP058364.1, from coordinate 1,508,769 downwards.
TAAAATATAATTCACCGATGGATCCAGATCTAAAAACTCATAACTAAAAGCATCCCCAGACTTAGTAAACTCGGCCGACATACTTCCATCAGCGAAAAGGAAAAGTTTTTCAGGAGTCTCTCCAGAACTGGTGTCTTCCAATAACTCATAGACGTACCCTTCTCCGTTTAACGTAATTCGAACTTTGTATTTTTTAAGCTCCATCAACCGAATATCGTCAATTGCAATACCTAAGTCATCTTTGGTAGCTTCCAATGCCAATTCATTTTGAGAGCCATTGATTTGTTTTAATACCTGCCCCCAATCTCCATTGGCACGAAATATAAATCGCTTATCTGTGTCGCCTGGATCAGCATCCAAAAACTGAACACTACTCTCCCAAACCCCATTTCCTTGATAAGCCAATGGCTCGTCTCCTCCCCAGCCGTCTTTAATAACATTACCTACTACACTCCAATAATCTATTTTATAAAGAGAAAGTTTTTCAGCATCAAAATCCACTGTTATTCTGTATTCTCCACTTTCGGGAGCTACAATTCCTTCGGAACCAGATGTAATAGTTTCACCCTCTGCCGTAAACACACGTGCATCATCATTTGTAGTTGAATAAAAATTATACGTTTCTCCACCGGTTAAAGAAGAATATATTTCAAAAACATTGGTTTCTGTACCATCTCCCATCTGTAATCTCTTCATGTACAAAGCTGCCTCGATATCATTACCGGCTTCCGTAGCATTTCCTCCAAGGTACAATGTTGGTGGGGGGCCTTGAGAATCAAACCTTGTAAACACAACACTACTTGCTGTCATCGAAGTTTTTGAAACAGACGTTGCTCTTACAGCCCATTTAGTACTTGCACTTTCACTTGGTGGTATTCCAGCATTTTCTAGAGCTTGGTCAATCTTAAAATAAGGTACTTCTACAAATAGGGATAGGCCATTATCAGCTGATTTCTGCATCAATAGTGGCTCACTAAAATCTCCATCTGCTTTATCCAGTAACCATTCGTAGGTAATTAGATAATCTCTTTCCGATGTTGGCTTCTCCCATTCAAAACGAATAACGTCATCCCTATTTTCCCTTTCTAAAACAATAGAAGCATCTGTCTCTGGGTAATCTAAAGTAGCTTCACTCAACATCCAATTCTCAAGGGCCTCTATGTTATTATCTTCCTCTTCGCAAGCGCTAAATAGCAATAGAAAAATAGAAGCAAAAAATATAATCTTAGTAAAATTTTTCATCTTTTCAATTTTGTTAGTTTCGATTTTAGTTAGTCCCACTTAAAAGTCACCAAACCTCCTTGAGGAAGGTTATATTCAAAAAATCCATCACTCGTTTTTACAGCTATTTTTTGCGATCCCGATGCTCCAGAAGCATTGTAAGCAACGACTACTTTGGAACCATCTGGATTTACAAAACCAACATTCTCTATAATCCCAGGTAATGCATTTGTTGGTATTACTTTAGCTCCGGGGTTTACGTATTTAGAAAAATGCCCAAGAATATAATACTCTGGATTTTTAGTTATCGTTCCACCGCTCGTGATTTTTAAGACTCCAGTACAGATATCGCAACCACCATTTTGTGGCCCGTTGTTTTCATTTAGGGCAAGATTCCATAACAAGACTGCTTTAGCACCCCTTCTTAGCGTCCCTGCAAAAACATTTTTCATGAAATAGTCGATTTCACCCTTAAAAGTAGTCTGGTCTGTCTCGATTCCCGATTGTTCCGTAAAGTATATTTCTGAATCGGGAAAAGCATTTGTTAGCCTTGCTATATCTTCTGGTTTTCCCCCATAAGCGTGGTAGGCTACCGCATTGGTATGTTTAGAAGCTTGTACATCTCCCAGAACCGTCAAAGGATAATCGGGGTCTTCTGATTCCGTAAAATTATGATCATAGGCGATAATTTTAGTGTTCAATCCCGACGCTTTTAATTTAGGCCCTAAAAAATCTCCGATAAAATCAGCTTGTTGCATTGCGCTCATCTTCATTGTTGGATAAGATGAAGTTTCATACAAAGGTTCGTTTTGAACAGTTAGGGAATTAATATTAATCCCTTCGCTTTTATAGGCGTTTAGGTATTTTACAAAATAATCTGCATACACATCGCGATACTCTGTTTTTAGGTTCCCACCATTAAACGCTCGATTATTTTTCATCCAAGTGGGGGCTGTCCATGGCGAAGACATAAATTTTATAGCTGCATTTTTAGCTAGAATGGCTTTAGCAACTGGAATTAATGGGTTATCATTGATTTTATCTTCTTCAATAGAAAAATTATCGAGATCAAGGTCTTCCACTTCTGTGGTTTCATTGTAACTATAGCTCTTATTTTTGTTAAAGTCAGAAGCTCCCATGGTCAATCTAACATAACCTAACTTTATTCCACTATCCCCAAAAAGCATTTCCAAGGCACTGTCATTATTATGCAATAAATATGCGGAGCTTCCGGTAAGGGCTGCCCCAAAACCTTCAATAGTTTGGGCAGTTTGACTTTCATCTAAATCAATTACAAGTCCACTCTCGGAGTTTCCTGTCATCACTGGTAATTTTTCCGGAATTTCTTTTAATAGTGAACTTTGATCTACAGTGGTTAAAACTACCGAGACCGTTCCTTCTATTTTAGGAGGATCTGGTTTTTCTTCTTCCATAGTTGAATCGTCTCCACACGAAAACATCAAAAGGGTTAAGAAAATGATATATACTAACTTTCTTTCTTTCATAAATTTCATCCTTGCATTTTATTAATAATTTGGATTTTGAACTAAAAGTTCGTTTCTGTCAATCTCCTCCTGTGGCAGTGGAAATAAAAGTTGATAGGGTTGAATAGTAATTCCCTTGGCCTGTTGTATCGCATTATTAGCAACATTAAATCCTTTTCTTTTTAGATCAAACCATCTGTGCCCTTCGAAAGCCAACTCTATCCTTCTTTCTTCAAAAATCGCAGCATCTACAACACTCTGGGAAGTACTTCCTGTATAATCTCCAAGTCCTGCTCTGTTTCTAATTTGATTTAGCAAAGCGATAGCTCCATTGGTATCCCCTGTTTGGTTTAAAGCCTCAGCCCTCATCAATAACACATCGGCATACCGTAAAATAACATTGTTGTCTGAGGAAGCAAAAGCTGTTCCATTTCTCCATTTGTACAAGTATAACGTACCATTCCTATCGGCAATAGATGTGGCTTTACGCACATCGTTGGAAGAAAAAATTGCTTCGCTATTTGGAGTAGGGGTGTTGAACTTTAAAAAATCGAATGAGGCTTCGGGTGTAGGCAATACCAATTCTGGGAACACATTGCCTTCTGCCCCTCCAGCGTATTGAACTGCAAAAATAACCTCAGCGTTATTCTGGTTCTCCTGATTAAACAAATTTTCGAAAACCGGCAGTAAAGAATATCCACGTGTCATTGCTCGGCCAGTCCATATTACAGTTTCAGGATAGTTCTGAAGCGTTAAATATACCTTTGCCAACAAACTTTCCGCTGCTCCAACAGTGGCTCTTCCCTTGGCTTGGTTTTTACCATCGAGGAAACCAGCGGATAGTTTTAAATCCTTTATAATCTGTTGATAGACTTCTGTTTCTGTATTTCTGGGAACTTTAATGTCGTCGGGGGCTAAACTAGTTGTTTCTTCAATAACCAACGGTACGCCGCCATACAATCTAACCAAATTAAAATAGTGCAGGCCTCTTAAAAAATGGGCTTCCCCGAGTAAGGCTTCTTTTTTACCATCTTCAAAAAGGGAGGGATCCATGTTGGTAATTCTATCAATTGCCGTATTGGCGCGAGAAATAGCCGTATAAATTTGTCGCCAAGATCGTGTAACCGTTCCGTTTGTAGGAAACGTTTTAAAGTTGTCTATGGCAAAGTTATCTGGATTATCCCCACCGGCAAAACAATTATCTGAACGAACATCTCCAAAAACATACATATCGAACCCATAATAAGAGTCGGGTTGCAATGCGTCGTATGCTCCTGCAATACCAGCTTCGGCATCGGCTTGTAATTGCCAAAAGTTTCCGGACGAGATTTCTGAAACCGGTTTTTTATCCAAAAAATCATCGGAGCATGAACTAAGGGTCAAAATTAAAAAAGCGAATACTATGTTGATAGAATTTTTCATCTTAATCATTTTAAAATTTTAGGTTAATTCCAGCTAAATACGTCTTTACCTGAGGATATGTTCCATAATCTATATTAGAAGATATCACACTTCCGCCATCCCTACTCACTTCGGGATCGTAACCCGAATAGTCTGTCCACGTATATAGATTTCTTCCTTGGGCGTAAATTTTTATACTTGCCATTTTTAGTTTTTCAGAAATGGAAGATGGAAGTGTATATCCTAAGGTTAGTTCCCTCAGTTTTACGAAAGAACCATCTTCTACCCAGCGTGTTGATGCTCGACCGTTCTGATCGGGATCCCCGAAAACTGCCTTAGGAATAGTGGTATCTGTATTTGTAGGTGTCCACCTATCCAAGACCGCTATACTTTGATTCTTATAGGTTGCCATATTCTCCAACTCAAAACGGGTGGCGTTATAAATATCTTGACCTTCCACCCCTTGGAAAAAGGCGGTGAGCTCCAATCCCTTATAATTGAAGACAGAGGTTACTCCCCAGTTAAATTCGGGAAGAGCATTTCCAATTATTTGTCGGTCATCATCGTTTATGGTACCGTTTTCGTCAAGATCTTTAAATATTACGTTTCCTGTTTGCGAGTCCACTCCTTCGGCAACCCATCCGTAAAAGTTACCTACCGGCTCTCCTTCTTGGATAATAGCAACGTTCCCTTGATCGTTTACGAACCCTCCAAAAAGAATTTCGCCATTTAGATCGGTTACCTCATTTGTGTTTTTGGTATAATTTGCGGTTATATCCCAAGTGAAATCTTCCGTGGAAACCGGGGTAAGGTTTAAGCCAAGCTCTACCCCTTTATTTATCATGGTGCCAATATTTTGTCTTGCTCCTCCAAAACCAGTGGTAGCTGGTAATTGTGCCAAAACAAGCATGTCGAATGTTTCCTTATGGTAGAAATCGGCTGTAAGTCCAACGCGATTCTTGAAGAACCCTAAATCCAATCCTAAGTTATGTTGATTGGTAGATTCCCATTTTAAATTATTGTTTTGAACCTGTTGCGGAAAAACCCCGGGAACTATATTTTCATCCAATACATAATTGGCATTAACACCATAGATTCCATACCAATCGTAATTACCAATAAACTGATTCCCTGTAACTCCGTAACCATATCTAATCTTGAGATTACTCAGCCATTTTATATCTTTTAGGGCATCTTCTTCAGAAATAATCCATGCTGCAGAAAATGATGGGAATAAAGCATACCGGTTTCCTGGCCCAAATCGGGAAGATCCATCGCGTCTTACCGAGGCAGAAATTAAATATTTACCATAAAAGCTAAGGTTTGTTCTTAAAAAGTATGAATTATTTGTCCATTCAGAAACAGAAGCTCCAATATCTATTGGGTTAGAAGCTCCATCGGCCGTGGTAACCGAGCTATTGGCAAAGCCTCGTCCCAATAAATACGTAGATTCAAATCTCGAACTCTGCGCAGAGGTTCCAAAAAGAAGATCTATGGCCACGTCTTCTATGGGTTCAAATTTATAATTTAATGTATTCTCCCAAAGCCATACAGTTTCAGAAAAGGTCTCAGACTGGGCTTCTCCCTCTGTAGCGCGGCCATTTCCCGTTGTGAACGGATCTGTGAAACGGTTGAAGTTAGAATCATTATAATCCACCCCAAAAGAAGTACGTAAGGAAAGTCCGAAATCAAACTCATACTCTCCGTAGAGATTCACGATTGCTTTGGTCGTTTTATATTCCCTGCTCTCTCCCCTAATAATTGCGATAGGATTGTCTAGCGCTTGATAAGGGTTTTGTGGGTATGTGCCATCGTCATTCTGTATTGGTAACGTGGGTGGCGTTTGTAAAGCACCGAGCACCACTCCTCCTTGGTTTACTCTTTGATTGTCGTTTATTACATTAAAATTTGTACGCGATAAAGCAATACTATTTCCTACCTTTAATTTGTTAAAGACTTGCCTGTCCTGATTAAATCGAACTGAATACCTTTTAAAACCAGTTGTTTCAACAGTTCCTTCTTCTTCTTGATATCCTGCTGAAAGGTAATAATTCCCTTTCTCTGAGCTTCCCGAAAATGACAGCTGATAATTTTGTAAGGTCGCCGGCGCGTATAATTCCTTCTGCCAATCTGTATTATTTTGAAAATTGAATGGGTCTGTAATAGTTGCCTGTCCTGCATTTACCAAAGCGGTATTCACATAATCTATATATTGCTCAGAATTTAGAACATCCAGCGTTTTTATAATTCTATCTTGACCTAAATAAGAAGAAAAACTAATGGAAGATTTATTTCCTTCCCCTCTTTTTGTGGTGATGAGCACCACCCCATTAGAAGCCCTTGCTCCATATATAGAGGCTGCTGAGGCATCTTTTAAAATAGATATCGACTCGATATCGTATGGGTTTAAAGCTTCTGTATTATTTACCTGAACACCATCTATAACATAAAGGGGGTCATTACTGGCAGATAAGGAATTAGCTCCACGAATACGTACCGAAACCCCTGACCCAGGACTTCCTGACGATTCTATAACTTGCACTCCAGCCACCTTACCATTCAATGCTCTTTCGGCGTTAGCAAAAGGCTTATCTTCTATAATATCTTTACCCTTTAATTGTGCTACAGCCGTGGTAAGGTCTTTCTTCGTTGAAGTTCCGTACCCAACAACTACGACCTCATCTAGATCATTTACATTTTCCTGTAAGACCACATCAATTATGGTTTGCTGGTTAACCATTACTTCTTGGGTTTCGAACCCTAAAAAAGAAAAAACCAAAATATCATCTGCAGAAGCGCTTATCACATAGTTCCCCTCGAAATCTGAAACGACACCTGTGTTGGACCCCTTAATAATTACATTCACTCCAGGTAACGGACCTTGGCTGTCTTTAACCGTTCCTCGAACCGTTTCTTGAAAGTCTTTTTGCGGTCTTTTTGCGGTTTTGTCCTTCAGTGCTACGGAAATGTTATAGCCAGAAATCATATACTTTAAGGAGGCATTTTCCGCTATAAAATCTAACGCAGATTTTAAACTTATTTTTTGTTTATTGATGGTGATTCTCTCATTCACTTTAGCAACTTCCCCAGAATATACAAAGGTGAAATCAGTCTGACTTTCAATCTCCTTAAAGACTTCAACAATGGTCTTTTCTGATAATGATAAATTTAAATACGTATTATCCAGGCTCTGGGAATATCTCACATTTCCTGCGATACTACTGCAAGTAAAAAGAAGTAAAAATAGTGGTAGTTGACCCTGCTTAAAAATTTTCTTTAATAGAAGAGTGTTCATACATTATTAGTTTAGAATATTAGTTAATGATGTTGGTGATGATTTTAATTACTCTCACAAGCTTTACCGCTTAGCTTAAGGACTCCATCTTTAAATTGATAGTTGATTTCATGAATAAAACTGATACTTTCAAGCAAGCCTTCCAAGTCTTCACCGGAATACTTACCGTTAATGGTACAAGTAGTATTTACTGGAGAGGTTATGTTAACTTTAATATCAAATCTTCTTTCCAAGATTAAAGCCACATCCTGAAGGTTTGATTCATTGAAAACCACTTCTCCATTTCTCCAAGCTTCATAATCTTTAGCGGCGACAAGGCTTTTTGTAAACTGATTGCTTTTTAAATCCAGTACTGCTTTTTCGTTGGGCAACAGGTCTACATTCATACTTTCATTTGCCGTGTTAGAAACCCTCACTTTACCTGTGGAAACAACAACTTGAGGTTGATCTGGATTAAAAGTGTTAACGTTAAAGCTAGTTCCGAGCACTCGTGTTTTTATATTTTCAGTAGATACTATAAATGGCTTATTAGGATTTTTGGTAATTTGAAAAAATGCCTCCCCTTCCAAAGTAACTTCACGGGATCCTTCATTTTCAAAATTTTGCGGATATGATAAGGCACTTCCTGAATTTAAGAAAACAACCGATGAGTCTCCCAAAACTAATTTGAGTTGATCCCCATATGCTGCTTTAGCCGTAAGATATTTTGTTTCTGTGGAATTTTGAAAAACAAAATAAGCCAATGTAGATATCCCAATTAACATAGCAATTGCTGCCGCCACCCTGAAAAACTTAAAGGTAGTAGTTCTTTTCTCTGCTATATTTTTGTTGATATTTTTATAAATGCGGTTTTTAAGACCTAAATTATGCTTAACGTCCTCCGGCGAAATTCCATCTTCCTGAAGATTTTGAAAATAATCGTCAATAATTTTTTTTTCTTCTGAAGTGCATTTGTCATTGTAGTAGCGGTCTAACAAATCATCAAAATCCTGATTACGGCTCATAAAGTCTCATTTATAAGCTAAGTACAGAAATTCATAAAAACACCTACCCTAATATTACTTTTAACATTTTTTTAACTTTTCCGCCATTAATCATTAAAATCAATACCAAAGAAAAAAAAGTCTGACTTGAAACTGTCTTAATTCTATTACAGCTAATTTAAAGAAGAGCTTTGAATTCCTATCGCAAGAAGAAAAAAACAATTAAAAAGTATACAAAGTATGAAACGGAAGTTCGTAAAAGTCGAAGTGCCTTATTTATATGATTCTCTACGGTACTGGTAGTAATACCCAATTCTGAAGCAATTTCTTTGTTCGACTTTTGCTCCAATTTACTTAACCTGAAAACCATTTGGCATTTCTCTGGCAATAAATCTATCTGTCGAAGTACTTCTGAAAGCATTTTTTGTCTTTCTAATGCCAGTAAAGATTCGTCTACTTCTGATTGATGCGAGAAGATTTCGCCCAAACCAAACATACTGGTAAAACGAGATTGTTTTTTAAGCTGCTTTGCGCATTGATATTTAACAGCTTGAAATAAATATGCCTTATGATTGGATATTTCAAGCTCTTCCCCACGCCTCCATAAATCTGTAAATACATCTTGTACACAGTCTTCTGCTAATTGAGGATCTTTCAAAATATTAAAAGCGTACGCATACAGTCTATGCCAATAGCTGTTAAAAAGATTATCAAATTCTTTTATTTCAAGTTTTTGAGAGCTCACATTAATAATAAAGTGACGTTAATTTTACGAATATATAAAATCATAAAATATTTTATGAGAAAAAAATAAATAATCTTTCTTATATAATTATTTTATTTTTTTCTCAAACAACACCTTCAATCCGTTTTTAGAATTTTCCACACCTACAATATCGAACCCGTTTTTTAAATTGAATTGCATCATAGGTTTAAACTTATTGGTAGACTTGGTACGTAGAGTTTTATAACCAGCCTTCGCTACATATTCTTCTTGCAGCATTTGTAATTTTTTGGCAATGCCTTTTCGGCGCCATTCTGGTTTTACCCCACCCACCCAGCTGTAAAATATCTCTGGGCTCATTTCATAACCTATTTTAAAAGCTATTAATTCATCTTCCACCGAAACCAAAAGAGCAAATAAATTTTTAGATGTGTTAAGCCTATTTACGAACGAATCTTTTTGATAATCGTTAAAAACCGACTTATAGAGCTCCAGCAAAGAGGAAACTTCATCTGGCGACAACGCATCTTTTATAATTGAATAACTAGGCTCTTCCATTTATTTCATCATAAAATTGCTGTAAAAAGCCTTCCATATATTCATGCCTCTTTTCGGCTAATTTCTTACCCGATTTTGTATTCATTCTTTCCTTCAGAAGCAATAGTTTCTCGTAGAAATGATTAATAGTGGGCGAATCGTTTTTCTTGTATTGTTCCTTACTCATATTCATATTGGGCTCAATATCGGGATCGTACAATTTTCGGTTCTTAAAACCTCCGTAGTTAAAACAACGCGCAATCCCAATTGCGCCAATAGCATCCAATCGATCGGCATCTTGAACAATATCCAATTCGATGGATTTAAACTTTTGTTTAAAATTGCCTCCCTTAAATGAAATGTTTTCGATGATTTTGACTACGTGATCGATCACTTTTTCATCTATTTGAATACTCACTAGAAATTCCTTCGCCATTTTCGGGCCAACAGTTTCATCCCCATCATAGAACTTTGCATCGGCGATATCGTGTAGCAAAGCACCCAAGCCAACCACCAAAGGATCTGCTTTTTTCTCATCCTTAGCAATTAAAAGCGAGTTTTTAAAAACACGTTGAATATGAAACCAATCGTGACCACCTTCGGCATTTTGTAATATTTCTTTTACGAAGGCGATGGTTTGCTCGATAGCATCCGTATTACTCATTTTTATGCTTTTATATTGCTACTTATTATAGTTTCCAATTTTTCAATCAATTCCTCTGCTGGATAATCCCTAGCCCCAAGAGGTTCATGCACATCGAAGGTTATATGCGTACCTATACCCATAGGGAATTTACCGTAGCGTAATGTTTTCCACGAATTGTTGATGGAAATAGGCACTACTTGGGCATTGGGCATTTTTTTTAATAGAATTTTGAGTCCGCCTGTTTGGAAACGTTTTGGTTTTCCGTCCCTGCTCCGTGTACCTTCGGGAAAAATAACAATGGATCTATTGTTTTTATTGGCATAATCGGCAATGTTCAATATTTCCTTAAAGGCCTGTTCTTTATCCTTTCGGTCGATTAGCGCCGAACCGCCATGTCTTAAATTGTATGAAATACTTGGTATCCCCCGCCCCAATTCTTTTTTACTGATAAATTTCGGGTGATGCTTTCGCATGTGCCAGATTATAGGCGAAATATCGTACATACTTTGGTGATTGGCCACTATTATACACGGTTTATCGGTAGGGATGTTATGAGGATTCCGGAAGGTTATCCAATCGCCAAGCAATAGAAGGGAGTAGGCCAAAAAGAAATTAAGTATATCCACACTTTTTTTATGTGCTTGATAGCCAAACACGTTAAAACATATCCATTGTATAGGATGAAAAATAACCAATAGTAGTCCGAATACCAAAAAATAGACTACTGTAAAAGGGTATGCTAGTATTTTTCTCATCTTAATTTTTCAAAAATAAATTACTTTTTTAATTGGTTGACAAGGGCGTAAACCTTCGCTTCTAGTTTTGGTAAAACCAGATCTGGTTTTTCAATATAATCGTCTGCAAAAGACCAATATTCAATTCTATTTTCCTCCACCGGGAAAAACTCCTGCATCAATTTTCGGTGTTCCACTTCGTCCATTGCAATAATACGATCGTAATAACTAAAATCGTCTTTAGAAACAGGAATAGGCATTCTTAACCGGGATGGCAGCTCGATGTTCTTATCCCTTAAATAATTATTTGTGTACAAAGAAAGCGGCCCTTTATTCCTCTTGGACAATCGTAAACCTTTAGAAAAAGATTGGAAAGGCAATTCTTCTTTTTCAGCCAAATAATTAAAGAGCAGTTCTGCAAACCTGCTTCGGTAATAATTCCCAGTGCAAAGAAATAATATTCGCTCTTTCAAAAATCTCTATTTAGTTTTTATATAATTTTCAATTATTAGGCGGGGTTGTTCTCCTTCAGCAAAAATAAAAAAACCACGTATAAACGTGGTCTTTTGCCTTTAAAATTGATGTCACAATTCTTTATTTCTTAACAATGCTCGTTGTAAGCTTCTGTAAGGTTATCTGCAATAATTTCTGCAGGACGCCCTTCGATATGATGTCTTTCTAACATATGCACCAATTCGCCATCTTTAAACAACGCCATACATGGGGAAGATGGAGGAAATGGCAACATATATTCCCTTGCTTTATCGGTAGCCTCCTTATCGAAACCTGCAAAAACCGTAAATAAGTTATCTGGAGTTTTTGCATTCTTCAAACTCATTTTTGCACCTGGTCTTGCATTGGCAGCTGCACAACCACAAACGGAATTTACAACTACTAGTGTAGTTCCCTTTTTCTCCATGGCCGCATCTACCTCTGCAGTTGTATGTAATTCTTGAAAACCTGCAACAACGAGGTCTTCTTTCATCGGCTTCACTAATTCTGCTGGATACATAATCGCTATATTTTTAAATTTCTATTTCAGTTAAATAAATGAGTCGCAAAGATAAAGAAAAACATACACTTAACAGCCTAGGAACTGAAAAGGAACGCTATCCTCTGCTCTTTTTTGGAAAAGCCAAAGCAATAACCTATTTCCTTTTCAGCAAAAACCAAATAAAACTTATATTTGATCCGAATTAAAATTTTATGATGCATAAAGCATTTAAAAATTACTTCTTATTTTAAAAACACACTATGTTTAAATGGATATTGGCATTTGCGGGATACTATTTTATGAGATTTCCAGGTGCCATTTTAGGCTTTATTTTAGGGAGTGCCATCGACAGTTTTAGAAAAGGAGGCATCGATGTAAGCACCACATTTAACAACCGCAATGAAGTTTCCCCTGCCGATTTTGAGCTGAACCTTTTATCCTTATGCTCTATTGTAATTAAAGCCGACGGAAAAGTTAACGACAACGAACTTCAATATGTGCGGGCCTATTTTGTTTCTACCTACGGAAAAGACAAAGCGAATGCCATATTTCGAACCTTTAATGAGGTAGTGAAAAAACGTGAGGTCTCTGCAGAACGTATTTGTAATTACCTCAATACCCGAACTAGATATGAAACGCGCTTGCAATTACTTCATTTTCTCTTCGGAATTGCGAACGCCGATGGTGCCGTAACAGAGGCCGAAACTTTAAAAATACGTGAAATCGCCGGCTACATGAGTGTAAATTATCGTGATTTCGAAAGTATCATGGCCATGTTTGTAAAATCAGCAGACAATGCTTACAAAATCCTTGAAGTAAACAAGGAAGCCAGTAATGCCGATGTAAAAACGGCGTATAGGCAAATGGTAAAGAAATACCATCCCGATAAGGTGCGCTCTAATGATGAAGCCATTAAAAAAGGTGCGGAAGAGAAATTTAAAGAAGTACAACGGGCCTACGAGCAGATTCAAAAAGAACGGGGGATGTAATTGAAAATAAAATGGAGACAAAACTTGTACCCCTTATATTATCTAATAAAGTAGATCTTACACTTAGTTCTACCAGGATAATAGCACTAAGAATTTTGGCTGTGCTTTCTCTTTTCCTAATTTATTTTTCTCAATTTTTAGATAAATCGTCGGTGCCATATCAGTCAATTAATAGTGTTGAAGGAATTACAATCACTCTTTATCTGCTATCAATATCAGCAATTATATTTACCTGCTTTACTTCATCTCTCAAGTTTAAAGGAAATATCATGTACTTAGAAAATGTTTTTGGAGTGAAAAAATATCAGCTCGAAGAATTAAAAAGTGCTAGCGACTTTAATCTGTTGTTCCGAAATGGTGGTGGAATTGCTAAATACACCAAAATAATAACTAAAAAAAAGGGTAATAAAGAATTTCATTTCGTTTTGAACAAATCCGATCTTCACAATTCCATTAATAGTCTTTCTAAACTTTTAATGGTATTGAAAAAGGTAAAGAGAGAAATGGAGACCACATTGTAGTTAACCACTCAATATTCTTCAACCTTGAGAATTTTAAAATGCTTTTGTTGAAGTTAAAATCACCTTTGATTTAGATTAAACAACAGTCATAAAAAATCAATGCTTCAGAAAAAAAATAAGTAAATGAATCCCTTTTTTACAAAAAATTGTAAGTTTGAAGCAATCCTTTAATCGTTATTTTTTATGGATCAATTTTGGTTCTACTTTAAGCTTGGCCTCGATCATGTATTAGATATTAATGCCTACGATCACGTACTTTTTTTTATTGCACTTACCGTGCCTTACACTTTTGCCAATTGGAAGAAAATCTTGTGGCTGGTAACCATGTTTACCCTTGGGCACACCGTTTCTTTAATACTGGCAACCTATGGCGTAGTGAGCGTACGATCCAGTTTGGTAGAATGCCTTATCCCCATCACCATATTTATAACAGCTGTTTTTAACATATTTACAGCCGGAAAGGGTGCTAAAAACGAAAAATTCGGACTTACATTTTTCACGACTCTATTTTTTGGTCTTATTCATGGGCTTGGTTTTTCCACCTATTTTAAACAAATAGTGGCCAGTTCTTCCAATAAAATCATTCCCTTATTAGAATTTGCTTTAGGTATTGAGGCTTCCCAAATTATTGTAGTCCTAATCGTTTTAATACTCGGTTTTTTAATTCAGTCGGTTTTCAGGTTCAATAAAAGGGATTGGATTATGGTTACTTCTTCTATCGTGGTAGGTTTTGTAATCCCAATGCTAATTGACTCATGTGCATTTAATTAGATTAAAATTAACGCGAATCGTTTTGTAATTAAAAACCAAAGCCGTTATCTTCGTTACCTATAGCAATACGCTTGGTGTATTGCTTTTTTTAAATCAAAAAAATTGTTAAGTAATGCTGCTTTCACCCGACCAATAAAGTAGCATTCCTCAAAGATCTTTATGAAGTTAAAGATTATTATAGCTTAAAACTTATGGCTGGCAAAAAGCAAGCGAGATACGATCGCGCATATTTACGTATGGCCCAAGAATGGGGAAAGTTATCCCATTGCAAAAGAAAACAAGTTGGCGCAATTATTGTAAAAGATAGAATGATCATTTCTGATGGCTATAATGGTACGCCAACCGGTTTTGAGAACAAATGCGAGGACGAAGATAATATTACCAAATGGTATGTGCTTCATGCGGAAGCCAATGCCATTCTAAAAGTAGCTTCTTCCACCCAATCTTGTCACGGAGCCACCCTTTATATTACGCTTTCACCCTGTAAGGAATGTAGCAAGCTGGTGCATCAAGCGGGGATAAAAAGAGTAGTTTACAGCAGGGCTTACAAAGATGGGGAAGGTTTGCAATTTTTAGCCAAGGCTGGCGTTGAATTAGTCCATATGGAAAATCTAGAAGAAGAATAAATGCTGAAGAACAAAACATATTTATTGCCTTTATTATTAGCTGTCGCTTTGGCCGCTGGTATTTTTATAGGCGGAAAATTAAACTTTAACGATACTCCCGAGAAGCTCTTTTCCACTAATTCCAAAAAAGACAAACTCAACAGGCTTATCGATTATATCGACTACGAATATGTAGACGATGTAAATACCGATAGTATTGTAGATGTTACCGTAAATAATATTTTAGATAAACTAGACCCACATTCGGTTTATATTCCAAAAGCACAACAAGCTAAAGTTGCCGAGAATATGAAAGGAGACTTTGTAGGAGTTGGCATTAGCTTTTACATGTACAGGGATTCGCTGGCTGTAATTAGGCCCATTGAAGGAGGCCCAAGTATAAAAGCGGGCATAAAAGCGGGAGACCGCATTCTTACGGCTAATTTGGATACCCTCTACGGCCGCAACCTTACAAGTCAAGAAGTGGTAAACACGCTAAAAGGAGACAACAAAACAAAACTCAAACTCAGCGTTTATAGACCTTCGGAAGACAAAATTTTGGAATTCAATATTAAACGTGCAGAAGTTCCCTTAAAAAGCGTGGATGCCTTCTATATGCTCGGTGATAATTTTGGATACATTAAAATCAACAGGTTTGCTGAAAGTACGTACCGAGAGTTTAAAACAGCTTTGGAAACACTTCAGAAAAAAGGAATGACCAAATTGGCGTTGGATCTTAGAAATAATCCTGGTGGTTATCTAGGCATTGCCGAACAAATTGCCGATGAATTTTTAGAGGACGATAAACTTATTTTATTTACTAAAAATAAAAGCGGTGCCATCGACAAAGCCTTTGCCAGCAGTAAAGGAGATTTCGAAGATGGGGAAATATACGTTCTTATCAATGAAAAGTCCGCTTCGGCAAGCGAAATTGTAGCAGGCGCCATACAGGATAACGACCGTGGAACAATTATAGGGAGAAGGTCTTTTGGAAAAGGCTTAGTACAACGGGAAATGAGCTTGGGCGATGGCTCTTCAGTAAGGCTTACCGTTTCACGCTACTACACCCCTACTGGACGATCGATACAGAGATCCTACGAAAATGGCACCAAAGATTACTACAATCAATTTTACAAAAGATACGAAAATGGAGAACTCTTTTCGGCCGACAGTATAAAGGTAGCCGATTCCCTTATTTTTAGAACCCCAAAAGGAAAAATCGTATATGGCGGCGGTGGTATTATCCCAGACGTATTTGTACCGCTGGAAAGTTCTCAAGAAGCCGCTTGGGTTAATACCTTATTACAATCTGGATTTATGTCCTTCTTCAGTTTCGAGTACCTCGACAATCACCGCACTAAATTTGCAGCTATTTCTGAAGAAGATTTCATTGAAAACATCGAAGTAGACGATGAAACGGTAGATTCTTTTATTTATTATGCTGAAGACAGAGGATTAAAAATCGATTTGAATCCGTACCGCGAAAACCTTAAACTTCATATAAAATCTACTTTTGCAGAGCAGCTGTATGGAAACAATGCCCAACAGGAAATTCTAAAGCTAAACGACCCCATGCTAGAAGCCCTAATTCATGTGGATGATGTCGATACTATTGAAGATTTCGTTTCAGAAGAAGAATAGATTTTTCAGTTAAATAGCTATACCCATGTAACTTGGTATCGTTTTTTTAAAGGTAAAAAGCCTTATCTTAGCGTTATGAACCTTAAAGAATCCATACATAACAGATTATCCGACTTCTTGACAATATGTAAATCCCATAATGTCCGAAATCTCTATGCGTTTGGATCTTCTGTCACTGATGATTTTCATGAAAACACCAGCGATATAGATTTGTTAATAGAAATAGATAATGAAGATCCTTTGGAGCGAGGAGAATCTTTAATGCGAATTTGGGATATCTTCGAGGAATTCTTTCTACGGAAAGTAGACCTTTTAACCAACTCATCTATTAAAAATCCGATTCTTAAGAAGAATATCGAATCAACGAAAGTCTTAATCTATGACGGAAAAGAGCAAAAAATATCTTTCTGACATCTTGATGGCGATAGATTTAATTGAAAGATTCACCACTGATATTGAAAGTTTCAGTGACTATGAAAAGGATTTGAAAACTCAAAGTGCTGTAGAAAGACAACTAGGCATCATTGGAGAAGCTTTAAATCAATTAAAAAAGTACGATCCGCAAATAAATATTAAGAATGACCAACAAATTAATGGTTTTAGAAATAGACTAATTCACGCTTACGACAGTATTGATAACTCTATATTTGGACTGTTATAAAACGTTATCTGCATGGCTTAAAACAAGAGGTTCAAGCCCTAGAAAACTAATTACACCTCTGGATTTTTATCCCGAATGCTTTTGTACAATTTAATGCCCAGCATTAATAAAACTGCCAATACAAAAATCCCGATAACCCCAAAAATCCAATTAATGCTATTTTTTAAAACAACTAAAAACACTACAGAAAATAGTATAATGGTAGCACCTTCGTTCCAAATACGCATGTAACGGGAGGAATATTTTACCTCATCACGCTGTAATTCTTTAAAAATGACATGCGTTTTAAGGTGATAGATTATCAATAGCAATACAAAAAGCAGTTTTACATGCATCCAACCTTGCTGCAACCATTCTGGCATTATCACCAATAACCATATGGCAAATAAAATGGCCAGAATTGCCGAGGGCCACGTTATTATAAACCAAAGTCTTTTGGCCATCAGCTTTAACTGTTTTCCTAAAATCTCTTTTTCCGGAGAAGGTTTATGGAAAGCCTCTATTTGATAAACGAACAATCGTGGAATATAAAATAGACCTGCAAACCAGGTGATTACAAAAATAAGATGTAAAGATTTTATATAATTATAATATTCAGCCATTGGTTTACAAAGTATATCCGTTAAACTTTTGCACTTGCTGTATCGGTCACCATTAAATTCTTCCTAATCTCCCTATTTAAAAAATAACCAGTTACGATGGTGGAAAGCACATCTGCAATTGGAAAGGAGATCCAAACCCCCAATTCGCCATAAAATTTAGGCAAAATTAAAATAAGGGGTATAAAAAAGAAACCTTGCCTACTTAAAGTAAGAAGTAAGGCCGGGATTGCTTTTCCGATCGCTTGAAAATAGGCCGACCCTATTAATTGAATTACAACTATGGGAGTTGCTGCAAAAACCCATCTCATGGCGCCTGGAGTTTCATTGAGTACTTCTGAATCTTGAGTAAAGATGCCAGTAATCTGCTCTGGAAACAGCATGATGAGTAAAAAAATTAAAAATCCGAGTAAAATGGCATACTTAATTGCTGTATTTATAGATTCCCTAACGCGTTCGTATAATTCCGCTCCATAATTGTATCCCGCAATTGGCAAAAAGCCTTGAGTAATCCCTAATACAGGAAAAAGGGCAAACATAAGCATGCGACCGATGATAGCATAAACCGTTACCGAGGAAGCACCGCCGAGTTCGAATAAAATATTATTAAGGAATAAATAGGTGATGCTCACCACCGCCTGTCTTGCCAAGGTAACCCCGCCCAAGGAGGCAATTTCTGAAACTATGGGAATGTTTAAACCAAAATGAGACCATTCTATTTTTAATTCCGACTTTTTTGAAAGGAAAAACCATAAAATATATATAAAACAACACAGATAAGAACCGGTAGTTGCCCACGCTGCACCCAGCATTCCAAAATCCAAAAGGTTGATAAATATATAATCGAAGATTAAGTTTCCTACAGAAGGAATAATCATGGCGATCATAGCGAATTTAGGTTTCCCTTCTGCCCTAATTACCGTATTCCCCATCATGCAAAGAGCCAAAAAAGGAACTCCATAAAGCACCACTTTATAATAAATCTTTGCAGGCTCGAAAATAGGGCCTTTCCCACCAAAACTAGGAATAATTGAGTCCACAAATATTAATCCTACCGCCACTAAAACAGAAGTAAGCAATATGGTAAGTGTTATTTGGTTCCCAAAAGTTTTAAGCGCTTTAAATCGGTCGTCAGCTCCCAGCGCCCTTGAAATTATGGAGGACCCTCCAATACCAATGGACATACCGAGCGCGGCTATAAAAAAAGAAACCGGCAATACCACATTAATAGCACCAATAGCAACCGAACCAATCCAGTTACCAACAAAAATGGTATCTACCAAAATATTTAAGGACATTACCAAAATACCAATGGAGGCTGGAACCGCTTGTTTTACCAAAAGTTTACCAATAGAGGCTGTCCCTAGTTCTTTCGAAGATACGTTTGCCATATTTTATTTTTCTACAGGATTTAACGCCCATTCATCAATCCATCTGGAAAGTACCTTAACCCAAGCCTCATCGTCATTAAGGCACGGTACTAAATGGAACTCTTCTCCTCCATTCTCTTTAAATTCATGTTGTGCTTCCATCCCTATTTCTTCAAGGGTTTCAAGGCAATCGGAAACAAAAGCGGGGGTTACAACTGCCAATTTCTTCGTACCCTCTTCAGCATATTTATTTATTGTTTTATCGGTGAAAGGCTGCAACCAGGGATCGATCCCCAAGCGGGATTGAAAAGAAGTACTGTACATACCCTCTTTTAATCCCAGATAAGCTGCCACTTGTTTGGTAGTCTCGTAACATTGATGCCTATAGCAAAACTGATGCGCCGGTGAGGGTGTTTTACAGCACTGACCATCTATTTTACAATGGGACTTAGTGATGTCGGACTTTTTAATGTGCCGCTCTGGAACCCCGTGGTAAGAGAATAGCAAATGCTCCCATTCCTTGTTTTGCAAATGTTCCTGAATAGATTCGGAGAGTACCCGAATATAATCTGGATGATTATAAAATGCCGGAACATTGGTAAATTGCATTTCAGGGAAATACTTTTGTCGAAGTTCTTCAGCCAATACCAAAATAGTTTCTGTAGTGGCCATGGCAAACTGTGGATATAAAGGAATAAGCAACACCTCTTTTACGCCTTCTTTTTTTAAAGCCTCCAGTCCGCTTTTTATGGATGGATTTCCGTATCGCATAGCAAGGGCAACAGGAACACCGGTGAGCCCATCTACTTTATGTTGTAATTTTTCTGAAAGAACTATTAACGGAGAGCCTTCTTCCCACCAAATTTTTTCATAAGCGGCGGCCGACTTTTTAGGTCTGGTATTTAAAATAATCCCCTTCACAATGAATGTTCGAAGCCATAAAGGCAAGTCGATCACTCTTTCATCCATTAAAAACTCTTCTAAATAACGCTTTACGTCTTTTGGATCTGTAGAATCTGGGGAGCCCAAATTCACCAATAAAACTCCTTTCATGTATTCGTTTTTATTTTGACAAAACTACCGTTTTGAAACTAGAAAATTTCTATTTTTAATCTAAAGCTTTCTATTCTGAAATAGAAAAATTTGATGTTATTCCCTACCCAAGCAATAAAAAATACCTCCTAATACGTGCTCTACAAACAAAGGCTCTGAAAACGATTCTTCGGTATGCCCACCACCAGTGTAAAAAGCACGGCCACCATTATACTCATGATACCAGGCTATTGGGTGGTACCCTCCATTCTCCCCGCCTTCGTAACTGGTTTCATCCAGCTCCAGTAATACATTGATTTCTGGATTGATATCTTTAAAATTATACCACTCGTCGGTTCGGTTCCAGGTATCGGGTAACATTTTTGTGGATATATGTTCTTTATCTATACGTTTTATATCTGCATTTCTAACATTAGGGTTCCCAGGATGGTTTAAAAAATATGCCCCAACCAGTTTTCCGTACCAAGGCCACTCATACTCGGTATCGGAAGCTGCGTGTATCCCCATAAAACTTCCCCCATTTTGTATGTAATCTTCAAAAGCCTTTTCCTGCTCTTCACCCAATACATCCATGGTTGTAGAGAGGAATAAAACCAAATCGTACTTTTTTAAGTTCTCGGTATTAAATTGCAACGAATCTTCTGTTTGGGTAACATTAAAATCGTTTTCTGATCCTAATTTTTTAATAAGTGCTACCCCCGTTTCAATGGATTTATGTCTAAATCCAGCTGTTTTGGTAAAAACCAAGACATTATCGGCCGCGGTACTGGTACTATCAACTTCTTCGATTGCTTCTTCTGGGTCTTGACCATCTTCCTTTTTGGTGTCGTTGCAAGCTATAGCCGACAAAAAGATTACAGATAAAAAAAAGTGTTTCATTGATTTGAATATTTAATATTGATTATGGTTATGATTAATTATTTAGAGACATTATATACTTTTTAGGCGTTGTGCTGTATTTCTTTTTAAAGGCGGCAATAAAATGACTGGCGGTGCTGTAGCCAACTTTTAAACCAACTTCATTTACATTTAAATCGCCTGTTTCCAGCATTTTTCTAGCATATTCCATTTTATAGTCAAACAAAAAACTATAAACAGAGTCGCCATAGACTTGCTTAAAGCCTTCTTTCAATTTTTTTAGATTCAACCCAATTTCGTCCGAAAGTTCCTGCAGGGAAGGAGGTTCAGACATTCGGGCAATTACAATATCCTTCGCCCGGCGTATACGCCTAACGTTGTCTTCATCTATTAAAAATGGACATTGTTCTATATCTGCATCTTCAGGTTTGTTAAAATAAAGCCCCAACAACTCGTAAACTTTTCCCTTTAAATACAAAGCCTTTATAGATTGGTGCAGGTTGTAATTCATCATTTGGCTGAGCACGACCGACATGGTTGGGGTTATCGAGGTGGTATTGTAATATTTTTTATCGATGTTTTCTTCATTTAAAAAATGAATGTAATTGGCTTCCGAAGAAAATAAAGAATGAAATTTTTTTATAGGTATCAATACCGATATTAACCACGTTTTAGAGTTTACCTCTAAGTTTATAGGAAGGTCCCGTTGAGGATTGTATAAAAGCAATGCGTCTTCTTCTTTAATATCCAAGGCGTAATTACCTTGATTAAAATGAAAAATGGAACTTCCCTTTAAACAAAAATGAAATTGAATAAAACTACTATCTATTTGCTTGCTAAAATGCTGAATATCATTCGTTTCATTCTGTATTTTCAAAAGAGTAAATCCGTCTTCAATTACAATTTCTTCCATGGCACTTACAGCGTTATTTTTTTTAAGCTCAAATTGAATTATTCTGATTGATATTATTTAGAACAGTTCTAAACAATTAGCTTCGAAATAGGCTATTTTGCTTCAAAAATAAGGTATTTTACTGAATTATAACCGAATCGGATTCTTATTTTCCTAAAGCGACATAAAAAGTTCTTCAAGCGTTATTTTTTTAATCCTTTTCAAATTAATTTTGTGCCGACTTCAGAAAAAACTGAATGGAAGCTTATAATATATCAAAACATAGTTCTTTTTACGCAACTGGAATAAGTTACAAAAAAGCCGATGCCGCATTAAGAGGAAAATTTAGTTTGGATGAAACGGCAAAAAATGCGCTGTTAGACCAAGCTAAGTCCGCTGGCATTGACGGTATTTTGGTTACCTCTACTTGCAATAGAACAGAGATTTACGGTTTTGCTCAACACCCATTTCAATTAATACAATTGCTGTGCGGAAACTCTAATGGTACGGTAGAAGAATTTCAAGAAATTGGATACGTTTATAAAAATAATAATTCTATTTCCCATCTTTTTCGAGTGGGTACGGGTCTAGACAGTCAAATTCTCGGTGATTTTGAAATTATTAGTCAGATTAAGCAAAGCTTTTATATTTCCAAAGAAAAAGGGCTTGCCAATCATTTTATAGAGCGTTTGTGCAACAGCGTTATACAAGCCAGCAAACGTATTAAAAATGAAACTGAAATTTCTTCGGGCGCCACTTCTGTAGCTTTTGCCTCGGTACAATACATCTTGGCAAAAGTTCCAAATATTTCAGAAAAGAACATTTTACTTTTTGGTACCGGAAAAATAGGAAGGAATACTTGTGAAAATTTGGTGAAACACACCAAAAATGATCATATTGTCTTAATTAATAGAACAAAAGACAAAGCTGAAAAAGTAGCTGGTAAATTCAACCTTAAAGTTAAGGAATATAGCGACCTACAAGAAGAAATAAGAAAAACCGATGTGCTTATTGTAGCTACCGGAGCACAAAAGCCTACAATTTCCAAAGAGTTAATACATACCTCAAAGGAGCTGTTGATTTTGGACTTATCCATTCCGCAAAATGTGGACTTGAATGTAGAGGAACATAAAAATGTCACCTTGGTTCATTTAGATCAACTCTCCAAAATAACAGACGATACGCTTAAAAGAAGGGAACTTTTTATCCCCAAAGCAGAGCTTATTATAGCAGAGGTGGAAACCGATTTTAAGCATTGGTTGGAAACACGAAAATTTGCTCCTACCATTAAAGCGCTTAAAAAGAAGTTGAGGACCATGAAAGATGCCGAGATTGACTTTCAGCGTAAAAAGATTGATGATTTTAACGATGAGCAGGCAGAAATAATAAGCAACCGTATTATTCAAAAAATAACGACGCACTTCGCCAATCATTTAAAAGGAAACTCCAACACCTCCGACGAGAGTATTGAACTAATCAAAAAAGTGTTTCAATTAGAAACTTCAAAATGAATAAAGTAATACGTATTGGAACTCGCGATAGTGAATTAGCGCTATGGCAAGCTAACCATGTTAAAGATCTTCTGGAAAAAAATGGTTATGAAACGGTAATAGTACCTGTAAAGTCCGATGGTGACCTGGTTTTAGACAAGCCTTTACACGAATTGGGGATTACTGGGGTTTTTACAAAAACGTTAGATGTGGCCATGCATAATGGAACCGTTGATATTGCTGTTCATAGTATGAAAGACGTGCCAACCCAACTGCCTAAAAATATTGTAAAAGCGGCAGTATTGCCGCGTGCAAACCCTTTAGATCTATTTTTGCACAAGGAAAAAGTGGTAGACCTAAACAAGCTCCCAGAAAAAGCAACCATTGCTACGGGTAGTTTACGCCGTAAAGCACAATGGCTTAGCAAATTCCCAAAAAATAAAGTGGTAGACCTTCGTGGCAATGTAAATACACGATTGGAGAAATTAAAAAACAATGAATGGGAAGGGGCTGTTTTTGCCGCTGCTGGTTTAGAGCGAATTAACCTAAAACCTAAAAACCACACTGTTCTGGATTGGATGATTCCCGCCCCCGCACAAGGCGCCATGCTGGTAGTGGCAATGGTTAACGATACCTTTACCCGCAAAGCCCTTGAAAAATTAAACCACTACGAAACAGATATTTGCACTACCATAGAAAGGGAATTTTTAAGTACCTTAGAGGGTGGCTGTACAGCACCTATTGGAGCTCTTGCTAGTATAGATGTTGATTATTTATATTTTACCGGTGGGCTTTTCTCCCTCGATGGAAAACAAAAAGTTACCGTAGAAAAAAAAGTTCTCATAGAAAATTGCGATGGTTTGGGAGTTTTATGTGCAAAGGAAATTTTAAATAGTGGAGGTAAGGAAATAATGAATAAACTAAGAAAAGAGTTGAGCTTGTGAGTAAAGTAAGTCCACAAAGACTATTTTTTTTAATTATTGACTTTATCGTCATTAGTTTTCTCATTTTCGACTTTGGCTTCTTTATGTATGAAAAGTTTAGAACCCATAAACTCATCATCATATCCATCCTTATTGTTATTCTTTTAGCTACCAACATCTATCGATATCTTGTTCATAAAGATAGAACCCGAAAAATCCTTAGTCTCACCTATGCTACCATTTTTGGCGCAGTCATTCTACTGAGTTTTTTTCTTTACATATTTGCCTCAGAACAAGCGCTAGAAGCTTATCTCATTAAAATAAAACCTTTTATAGAAGGTGCTTTGTTATTATACCTCGTTATGCGCCTTAGCATTTTAATGAGGTATTTGTACAGCGTCTACTTCAATCCGGCTATCCTATTTGTGGGAAGTTTTTTTATTTTTGACCTGCTGGGTGCATTCTTGCTCATGCTTCCTAAAGCAACTACCGTTGGGGATATTGCTTTTATCGATGCATTTTTTACCTCCACAAGTGCGGTTTGTGTTACAGGATTGGCTGTATTGGACACCTCTACGGATTTTACTGTTTTTGGGCAGGGCGTTATCCTTTTTTTAATTCAATTAGGCGGACTGGGGATTTTAACCTTTACCTCCTTTTTTGCCTATTTTTTTAAAGGCGGCTCTTCTTTTAAAGAAACTCTCTACGTTAAAGATTATGTGGCTTCAGAAACACTTAAAGATGCCTTAAAATTCGCAATGAATATTGTTTTATTCACCTTTTCTTTGGAAGCCGTGGGAGCTATTTTTATTTACCTTTCTATTGAAGACCTCAGCAAAATAGAACACCCTATTTTTTTTAGTGTTTTCCATTCGATATCGGCATTTTGCAACGCTGGATTTTCTAATATTGGAGATGGACTCTTTAACGAAAACCTTCGGTTTGACTATCCTTTTCAATGGGTAATTATGTTACTTGTTATTGTTGGAGGTTTAGGCTATAATATTATTTTCAATTTTTACAATTACGTCAAAATTTATATTCTAAACCTTTTCAACAAAGAACATAAGAAATATTTGGTGAGGTTGCTTACACTGAATTCCAAAATTGTAATGGCCACCACCGTGATTCTTTTAGTGGCCGGATTTGCGTTCTTCTATTTTTCTGAAGGGAACAATACCCTAAGCGAGCACCAAACAGTATTTGGAAAAGTAACCGCAACCGCATTTCAATCGGTAACCCCAAGAACTGCAGGGTTCAATACTATCGATTACTCTAATCTTACAATGCCCTCCTTGCTTTTTGTTATTCTGTTAATGTGGATAGGTGGTTCTCCGGGATCTACCGCTGGGGGTATAAAAACCTCTACGTTTGCCCTGGCAACCTTAAACATTTTCAACATCGCACGCAATAGAAGGCGTATAGAAATTGGCACTAGAAGTATTAGCAATGCCACGCTTAACAGGGCATTTGCCATTGTATCCATTTCATTGATCACCATAGGGATTGCTATCTTGCTATTATTGTTTTTTGAACCGGGAAGAGATTTAATCTCCATCGCTTTTGAAGCTTTTTCGGCTTACAGCACCGTAGGTTTGAGCCTCAATGTAACTCCGTATTTAAGTTATCCAAGCAAAATTGTTATTGCAGTTGTAATGTTCATAGGAAGAATAGGCATGCTCAATATCCTTATTGGGGTATTACGGCAAATGAACAATCAGTTTTACGAATATCCTAAAGAAAACATATTAATTAACTAATTTTGAATCAACAGCATACACCAAACAATTAAGGTTCGTATATAAACACGTTTAAGCAAATGAAAATTATCGTTTTTGGTTTAGGGAATTTTGGGAGTTCGTTGGCTTTAAAGTTAACCGAATCGGGCAACGAAGTTATAGGAGTAGATCTAAAGATGGAAAAAGTAAATCTATTGAAAGATAAGATTGCACATACCATTTGCCTGGATGCCACCAACGAGTTGGCTTACGACACCCTGCCAATGAAAGATGCCAATATTGCAATTGTTGCGATTGGCGAAAATGAAGGCGCGGCCATTATTACCACGGCCATTTTAAAGGATAAAACGGAAGCAAAAATTATTAGTCGTTCTCTATCCCCTGTGCACGATACCGTTTTAAAAGCCATGGGAATTACCAATATAATCCATCCCGAACAGGAAGCAGCTGCCAACCTTACCGGAAAGATTAATTTAAAAAATGTACTCGACAACTTCAATCTAGACGACGAATATTCTATTTCCGAAGTTCAAGCGAACGAATCTTTTCAAGGCAAATCCCTACACGAATTGGATTTTCGTAAAAAATACAATCTGAATGTTGTAACCATTATTCGTCCCTGTGAAAAACGAAATTTTTTAGGAAATAAATTGAAGAAAAAAGAAGTGATTGGATTGCCCGATAACAATACAAAAATTCAGAAAAATGATCAGTTGATTGTTTTTGGAAAAAACGAAGATATTGCCAATTTTGGTGAAGCAATGACTAAATGAACCTGATAAATGATAGAAATATTAAGCACCAAAAAATTAACTCCCGACCAAAAAAAACTATTGCAAACCGCCGATATTAATTGTATTGACGAGAATTTTATTGAAATAAAGCCTATTACGTTTGAAAGTTCAGTAGAAATAGAGAACGCTATTTTTACTAGTAAAAATGCTGTTAAATCTATTCTTGATCATAATATTACGATTAAAAATTGCTTTTGTGTTGGCGACAAAACCGAAGCACTTTTAAAAGAAAACGGCTTTTCGGTAGTAGAAAAAGCATACCAAGCCAAAGCATTGGCAGAACGTATTGTGGAAAACCACTCAGATAAAGATTTCACACTTTTTTGTGGCAATATTAGACGTGAAGAATTGCCTAAATTGTTGGGAAAAAATCAAATTAAACTTGAAGAAATTGAGGTTTATAAAACTAAACTAACTTCCAAAAACATGATCCGCACTTTCGACGGGGTTCTTTTTTTTAGCCCCAGTGCAGTGGAGAGCTATGCTCAAAGAAATTTGTTTGAAGACACTACCGTTTTTTGCTTGGGTAAAACCACAGAAGCCGCCGCTAGAAAACACACCAACAATATAATAACCGCCAACAGAACAACTGTCGAAAACGTTTTGGTACAGGTAATAAAACATTTTAAATAAATATCCGGCAAGGTTACTTATTGACCTTTTTGGAAAACACAAAATCATGATAAAGAACGATTTATTTTTAAAAGCATTAAAAGGAGAAACTGTAAACCGCCCTCCGGTATGGATGATGCGTCAAGCAGGGAGGTATCTGCCAGAATTTATGGCCCTAAAAGAAAAGTATGATTTCTTTACACGTTGCCGCACTCCAGAATTGGCAGCTGAAATTACGGTACAACCCATACGTATTGTAAAACCAGATGCAGCCATACTGTTTTCAGATATTTTGGTAATTCCGCAAGCGATGAACATCGAGGTGGAGATGAAACCTGGTGTTGGGCCTTGGTTACCCAATCCAATCCGCACCGCGAAAGATGTGGAACAAGTAGTTGTCCCAGAAATAAATGAAGAACTGGGCTATGTGATGGATGCCATAAAGCTCACCAAAGAAATGTTGAACGATGAAGTTCCGCTTATTGGTTTTGCAGGCTCCCCATGGACCATTCTTTGTTATGCAGTTGAAGGAAAAGGCTCTAAAAGTTTTGATACAGCCAAAGGTTTTTGTTTTTCCCAACCCGAAGCGGCACACGCCCTACTCCAAAAAATAACCGATACCACCATCCTTTATTTAAAGGAAAAAGTAAAAAATGGGGTTAACGCCGTTCAGATATTCGATTCTTGGGGAGGCATGCTCTCGCCAGTGGATTATCAAGAATTTTCTTGGAAATATATCAATCAAATAATAGAAGCTTTAGCACCAGAAACAGAAGTTATTGTTTTTGGTAAGGGATGCTGGTTTGCCCTCGGAGATATGGCCAAAAGTAAAGCTTCAGCTTTGGGAGTAGATTGGACGTGCTCCCCAAAAAATGCACGTTATCTAACGGGCGGAAATATTACCCTTCAAGGAAATTTCGATCCTTCCCGATTGCTCTCTCCCATACCAACAATCAAAAAGATGGTTCACCAGATGATTGATGAATTTGGTAAAGATAAATATGTGGTGAATTTGGGTCATGGTATTTTACCGCATATTCCTGTAGATCACGCCAAGGCGTTTATAGAAGCGGTTAAGGAATACGAAACAAAATAGATGAATATTGGTGGCCTTTTAAAGTCGCTTTCAATTAGTCAGCTTTTCAAGTTATCACTGATTGTGTTATCAAAGCCAATACTTTTTTATTGCTTTACCCAGGCCACCCGAAGATGTATCTCCATTAGCACAATGTATTTTGGGGATGCTCACAATAAGAACAATGTTGCGAATGCATTTAGACACGCCTTATGGAATATGTTAATTATAGCATATTGCTTAAAAGCAGGTAAAACATTTAAAAATAGTTGTAACTGGGCGAAATACATAACCGATTGGCATGAAAAGGCTTTTAAAAATTCTGAATTAGCTGAAGCCATGGATTTACACAACAATGCTGTTGGCAGAGCTATTATGAAGGAAGAATTTCAGCATAAAAAGCTTACTTCAATAGAGAAGGTGGTTATCTTGCTTTTAAAGGAAGTAAAAAAGGCAAAATATATCGAAAGAATAAACGATTTAAAATCAGCTGAAAAGAGTTTGGTTTTTATTGAATATATATAACTTAAATCCTTTACACATGTTAAGCAAAGGTTTAAAAGATGAAGAGAACGAACGCATAAGTCGCAATTTGGAACGCCTTCTAAAAATAGAATTCGTTCCCGAATTATGGCAGGTAGCGCAACAGGAAAAAGTTAGCAAAACTCTGGAGGGAATAATTGGATTATCACTCCCATCTATTCTTGAAACAAATGTTGATGTGCTGCTTGAAAAGCTTCTCGCTCAAAATCTGTCTTTCGAACACTACGAGCAGATAGGCGATTTATTATTCAAGCTTATTCGTTTGGAAATAAACTTCAACCAGCAAGATTTGGCTGGAAAAATTATTGCCATTTACAATCAGGCTCAAATACAAAACAAGACCTATTCTTTCGAATTAAATCAAAAAATCCAGAAAGTAAAAGCTTTTAAAAACAGTTTTGCATGAAACAGAAATTTTATCAATATATTCAGAACTTACAAGACACCATTACTTCTAAGCTGGAAGCCATTGATGGAAAAGCTACCTTTCAACAAGATCTTTGGAAACGCCCAGAAGGTGGAGGCGGTCGTACCCGGGTAATAGAAAACGGAGCTGTTTTTGAAAAGGGAGGGGTAAACATTTCCGCAGTACACGGAGCCCTTCCCCCGGCCATGCAGACTTATTTTAAAGTGAAAGATTGCGATTTTTTTGCTTGTGGTTTAAGCTTGGTGCTACACCCTAAAAATCCGTTTGTCCCTACTGTTCATGCTAATTGGCGTTATTTTGAAATGTATGATAAGGAAGGGGAAATATTGGACAGCTGGTTTGGTGGCGGACAAGATCTTACCCCCTATTATTTATTTGATGAAGATGCGATTCATTTTCATCGAACTTGTAAAACCGCCTGCGATAAACATGACGCTAATTTTTACCCAGAGTACAAAGAAAAATGTGATTCCTATTTTTGGAATGCCCATCGAAATGAAGCACGAGGCGTTGGCGGACTCTTTTTTGATTATTGCAAAGCTTCCGAAGCAAAAACTATGGAAGATTGGTATAACTTTGTAACCGAAGTTGGCGACAGCTTTTTAGATGGCTATGTGCCTATCGTAGAAAAGCGGAAAGATATCTCGTACACCAAAGCCCATAGAAATTGGCAGGAAATACGCAGGGGACGTTATGTCGAGTTCAATTTGGTCCATGATAAAGGCACCCTCTTCGGCCTTAAAACAAATGGGCGCATTGAGAGTATATTAATGAGCCTTCCTCCATATGTACAGTGGGTTTACGATCATCATCCGGACAAAGGAAGCGAAGAAGAAAGATTACTTAAAGTATTGGAACATCCAAAAAACTGGCTATAAAAAAACTGGTAATCATAGTATACATTGTTCACGGCTGTATTATGGCCCAAACCGATACGCTTCAAAAAAATGAATATATAAAAACGTTTCCCAATCAACTGGCCTTAAAACTATCTTACGTAAATACAGAGAACCGATTTAATTATTTTCAGGATGAAAACAGTGAACGGCAGGAATTCAAAGCAATTCCCAATAAAAAAGACCGTATTCTTTTAGGGGTTCAATACCGTTCTATAGAAGCCAATATCGGGATTTCCCCAAATTGGCTTCGCGGCAATAAAACTTCCGATTCTATAGATTCCAAAATCTATAATATCAATGCCAAAGGGTTTTATAAAGGATGGATACAAACCTTAACCATTTACCATCAAAGAGGATTTAACTTAGAGGAAAATGGGCAAACAAGGGATGCCCCCTTTTTAGAGACCAATAAAGTTGGAGGCTCCACAGCTTATTCTTTCAATGAAAACTTTTCTTACCGCGCAACGATCGGTCAGAAAGAAAAACAAACAAAAAGTGTGGGAAGCGTATTGTATAAAGTTTCTTATGATTACACTAATTTTGTTATGGAGTCGAGCGGTTTCGACCATAATGTCAACTCCTTGAATCTCGGGATTACCCCGGGCTATTATTACAATTATGTATTCAGTAAGAACCTTTTTCTAGCCGCGGGAGCTGATATTGGCTTGGGATTAAATTACAACGACTTTGGAGATAATTCCATTTTCTCATCCGTATTTTTAATTGCAGGCAGCGCTACTTTAGGCTTTAATTTTGATAAGTTTTTTGGTGGCGTCTATACCAATTTATCCACCCGCCGGTATAAAGGCAGTAATTTTATTAAGTTAAACGACAATATAAGATATATTGAATTTTTTGTAGGTTACCGGCTTAAAGCACCCAAAATTTTAAATA
Organism: Galbibacter sp. BG1; assembly: GCF_013391805.1. Classification (GTDB taxonomy): domain Bacteria; phylum Bacteroidota; class Bacteroidia; order Flavobacteriales; family Flavobacteriaceae; genus Galbibacter. The sequence continues at coordinate 1,477,394 of NZ_CP058364.1, read as the reverse complement.
AAACAGCAGATAAGGTAAATGAAAAATTAAATTTGCCTACCAAAGAGCAGTTAGAACAATAGACTTAAAAAATTGAAATTATATGTATCCATTAAGAAGAAATAGAAGGTTAAGAACAAACGAAGCGATAAGAAGCTTGGTGCAAGAAACTATAATAACGCCCAACGATTTCTTGGTCCCTCTATTTGTAGTGGAAGGAAAAAATATTAAGGAAGAAATTGCTTCGATGCCAAATTATTTTAGGTTTAGCTTAGATCTTTTGGAAAAAGAGGTAAAAGAGCTCTGGAAAATAGGTTTAAAATCGGTTTTACTTTTTGTAAAGGTTCCAGACAACTTGAAAGACAACAAAGGCACAGAAGCTCTAAATAACCACGGTTTGATGCAGAGAGCCATTAAAACGGTAAAAAATGCAGTACCAGATATGCTGGTAATGACCGATGTTGCTTTAGACCCATATTCTTCTTATGGGCATGATGGTATCGTGGAAAACGGACAAATTTTGAATGATGCTTCTTCGGAAGTACTGGCAAAAATGGCCGTTTCCCATGCTCAGGCAGGAGCCGATTTTGTGGCCCCTAGTGATATGATGGACGGAAGAATACTAAAACTACGGGAAGCATTGGAAAGTCAAGGTTTTATAAACACAGGAATTATGAGTTACAGCGCCAAATATGCATCGGCATTTTACGGCCCTTTTAGGGATGCTTTAGACTCTGCCCCGGTAGACGCCGAAAACATTCCTAAAGATAAAAGAACATACCAAATGGATCCAGCCAATCGAACGGAAGCTCTTAAGGAAACCCAAATGGATATCGATGAAGGTGCAGATATTGTGATGGTTAAACCCGGCCTTTGCTATTTGGATATTGTTCGGGACCTTAAAAACAGTTTTGAAGTTCCAGTTGCCGTCTACCAAGTTAGCGGTGAATATGCAATGATAAAAGCAGCTTCAGAAAAAGGATGGTTAGACCATGATGCCGTTATTTTAGAACAAACTTTAGCTATTAAAAGAGCCGGTGCAGATATTATTGCAAGCTATTTTGCCAAAGATGTGGTAAAACTTATCTCCTAAACAATGCGAACACAGCTTACTTTTGTTTTATTTTTTATTTCACTTTACGGAAACGCCCAAAACCCATCCGTGTTGGCGTTTAGTGAAAAATGGGATAATTCTAAAAACTATCTCTTGGAGATTGCTAAAAGCCTTCCTGAAGAAAAGTACTCCTACAAACCTACCGAGCGTGAAATGAGTTTTAAAGAGCAATTGCTTCATATAAAGCAAAATATGGATTGGTTGGGAAAAGCTTATTTTAATGCTGAAATTCAAGAGGAAGATTTGAAGAACATAGATAAACAAGCTCTTATTGAAGCTTTGACTCATTCTTTTGACAGCGTAAAAGAAGCGGTTCTTAAAACCGAAGAAAGCGTTTTTAACGAAAAAATTGATTTCTTTGCCGGCGAAAAAACAAAATGGCAGATTTTAAATCTACTTCAAGATCATGTAACCCACCACAGGGGACAACTTATAGTTTATTTAAATCTCAACAATATCAAACCACCCAAATATGTTGGTTGGTAAATGGTAAAGCAATCAATTCCATGAAATAATATTTAAATTGGTTCACTTAAAAAACAATCTTGGTTCTTAGTAGATATATACTTAAATTAGCTGGAAATCATTTCTATGGGATTACTCATTTTATTTGCCCTTGTATCAATATTTTTCTCGTTTCTATGCTCTGTGCTCGAAGCCGTATTTCTTAGTGTTACGCCCACTTTTATCAACGTAAAGAAACAGGAAGGTAAAGCATATGCTTTTACTCTCGAAAGTTTAAAGCAAAACGTAGACGAACCGCTTATTGCCATCCTCACCATTAACACAATCGCACATACGGTTGGTGCTATACTGGTTGGGGTTCAGGCCGAAAAGCTTCCGTATAAAATAGATATTTTAGGTTTTAATATTGTAGGTGTTGTTTCTGCAATTATGACCATTCTTATTTTAGTGGTTTCAGAAATTATTCCAAAAACTATTGGTGCTACTTACTGGAGAACCCTCGGTAATTTTACGGCAAAAGCCCTTACAATTATGATTTTTCCTTTAAAATGGACCGGTATTATTTGGGTACTTAAACTAACCACCAAGGTTATTGGCGGAAAGAGTGCCCATGGCTCTGTTTTTAGTAGGGAAGATTTTACAGCCATGGCAGACATCGCTCAAGAAGAAGGTGTTTTCCAGGAATCGGAGTCTACAATGATTAAAAACTTAATGCGTTTCGACCAGATTTGGGCCAAAGATATTATGACCCCCAGGACGGTTATGAAAACCGCTTCGGAAGATTTGACTATTGAAGAGTTTTTTCAAAAAAATCCGAAATTACGCTTCTCCCGCATTCCTATTTATAAAAATAACACAGATAATATAACCGGCTTTGTTCTAAAGGATCAAGTTCTGGAAGCTATGATTGAAGGTAAAGGCGGTGAAAAACTAAATACGTTAAGAAGGGATATTTTAATCTCGAAAAGAAGCATTCCACTTCCCGAATTATTCGAAAAATTTATCCACAACCAAGACCATATTGCACTTGTAGTAGACGAATACGGCTCCATTAGTGGCCTTGTTACTATGGAAGATCTTATTGAGACCATCTTAGGTTTAGAAATTGTGGATGAAAGCGATAACGTAGAAGATCTTCAGCTTTTGGCCCGCAGAAATTGGCAAATACGGGCAGAAAGAATGGGTATTTTTGACAATCCTATTGAAAAGGACATCCCAAATGACGACACAAGCGGTAATTAAAACTCCTTTGGGTTTTACTAGAATTACAGGAGATGCCAACGGCATCAATGCTATTACTGTATTGGAGGAAAAAAGTGAGGAAACCCAACCTGTTCCAGAAAATCTTTTGGAAGCAATACTTCAGCTAAAAGAATATTTTAACGGGGAACGAACAACTTTCAGCTTTAAAATGAATCCAAAAGGCACGACTTTTCAACAGAGTGTATGGAAAGAATTGTTAAAAATCCCTTTTGGGAAAACCACTTCCTACCTGGAGCTTTCCAAGAGATTGGGAGATGTAAAGGCCATTAGGGCTGTAGCTTCTGCCAATGGTAAAAATCCGCTTTGGATTGTTGTTCCGTGTCACCGTGTTATAGGTAGCGACGGTTCTTTAACCGGTTATGCTGGAGGCCTGTGGCGTAAAAAATGGCTTTTGGAACATGAAAGTCCGTCACCACAACAAAAACTCTTTTAGTATAAAATCCCTATATTAGATCGTTTAACAAAGCCTATACCTTGCTTCATGAAAATTGTATTAAGATTGTTTAAGGTGCTTTTCTTTGCGCTTGCCCTGCTCGTAATTGCCATGTATATTTTTGGATACGATTACCTTATTAAGGCTGTAAAAGTAACCTATCTCAACGGCCATACCACTGCATTTTTAAAAGACTATAATTATTTCGACAATCAACTTATTCAAAAGGGAAGTCAAACGCAGCCATGGCCAAAATCCGCAGCTTATAAAAGAGAATTGTCTACAGAACTGGATGAACTTCATAAAAAATACGAAACTGTAAGTTTTCTAATTATTAAAAATGATAGCCTTTGGCGTGAAAAATATTATGACGGTTATACCGAAAATAGTAAAAGCAATTCCTTTTCCATGGCTAAAACCCTGGTTGTTTCCATGCTACAAAAAGCGATTCAGCAGGGACATATTAAAAGTCTAGAACAACCTGTAGCCGATTATTATCCTGAATTTAATACGAACCTCGGAAAAAATATGACGGTAGGGGATCTTGCAAGTATGTCTAGCGGACTAAATTGGGATGAGGCCTATTACAGTCCTTTTTCCATTACTACTAGAGCTTATTTTGATGACGATTTAGCCAAGATAATTTTAGGACTGGAAGTTGTAGAAACACCAGGAACCTCCTTTAAATACCTAAGCGGCAACACACAGCTCTTGGCCATGGTTATTGAAAAAGCAACCGGGCAAAGTATTGCAAATTATCTTTCCAGAAACTTTTGGCAGCCCATGGGAGCCGAAAATATTGCCCTATGGCAATTGGACAGTGAAGAGAATGGTCTAGTAAAAGCCTATTGTTGTATTGCGGCTTCTGCACGGGATTTTGCCCGATTTGGAAAACTCTACAAAGATCAAGGGAAATGGAATGGTGAACAGCTCTTACATACTGAATTTATAAAGAAAGCAACCCAACCCAAGTTTGAAAACGGATCTATGTACGGTTATGGCCTATGGCTTTTAAACTATAAAAACAAAGACTTCTTTATGCTACGTGGCCATTTAGGCCAATATGTAATTGTACAACCAGAAGACAACCTTATAATAACGCGTTTAGGAAAACAAACAGCTAAAAAAAATAAGGATGCTTTTACTGAAGACATCTACCAATATATCGACGAAACCTACAAAATGTTAGATCATGCTTTATAAAATTTCTTTAGAAAACATATTGTTTTTAGATATAGAGACCGTTCCCGAACATCCAGGATTTGAGGATCTAAGCGAGGAGACAAAGGAATTGTGGACGCATAAAACCCAATACCAAAGGAAAGAAGAGTTTACGGCGGAAGAATTTTACGATCGGGCTGGGATTTGGGCAGAATTTGGCAAGATTATTTGTATTTCTGTTGGCTACTTCACTTTTAAGGGCGAAAACAGAGCTTTTAGAACCACATCTTTCCATGGAGAAGAAGATGCTATTTTAAGAGAGTTTAAAAACCTTTTGGAGTCTCACTTTAGCGAACCTTATAAACTTTTGTGCGGACATAACGCGAAGGAATTCGATTTTCCGTTTATAGCGCGTCGGATGATTATCCATGGTATACAACTCCCTTCCAAACTCAATCTTTTTGGTAAAAAACCTTGGGAAATCCCTCATTTGGACACCATGGAGCTTTGGAAATTTGGAGATTACAAACATTTTACCTCCCTTAAGCTTTTAACCAACATTTTAAATATCCCATCGCCAAAAGACGATATTGATGGCAGTATGGTTTATAACGTTTTTTATAAGGATAAAGACATTGATAAAATTATTAATTACTGCGAAAAAGACGTAGTTGCCGTGGCGCAAATTTTTCTTCGTTTGCGGGGCGACGAAATTTTGGACCCTTCAGAAATTAAACACGTTTAAATAGAGCGGGCTTCATTTGCACTTTATCTTTTTTTAGACTCTGTAAAGTAAATTTGTACGCCACGCCCTAGACTGGGATCTTTATTTCTTCATAAACTTAGTCCCTGTAACTTTTCCGTCTTGCTGTACAGAAACTATATACATCCCAGCAGGAAGGTTGGAAACATCTATCATTTTGTTAAATCCATTTCCGCTGTTTACCAAACTCCCAGAAGCATTATAGATCTGGAAAGCATCGTTGGTAGCGGTAAGGCCGTTTATTTCTATAGAATTAACCGTTGGATTTGGGTAAACGCTTATTCTCTTAATATCTTCCTCTGTTTCTAACAATTCACTAGCATCCATTGCTGCTAACTTATCCAAAGAACTTTCTTTGTTTTCTGTATTTGTAAACCCTTTTACCGTAACATTATCAATGTAGATACTGGTAGTATGGTTTACAATTTGTGTTTCTATTTTAACACGTGTATTGTTGGAAAATTTTAATTCTTTGTTAGTTAGAGAAATGGTTGCTTCGTAAAAATATCCATTTTCAATATCAGAATTTACAGTATAGGTTTCAATTTCATCCCATCCATTACCATTGTCTATGGAAACTACAACTTTGTCATTATTCTTTGTAGCGGTAGCCAACATATAGAAGTCAATTACAATTTTTTCGTAAGGTAAAATATTCATTCCAGGCGTTACTATCGATGCCAAACCAGTTTCACGACTGCTGGCAGCAATACTGTTATCCAAACTGTATTTCCCTTTGCTTGCTCCCCAAATTCCTGCAGCACTCCAAGTCCCGATACCTTGCTCAAAATCGTTCGAGATTAAAACTTCTGCCAATTTCTCTTCAGATAAGGTCTTAACTGGGTACTCCATACTTTTTTCTGAAGTATTTCCAGCTGCATCTACAGCTACGATTACCACAGTATAGTTGGTATTCGCTTTTAATCCCTCAACAGAAAGTGTATTTGAAGTAGTTGAATTCAACTGAATCCCATCTAAATAAACTTCGTAAGATTGAGTAGCCACATTATCTTGAGAAGCATTCCAATCTAGTTGAAAAGAAGTTTGAGTAATTGTATTCGCGTTTATTTGCTTCACTGCACTTGGCGCCTCTGTATCGATAAATTTAGTTTTAAAACTTTTAAGGTCGCTATAAGCAGATTCCGCCAATTCTGAACATAAGGTTCTTACTTTCCACTCATAAACGGTATTTTGCGATAATTCGCTAATTTCTTTAGTGTTTTCAGAACTTAAAACCGTATTCCATGAGTTTTCTGTAGATTTATTGTCACTTTTAATTCTGAAGGCTACTTCGTAGATAGCATCTTCCACATTTTCCCAAGCTAATTTAGCTGTTGTCTCAGAAGCTTCAGAAGTAATTAAGTTTGTAGGGGTTTCCAGCACGCAATCGCTTCCTTTTATTCCAGTAAGGATTAAAGAAAAGTTCTGAGCAGTAGTAGCTAAGTTTCCTTTATGGGTAATTGTAATAGTATATTTTCCTGAAGCATTTGGAATTTCAATTTTCTCAAAAGGATCTACATTGTTGATTCCTTTCTGTGCTCCAGAATTGATATCTGAAACAGACAATTTCCAAGGATAGTGTGCATTCTCTTCACCTTCTTTGGTAATTACGATATCGAGATCGTTTACCAAAACAGCGGTGGCATCGTTTAATTTTCCCTCGTTTTTGGTTGGGTTGGCTAAGTCTGTCCATGATATAGAAGCCATTAAGGTTTGTCCTTTTTCTGCTTCTACTTCCATTGTAAAAGTATTTCCATTTTGAAGAGTTTCTTCAATAATCTCAGATTCAAATCCGGCTTTAGAAATTGTTTCAGCCGCCTTTTTGGTGTTTATAATTCCCCATCCAAATCTGTAGTCTGGCCCAGGAAAATCTCCAGCCTCATCTGCCGTATGCAATGCCAAACCTTTAACTGTTGCCGCTTTCATAAATTTGTTATGCGTTTCTTTATAATACTGTTGAAGCAATAAAAGAGACCCTGTAACACCTGGTGCAGCCATAGAAGTACCCGATTGTGCAATGTAGCTGGCGTCGTTATCGTCGTAAGCAGAATATACATTTACACCTTCTCCTGTAATATCTGGCTTTATTCTTCCGTCATCGGTTGGACCGAAATTACTGAAGGAAGCGATAGAAGCGCTCACTAAGTTTTCCTTGTCATCTAAAACTACGTTATCTGCAGCCGCTACGGTCAATCCATTTTTAGAAACGGCATAACCCAAAAGAAGATCGTAAGCATCTGCCGCGTTACCAAAATTTGGAGCTTCGTTGTATTGATATTGTTGTGTATTTCCAGCCGCTGTTACCATTAAGTAGTAAGGAGCGTTATACATAATCTCATCCCATTCCTGAGCTTGGTAGATGTATGCACCAAAATACCAATCTGGAATTGTTCTTCCGCTAATTCCATAAGAGTGGTTAGAAAGCAACATTCCGTTTGCGGCAGCCTCGGCAACCTCAGCTTCGTCGTTAGACCAATCGAAAGTAACACCTTCTGCATTGTAGGCCACACCTTTTGCCTTTTGGTCTACCCCAGCTGCCATAATAGTTCCTAAAACGTGTGTAGCATGCCCGCTAGTTCTCTTAGAATTGTCTCCCGATTTTATTCTACCGGTAAACTCTTGGTGCGTCATTAAAGCGTTACCACTGTCCCAAACACCTACATACATTCCCAAACCATCTACGTCTAAATGCAAATCTCCTGTGCGGTATAGAGAATTGGACCGAGATGTATACACTACATTATCGTTGAATGTAGTAAAGTATATTGGGGCGCCATCTGGTCCAATTTTCTCTAATTCCATATATCCACCATTAGAAAGTTTTTTGGAAACCTCCCAGCCTTTGGTTAAGGCCAATTGGTGTGCAGCTCTCTTTTGAAGTGTCGCTCTGTTTTTAAGTTTTTTGGAAATTGAAATTAGGTTTTCACTATGATGTCTTTCAAGGTCGCTTACTTTTTGAAAAGTATGCTGCGATGACACATTTTGAACATTGAAAAACAAAATTGCCGTTAAAACAGCAAAAGCAATTCTCGAAGTGTGTAGGATAGTTTTCATAGTATTCCTGATTTGGTTTATCTAAAGTAGTAGATTCAACAAATTGATACGATGAAATGCACGATTTATTCGATGAAATGCATAGATGTTTTCGATGAAATGCCTAAAATTGCATTATTTGTAGTCTTAACCTTACTTTTAGTGTAGTAATAATATGTATACTATATTGCATTTCATCGATGTTTTTATTCACTTAAAAGATAAAAACACAAAATAGATCGAAAATTTAGTGAGTATAGTTGTATTGACAACCTAGTGATTATGTTTGAAAATTAAATACACAGGAAAGTGATCGCTATAACCCCCCAAATATTTCTTTCCTACATAGGTTCGAAATGGAAATCCTTCATACTTTTTATTCCACTCCTCCAAGAAATGGGCGTCTAGGATGTCGGCTTTTTGAAATGTTAATTGATTTGAAGAAGAATTGAAAAAATTGGTCGATATAATAATTTGATCAAATAAATTCCAAGCCAATTTATGGGTTAAACTCCCTCGGTTATTTGGATCGAGTAATTTAGACATGGGATTGTAAAAATCCTTTGTAACCAAGTGCTGTTTTATGCTTTCTGAATTGGGATCGTCGTTAAAATCGCCCATAATGACAAACTTGGCATCGGCCTCATTATTTTTAATCTCACTAATATACTGCTGAAGCACCTGTGCAGCTTTTATTCTTTTATAAGCCATATCTTCCGTTCCCTGCCTTCTGGACGGCCAATGGTTTACGAATAGATGAATTTCTTCCGCTTTTAGCCTTCCATGTACATAAAGAATATCCCGAGTATAGTCTCTTACATTCCCTTCATTATAGACCAATAGGGAAATTGGTTGGGCATTTAATACCTCAAATTGATTTTCCCGATAAAGTAGCGCCGTATCGATACCTCTTTCATCCGGGGAATTAAAATGAACATATCGATAGTGGTATTTTTTAAGAGCTGGCGAAGCAATAAGGTCGTTAAGTACTTTTTTATTTTCAACTTCAGCAACGCCAACCAAAGATGGAGGGTTCGCGCCATCTACCCTTGCTATTTTAGAAATCGCCTTACCTAGCTTATCGATTTTATCTTCATAACGCTCTTCCGTCCATTCCAACCTACCTTCCGAAGTAAAGTCATCGTCCAAAACATGCGGGTCGTTTATAATATCAAAAAGGTTCTCTAAATTATAAAAAGCGACGGCGTACAAATTGTTATTGTTCATCTTGTAAAAATAAAAAAATCAATTGTGTACCTTTGTGCTTTACATTTTATTTTATGCTGGAAAAGAAAACATTAGATTTTGAAAAAGCGGTGCTCATTGGTATTATAAACCAAGAGCAAGATGAGGAAAAGTCTAAAGAATATTTAGATGAATTGGAGTTTTTAGCTTACACCGCTGGGGGGCAAGTTGAAGCTAGATTCACTCAAAAAATCGATATTCCCAATCCAAAAACTTTTATTGGAACCGGGAAAATGGAAGAAATACGCCAATACGTAAATGATAATGATATTGGAACCGTAATTTTTGATGATGAATTGTCCCCTGCACAACAAAAGAATATCGAAAAGATTTTAAAGGCCAAGATCTTAGACCGAACAAGCTTAATTCTGGATATTTTTGCACAACGGGCGCAAACCAGTTATGCAAGGACGCAGGTAGAGTTGGCCCAATACCAATATTTGTTGCCTCGCCTTGCCGGACTGTGGACACACTTAGAGCGACAACGTGGAGGTATTGGTATGCGTGGTCCAGGGGAAACAGAAATCGAAACCGATAGACGTATTGTTCGCGACCGTATTTCCCTACTGAAGAAAAAACTGGAAAAGATAGACAAGCAAATGGAAACCCAACGTGGTAACCGTGGTGCTTTGGTTCGCGTTGCGCTCATTGGATATACCAATGTTGGAAAATCTACCCTTATGAATGTGGTAAGTAAAAGTGATGTTTTTGCAGAAAACAAGCTTTTTGCAACGCTGGATACAACCGTTCGAAAAGTGGTCATTGGGAATTTACCTTTTCTTTTAAGTGATACGGTTGGTTTTATACGTAAACTCCCAACACAACTGGTGGAATCTTTTAAAAGTACTTTAGATGAAGTAAGGGAGGCCGATTTGCTATTACACGTAGTGGATATTTCCCATCCCAATTTCGAAGAACATATTGCTTCTGTTAATCAAATTTTGGAGGATATTAAAAGTTTGGATAAGCCCACTATCATGGTTTTCAATAAGATTGATAATTACGAGCATGAAACCATCGAAGAAGATGATTTAGTGACGGAAAAAACAACCAAGCATTTCACATTGGACGAATGGAAACAAACTTGGATGAACCGTGCCGGCGACGATGTATTATTCATCTCGGCTTTAAACAAAGAAAACTTAGAAGAGTTTAGAAAGAAGGTGTATGAAGAAGTTAGAAGAATACACATTACCCGTTTTCCATACAATAATTTCTTATATCCGGAATACGAGGAAGATCTTTAATTCCTAAACGTATCCCTTAAATACTTAGGTAACCTTTGAGTTATACATGTCACCTTGAGCCTGTCGAAGTTCTACTTTTAAAAGAGTAAAACCCTTCGACAGGCTCAGTTTGACAATATTTTTTGTGCTCATTATCTGAATTAAACAGTTGGGTTTCTAAAACCCGAAATTAACTCCCAATCCAAATACTTCCCGCAACTGAAGTGCAGTTACCGCATTGTCATCGTAAACTAACTGAACGGTGAAATTGGTAGAAAGGTATTTGTTAATCTTCATCATTACATTCAACGTATAATCAAGATCGACATTCTGAGGATCTTCTAAATAATTGGAATACAAACTCAATATGTTTTCAAAAGAAACATTTTCCATGATTGTAAATTTGTAGTATCCAGAAGCATAAAAACCTAATTCATAACGAAATTGATCTCCTGGATCGATCCCATATACTTGCAGTTCGTTGATATTATCGGGTCCAGAATGCTGTACAAACGTATCTTGGTCGTCGTCATAAACCCATAAATCATCACTGATAAAGGTCATCTTAGAGGTCGCTGGTGCCAGGTTAAATTTTAAATTTTCACTTTTTTTCCACTCCAAACCTGGACCAAAAGTTAAATAAGCAGGTTTAAAAAGTCCAGAAACTGGGAACTCGCCATCCTCATCTTCCTTATAATTATATCCATCTGTAAATTGGGTTCTAAAGTTTAAAAAGAATGAGTAATTCCAATTTCCAAAGGCTTTTTTCCCTACTAAAGAATTGAACTCAAGACGGTCATCAGATTTTCGTGTCCCTTGATCTTCCGTATTCGTTAACCCATAAGAGGCAATTAATTTATTATCCCAGGACCAATCTCCTCTTAGGTAATTAAAATCGTAATTAAGGCCACCTGTTCCAGATATATTATTCTGTCCACCTGCAACCCAATTACTAAATGCCGCCTGATTTAATAAAAATGTAAATGTCCCGTTTTTGGTCCATCCTTGTTTTTGTTCTTCCTCTCCATCTGCATCCTGTGCATAGGAAAAAGAAACTCCCAATAAAAGCGCCCCAAGCACTAATAACTTTCTCATTGATTTTTAATTTAATTGAATTAGTTTTGATAAAAATTAAGAATTATTACTTAATAGTACGTAGTTTTAGGGGAATTAATTATTTTCTTTTATACAGAGGTACCGAAGAACAGGCTTCCCCGTACATGATACTTTTGGCAATTGGCAGAAGCTTTTCTGTAATCATAATATAGGCATTTTCGGGCACCGGTTTATTGGAACATCCTTTAACTATAACCGGTTTATCTGTGTATGCGGTCAAGTTAATATTATCTAAAACTTCTTGAAATATAGATGTTTCCAATTGTTCCAAAGAGCCAATCAATACTTTTTTAGCGAAAGGAGACAAATAAGTGGTGAGCAACATATAGGCCCAAGCAGGCACAATGGCATCGGTAGAACAGGTTAATGCCACATAACTTCCTTGGTATTGCTCCCATTGGTGATTTTTCGCTTTTTCACGAAAATCTTTTTCTTTTAGCAAAAAACCTTCTAAAAGCCAATCCGAAATATCGAAAAGTACACGGTTTCCTGCTGGGTAATAATCTTCCAGGTTAAAAGTTTCCAGTTTACTCTGCGCTACTCTGTTAATGATCTCTTCTTGCATTTTAATACTTTTTTTTATAAAATACGCTTCCATTTTTTTCGATATGATCTAAAAGATTAGCATTTTCAATCGAGTTTAACACTAACACATCGAATTTGTTGGGCAACATTAAATTATCTATTTCCCTTTCTATCTCAAGAAGCGTATTGAAGTTGATCTTCCCTTTTAAAGCTACATCTACATCTGAATTTACACGGTAAGAATTCATTGCCCGCGACCCAAAAATAATAGCCTCTTCAATTTCTGTATGAGCCCTAAACAAACCTTGAAGTTGGTCTGCAACTTCATTCTTCAATCCAAAGTTGTTAATTATCTTTTCCATCTTTTGCTGCCAATTCAGTCATTTTTCTTAAGAACGCATTGAATAAAGAGGCATAATTGCCAATTATATTATTTGCTATTTCCTTTGCTACCTCTTCATCGTAGGTATGACTTGTTTTATTTCGGCTGACAATCATGTTCATCCATTGATCACCCTCCTCTATAAGTCCCATTTTAAAAGCTTCCCGCGTGGCATCCCTGCTCCCACGAATTTCAGTATTTCCTTGATAAAAGAAAAAATCTTTGAGAACATTCCATGCTAATTCATGAGTAAATTCAAAAGATTGAATGAGTCCTTGCTGTTCCAGTTCGCTTAAGTCCCTTTCTTTAGCAAGCATAACCGCCTTGTTCAATTGCTTTAAAGCTTTATTGAAATTATCCAATCTTTGATGCCATCGAATGTCTTGACCCATGAGCATTATTTTTAAAGCAACCCCAATTCCAATTTGGCCTCTTCGCTCATTAATTCCTGGCTCCAAGGCGGATCGAAGGTTATTTCCACTTCGGCATCCTTCACCTCTTCAATGGTTTTTATTTTTTCTTCCACTTCCACTGGCAATGTCTCTGCAACCGGACAGTTGGGTGTAGTAAGCGTCATTAAAATTTTAACTTCATGGTCTTCGTTCACGAAAACATCGTAAATAAGGCCCAATTCATAAATATCCACAGGGATTTCTGGATCGTAAATGGTTTTCAGCACCCTTACAATCTTTTCCCCTAATTCTGTTGTATCTATAGTTTCGCTCATAATTTCTTTAATTTAATTGTGTTTGATAGGCTATTGCGTACATTTTTAGTTGTTTTATCATGCTTACCAAACCGTTCGCCCTTGTGGGGGATAAATGTTCCTTTAAACCTATTTCGTCTATAAAAGCAGTATCTGCTTCCATAATATCCTTTGGTCGTTGCCCACTAAAAGCTCTTACTAAAATAGCAATAATTCCTTTGGTAATAATGGCATCGCTATCTGCCGTAAAAACCAGCTTATCGTCTTCCAGCTCGGCATGCACCCAAACTTTACTTTGGCAACCCTTAATGATATTGTCTTCGGTTTTGTATTTATCATCAATAAGCGGTAACGATTTCCCTAGTTCTATCATATACTCATAACGCTGCATCCAGTCGTCGAACATAGAGAATTCATCTACAATCTCATTTTGAATTTCCTGTATTGTCATGGCTTTAATTTTCAACAAAAATACAATAAGTATACGGGCTATTCAACTGTTTTTCTATATGTTGTTAGGAAGCAATTACTTTCATAACAATTTTTCCAAACACCTTCATCCCTTATTTGCCTTCCAAATGATGAATGGTGCTTAAAAGTTTTAACAATTCCACAAAGTCTGCCTATCTTTGCAACATGATAGAAGATAAAAATCCGCCACGTACATCTATTTCTGAACTCGGGGAATTTGGTTTGATAGAACATCTTTCCAATCAATTTGAAATAAAACAGTCCTCCACCATAAAAGGGATTGGGGACGATGCTGCTGTATTAGATTTTAAAGGGAAAAAAGCCATTGTAACCACAGACCTTTTGGTGGAAAATGTGCATTTCGACCTTAGCTTCATGCCGCTAAAGCACTTGGGCTACAAAGCGGTTATCGTAAATCTATCCGATGTATACGCCATGAATGCTGAGGCGACACAAATTACAGTATCGATTGCCGTTTCCAACAGGTTTCCTTTGGAAGCTTTAGAAGAATTGTATGCCGGCATTAAATTGGCCTGCGATATGTACAAGGTAGATTTGGTAGGTGGCGACACCACCTCTTCTAACAAAGGCCTTTTAATTACAGTTACTGCTTTGGGAGCCGCCGAGGAAGCAGATATTGTTTACCGAAATTCTGCAAAACCAAACGATCTTTTGGTGGTAAGTGGTGATTTGGGTGGAGCTTATTTGGGACTTCAGGTTTTAGAAAGGGAAAAGGAGGTTTTTAAAGTAAACCCGCAAAATCAGCCGGATTTAGACCAGTATACCTATATCATAGAACGGCAATTAAAACCGGAAGCACGAAAAGATATTCCCGAACTATTAAAAAAGTTGGAGGTAAAACCTACCGCTATGATCGATATTAGCGACGGACTTTCTTCTGAAATTATTCATATCTGCAAACAGTCTAAAGTAGGATGTAATCTATACGAAGACAAAATTCCCTTAGACCCACAAGTAATTTCTACTTCTGAAGAATTTAATATTAGTAGCACTACTGTGGCTTTAAGCGGTGGGGAAGATTATGAATTGCTCTTTACCGTTGCTCAGGAAGATTTTCCAAAAATAAAAGGAAATCCGCACTTGTCAATCATCGGGCATATGACACAAGAAAGTGAGGGCATGCATTTAGTAACGCGTGCCAATTCTAAAATTCCACTACAAGCTCGAGGTTGGAATTCTTTTAAAAAGGAAGATTAAGCAACAGTTTGTAAAGCGCGTCTTTTCTTTTGATATAAGTGCGCTAAAGTTCTATTGATTTCTTTCCACTCTGGAGTAAGCACATCTAAATGTCCTGTTTCTGTAGTTGTAAGCTCGCATTTGCAAGTTTTACATTGATACTCCGTAATGTGTGATGTGATTTTTTTCGATACCTCGTACCGGTGACCTACCACCGAACAAAGGGCTTTTCTAAATGTAGATTTTGAGGATTTCATATAGGTTATGTTTTTTTGGGTACGTTAACTTATAGAAATTCTGACAATTATCAAACTTTTTTTAAGAATTTCTTCACATTATCGATGAATTCTGGTCTGTTCTCAATAAAACTCATGTGCCCGTCGGGAAATTCAACTAGTTTTACCTTAGTATTTTGGGTTTGTTCAATTAAAGCTTCGTAGTTCAACACGGGGTCTTTCTTACCCAAAATCATCAACTTAGCGAAGGGAGTAAAATGCAGTAATATTTCTCTATCATCACGTATTTTCATTCCTTCGAGTGCAGCAACTATTCCTTGTAAAGGGGTCTTTAAAGCCTCTTTTTTTAAACCTTTTATTTCTTCAGCAAAAATCTTACGGTTTTTAGGTCTAAATAGATTGGCGATGCCCATGCGCACGAAACTCTTGTGGTTTTGTTTTACCATCTCGATAGCCCTATCCCTGTTTTTTTTCTTTTCTTCGGAATCTGCCCTAGCTGTTGAGTTTACCAAAGCGAGTGCTTTAACATCGTCTGGGTACGCTTCTGCAAAAGCGAGTGCCACATACCCTCCCATGGAGTGACCGATTAAAGAAACGCGCCTTAATTTTAGCTCATCCAGCACGGCTTTAACCACTTCGGCCATTAGTTCCATAGAATGCACGTAACCCAAACAACCTGTTTTTCCATGCCCTAATAAATCGATGGTAACAACACGGTATTTCTTTACCAATTTGTCTTTTAAAGGATTCCAAATAGAAGAATTCTCCAAAAATCCATGCAAGAGAACCACTGCAGGGCCTTTGCCCGTATCCTCATAAAAAACAATTGTTCCTTTATAGTTAAGTGTCATTAATTGATAAATAAAATCCTGAACCTACCGAAAAACATTAGTTGTAAATGCCCTTCGACAGGCTCAGGGCGACAATAGGTTTATCTATTCATCCAATCTTCTATTTCTTCTACTTCAATTGGGATGTTGCGCATTAAATTAAATGGCGCCCCAGAATCTTGGATAACCACATCGTCTTCCAATCGAATCCCAAAACCTTCATCTGGCAAATAGATCCCTGGCTCCACCGTAAATACCATATTGGGCTTCATGGGTTTTTTAAGAGGTCCGTAATCGTGCGTATCCAAACCAATGTGGTGACTGGTGCCATGCATAAAGTATTTTTTATAAGCAGGCCACTCTGGATCTTCCTTTAGCACATCTGTTTTATCCAACAGCCCTAAATCTATCAAAGCACTCGTCATTAACTTACCTACCTCAACATGGTATTCTTTCCACATTGTACCGGGAACCAACATTTGCGTAGCTTCATTTTTTACTTTCAGCACAGCATTGTAAACCTCCTTTTGTCTTTTAGAGAACCTTCCGCTCACTGGGATGGTTCGCGTCATGTCACTAGCGTAATTGGCATATTCTGCCCCTGCATCAATAAGCAACAATTCACCTTCTTTGCACTGCATTTTATTCTCTATATAATGCAAAACATTGGCATTATTACCAGATGCTATTATAGGAGTGTAGGCGAACCCACGGGAACGGTTTCTAGTAAACTCATGTATAAACTCGGCTTCAATTTCATACTCCCAAACACCGGGTTTGGTGAATTGCAATACCCGCTTAAACGCTTTTTCGGTAATGGCACAGGCCTGCTGCATCAATTCAATCTCTTGAGGTTCCTTCGTGCCTCTTAATTCTTGAAGAATCTGGTTGCTTTTTTCCCATTTGTGGGCTGGAAACTTCTCTTTGCACCATTTTATAAATCGATCCTCCCGCGTTTCGGTTTGTACCGATTGACGGTAATGCTCATTGGTATTAAAGTAAACCGTTACTGCCTCCGTCATTATATCGAAGAAAACTTTATCGAATTCTTTCAACCAATACGTTGTTTTAACACCACTCACTTCAAGAGCCTTTTCCTTAGTAAGCTTTTCGCCTTCCCATACGGCTATGTGGTCGTTAGTTTCCCTCACAAATAAGATTTCACGGTGTTTGGCCTCATGTGCGTCTGGGAACAATACCAAAATACTTTCTTCCTGATCTACCCCACTTAAATAGAAAAGATCCCTTGCCTGCTGAAACGGCATGGTACTATCGGAACCAATAGGATAAATATCATTTGAATTGAAAACCGCAATACTGTTCGGCTTCATTTTAGCCATGAACTTTTGACGGTTTTTTATAAAAAGATTGCTGTCGATTAAATCGTACTTCATCGTTACTAATTTTTTAAATACCTCTTTGAGGCCTTTGTTATCCGACTATACGCCGAGACTATTAATTAAATTTACTTAAAACTTCTTATCAGCGT
This sequence comes from Galbibacter sp. BG1, assembly GCF_013391805.1. Classification (GTDB taxonomy): domain Bacteria; phylum Bacteroidota; class Bacteroidia; order Flavobacteriales; family Flavobacteriaceae; genus Galbibacter. The sequence goes on along the minus strand of NZ_CP058364.1, from coordinate 1,459,760 downwards.
TAAAGCTATAAGATTGGTGCTTGCCAAAATTAAAAAGAATCGAAGGTTTTCCTGTTAAACTTCGTATAAATTTTGATTCTGGTAAAAAGTTCCAACTATTAAGATTTTTCTTATTTTTACCGCCGTAATAACCTCAAATCTAAATATCCATGAACAAAATTGTTTTGTTTTCCATGCTCTCTTTTATGCTTATTTCCTGTTCCAATGAAAAGAACGAACAAGCAACCACCACCAACAAACTCATTGTAAAACTTCAGTTTGATAAAAACCAAGAACGGCTGGACAACTTTGGGAACCCAGCAACCATTGCAGATGGAAACGCCGCACAAACCCCAACCATTAACGCCATGAGCGCACATTATATTGAACTCGCCCCTACAGCAACTACTTTACTTACTACTGGTGAAATTATTTACCAAGGAGAAACCACCACCAAAGGAGGTGAAGAGGCCATAGACTTTTCCAAATCAATTTTAGTTAAAGACAATGAAACATTTTTGGAAATCCCTTTGAGCCAGGTTAAGACGGGGAACTACGAATGGGTTCGCATCTCGGCGTCTTACCAAAATGGATCTATTAACCTTCTTAACAACGGTGAGGAATACACCGGTACCGTGGCCAGCTTTTTAGGATACAACATGTATATTGATGCTTTCGACTTAAATGGAAAGAGCATTGAAGTTAACGATAACAAGCTTCAGGGTTTTTGGGGATTTGAAGCAGAAGGATATACTCTAACGGGACAAGCGCCAGAAGGTTCTGTTACTGTTCCAAATCCGTTATCGGATAGCTCTCCAATTCCTCCAGGCTCATGCGTGCTTACCGGAAAATTCGACAAACCATTGCAAATAGATGGCAATGAAACCGAAAATGTAGTCATCACCTTATCATTTTCCATAAACAACAGTTTCGAGTGGACCGAGATTAATAAAGACGGTAAATACGAACCTGCTGCTGGCGAGAATCTTATCGATATGGGACTGAGAGGCCTCAAAATACGTAGCAACCAATAAATTCTACGTATTTGTACTTATTTATAACGTTGTAGTGACAAAACATTAGGTTTTGAAACAATTACTTTAAACTCATTCTAAATTGTCGTTAAAAGAGAAACGAAAGTTTGTGAATAACTGATTCGTACAGTATTTTTGTGCGTACTAAATAAAAAAATTCTAATGAGCGGAATGTTAAATTCAACAATAGCCAGAAAAGTTGCCATGTCACTTTCGGCTTTATTCTTGTTAATCTTCCTTTTACAGCACTTTATAATCAATTTTACTTCTGTAATTAGCGAAAGTACTTTTAACGAATTATCACATTTTATGGGTACCAATGTGTTGGTTCAATTTTTAATGCAACCCATTTTAATATTTGCGGTTGTTTTTCACTTTGTAATGGGTTTTGTTTTGGAAATAAAAAACAAAAAAGCTCGAGATATTAGCTATGTAAGCTACAACGGTAATGCCAACTCTTCTTGGATGTCTAGGAATATGATCTATAGCGGACTCGTAATTTTAGCATTTTTAGCGTTGCATTTTATCGATTTTTGGTTGCCGGAAATGAATTACAAGTATGTGCAGTTCAACCCAGAAGACCCTACGAGATACTACCACGAATTGGTAGAGAAATTTCATAACCCTATAAGAGTGGGTGCTTATGTAATTGCCTTCGTTTTGTTAGCACTACATTTATTACACGGCTTTCAATCGGCTTTCCAGTCGATTGGGGTAAGCAACAAATTCAATTCTACTCTTAAAGCAATTGGAAAATTCTATGCGATTTTTATTCCATTGGGATTTATTTTTATCGCACTTTTCCATTTTTTTAATCATTAAAAGAGGTAAGTATTATGGCAATATTCGATTCTAACATACCACAAGGCGATTTAGCCAAGAAGTGGACCAATCATAAAAACGAAATAAATTTAGTAAACCCAGCCAACAAGCGTAACATTGATGTTATAGTTGTAGGTACTGGTTTAGCCGGAGGTTCTGCAGCGGCTACTTTGGCCGAGCTTGGTTATAATGTTAAAACATTTTGCTACCAAGATTCTCCAAGACGTGCACACTCTATTGCTGCGCAAGGAGGTATAAACGCTGCTAAAAACTATCAAGGAGATGGTGACTCTACCTACCGCTTGTTTTACGATACGGTTAAAGGAGGCGATTACCGCTCCCGGGAAGCTAACGTTTATCGTTTGGCGGAGGTTTCTGCCAATATAATCGACCAATGTGTGGCACAAGGTGTTCCCTTCGCCCGTGAATATGGTGGATTATTAGATAACCGATCTTTTGGTGGAGTACTAGTGTCCCGTACCTTTTACGCTAAAGGACAAACAGGACAACAACTCTTATTGGGAGCTTATGCTGCCATGAACCGACAAATTAACCGGGGGAAAATTGAAGCTTTTAACCGCCATGAGATGCTCGACATCGTTATTGTAGACGGTAAAGCCCGTGGTATTATTGCAAGAGACCTTGTAACCGGTAAAATAGAGCGCCATTCTGCCCATGCTGTAGTTATTGCTTCTGGTGGTTATGGAAATGTTTTCTTTCTTTCTACCAATGCAATGGGAAGCAATGTTACCGCTTCATGGAAAATACATAAGAAAGGAGCGTATTTCGCAAATCCGTGTTATACACAAATTCACCCAACATGTATTCCTGTTTCTGGGGATCATCAGTCGAAATTAACTTTGATGTCTGAGTCCCTTCGTAACGATGGAAGAATTTGGGTTCCGAAGAAAAAAGAAGATGCCGAAGCCATCCGTCAAGGAAAATTAAAGCCTACGGAATTGGCTGAGGAAGATAGAGACTATTACTTGGAAAGAAGATATCCTTCCTTTGGTAACTTAGTTCCCCGAGATGTGGCATCGAGAGCTGCTAAAGAACGTTGTGATGCTGGTTTTGGTGTTAACAAAACAGGTGAAGCTGTCTTTTTGGATTTCGATTCTGCCATTATGCGCTACGGAAAAGAACAAGCCATTATTCAAGGGAACCATAACGCTAATGATAAGGAAGTAAGGGAATTAGGAGAAAAAGTTGTAGAAAACAAGTACGGAAATCTTTTCCAAATGTATGAAAAGATTGTAGATGAAAACCCGTATAAAACACCAATGATGATCTATCCTGCGGTACACTATACCATGGGAGGTATTTGGGTAGACTACAACCTTATGACGACCATCCCTGGTTGTTATGCGGCTGGAGAAGCTAATTTCTCCGACCATGGAGCGAACCGACTTGGGGCTTCTGCCTTAATGCAAGGCTTGGCCGATGGATATTTTGTGCTTCCATACACTATAGGTGATTATTTGGCCGATGACATTAGAACCGGTAAAATCCCTACGGATACGCCAGAGTTTGATGCAGCTGAAAAAAATGTTAAAGACCAAATCGCGAAATTGGTTAACAACAAAGGAAAAAATTCTGTTGATTCTTACCACAAAAAACTTGGTAAGATTATGTGGAATAAATGTGGAATGGCACGTAATGCAGAAGGTTTACAGGAAGCGATTCAAGAAATTAGCGATTTAAGGGACGATTTCTACAAAAATGTATTGGTACCTGGATCTGCTGAAAGCAAGAATAGCGAATTGGAAAAAGCAATGCGGGTGGCCGATTTCCTAGAACTAGGAGAACTTTTTGCCAAGGATGCCTTGCACCGTAACGAGTCTTGTGGTGGACATTTCAGGGAAGAATATCAAACTGAAGAAGGGGAAGCCAAAAGGGATGATGAGAACTTTAAATACGTAGCTGCTTGGGAATACAAAGGAAAACCGAGCGATGCGGTATTGCATAAAGAAGAATTGGAATACAATAACATCGAGCTTAAAACACGCTCGTATAAATAGATGTAAGTATTGAGACATGAGATGTTAGATAAACTGCTCAATACTCAATACTCAATACTAAAATCTAAATAATATGAATCTTACATTAAAAATATGGCGTCAACAAGATGCCAACACAAAAGGAAAGATAGTTGATTACCCAATCTCTGGTATTGATGAAGACATGTCTTTCTTGGAAATGCTGGACGTTCTAAATGAAGAACTGATAGCAAAAGGAGAAGAGCCTGTAGAATTCGACCATGACTGCCGCGAAGGTATTTGTGGTTCTTGTTCCCTGCAAATAAATGGGGAACCCCATGGACCGGATCGAGGCGTAACTACCTGTCAACTTCATATGCGAATGTTTAAAGATGGTGATACCATCACTATAGAGCCGTTTAGAGCAAAAGCATTCCCCGTAATTAAGGATTTAATTGTGGACAGAACTTCTTTTGATAGAATTCAGCAAGCAGGTGGATTCATTTCAGTAAACACTTCTGGAAATACTATCGATGCGAATGCAATTCCAGTAAACAAACACGACGCAGACGACTCTTTTGCAGCTGCCACTTGTATCGGTTGTGGAGCTTGTGTAGCAGCTTGTAAAAACGCCAGTGCGATGTTGTTTACTTCTGCAAAAGTTTCTCAATTTGCCTTGTTGCCGCAAGGACAAGTTGAAGCCACGGATCGTGTGCTAAACATGGTTAGACAAATGGATGAAGAAGGTTTTGGAAACTGCTCCAACACTGGAGCTTGCGAGATTGAATGTCCGAAAGGTATTTCCCTTGAAAATATTGCTAGAATGAACAGGGAATATCTAGCTGCCAGTGTAAAGAAAAACTAATAATTATATTTTATACATATTTTTAAACCCCTTGAATCTTCGATTCAAGGGGTTTTTGTTTCTAATGAGATCCGGCTTTTCCAGCCCCACTGGGAATTCTAATATCTTCTACAATATCAACAATCTCTTGCGGTGGTGCTTTAGTCAATTTAGACACCAAAATTGCGGTAATAAAATTTAAAAGCATGCCAACGGTTCCAAACCCTTCCGGAGAGATCCCAAACCACCAATTGTCTTCACCTGAAGATTCTTCTGCTCCAAGCCAATGCAATCTAAATCTGGCGATGTAATATAGCGTGATCGATAAACCAACAATCATACCGCTTATAGCACCTTCTTTATTCATTCTTTTAGAAAAAATCCCTAAAACAATTGCAGGGAAAAAAGATGCTGCGGCCAAGCCAAATGCTAATGCCACTACCGACGCCACGTATCCGGGAGGATGAATTCCGAAGTAACCAGCTACCACCACGGCAACCAAAGCAGCACCTCTTGCCGCCCACAGCTCCTGTTTTTCGCTTATTTCCGGAAGTACCATTTTCTTTAAAAGATCGTGCGATACAGAAGAAGAAATAACCAATAACAAACCAGCTGCCGTAGACAAAGCGGCAGCTAAGCCACCAGCAGCCAAGAGCGCAATTACCCAATTTGGCAATCGAGCTATTTCTGGGTTGGCTAATACCATTATATCGCGATCTATTTGTAGTTCATTTTTACTTTCGTCTTCTACGTATTGAATGGTGCCATTGTTATTTTTATCTTCAAATACTAACAATCCAGTAGCCTCCCATTTCGAAAACCATTCAGGCATCGCATTATAAGGTTGGTTGCTAACTGTATCAATTAAATTAGTCCGTGCAAACACAGCTATTGCTGGGGCAGTGGTATATAAAATTCCTATAAAAATAAGTGCATACAAGCCCGATTTTCTAGCATCTTTAACCTTGGGAACCGTAAAAAAGCGCACTATTACGTGCGGCAGCCCAGCGGTGCCCATCATTAGAGCTGCCGTAATGAAGAAAACATCTATTTTAGCCTTAGAACCCGATGTATACTCGTGAAAGCCCAATTCCCGCTGCAAACCATCCAGTTTATCCAATAAATAAGTGCCATCTGATAGTTTATCACCAAATCCCAACTGCGGTATCGGGTTACCCGTCATTTGAATGGAAATAAAAATAGCAGGAACCATAAACGCAAAAATAAGAATACAATACTGCGCTACTTGCGTATAAGTAATCCCCTTCATTCCACCAAGAACGGCATAAAAGAGAACAATAGCCATCCCAATATAAACTCCTGTATCTACTTCCACTTCCAAAAACCTGGAGAAAACGACCCCCACCCCTCTCATTTGTCCGGCCACGTAGGTGAACGACACGAACAGCGCACATACCACTGCCACCAAACGAGCCAACCCAGAATAATACCGATCCCCGATAAAATCTGGAACCGTAAATTTTCCAAACTTTCTTAAATAGGGAGCCAACAGTAACGCCAAAAGTACGTAACCACCTGTCCATCCCATTAAAAAAACAGAACCATCGTATCCTGCAAAAGAGATGATACCAGCCATGGAAATAAAGGAAGCAGCCGACATCCAATCGGCAGCGGTGGCCATCCCATTTGCCAACGGGGACACGCCGCCACCGGCCACATAAAAATCGTTAGTAGAACCAGCCCGACTCCTAATGGCAATGCCTATGTAAAGCGCAAAAGTAAGACCAACCAGAATATAGGTAAGAAGTTGAACGGACATATCCATGTTATTCGTTGTGATTAAATTTCTTATCCAATCTATTCATCAAGAGAACGTACACCAGAATAATGAGCACAAAAACATAGATGGCGCCTTGTTGGGCAAACCAAAACCCCAGTTTGAAGCCGCCTACCTTAATTTGGTTCAGTTGATCTACCCACAAAATACCGCAGCCAAAAGAAACTAGGAACCAAATGGAAAGTAAAATGCATAGATACCGAATATTGGCTTTCCAATATTGAGATTGATTTTTGGTTGTCATATTTATTGTTGATTAATAAACAATAATACACTTTTACAACATAAAAAGTAAACAAAATTCAAAAAATGACATAAAGTAATAACTATTTGATATTTTAGAGGAAAGGCACTATGTAAAACATATTACTTCATTTTGTAGAGACTAGTCACAATAATACCGCGAAAATCTGGTGATTCTAAAGACAACAACTGTATTTCTTCTTTTGGCTTCATATAAAATGGTGGCATTGATAGGTTTATTCCACTGTTCTTCTTCAGCCTTATACCTTGCCCAGAAATTATATCTTTATTCGGTATATAATTCCCTTCCGGAAGGTGCTCGGTTACTATTACATAACAATAGTTCTTTAATTTATCTGTAATACATTCTACTTCTGAATTGGATAAATGCTGCAATACTTGTCTTAATAAAACCACATCCGCCGATGGCCAATCGTGAGACGCAATATCCAAACAGAGAAACTCCAGATTCTTTGCCTTAAACTTATTTTTATTGAATTCCATTAAATCTGGTACAATATCGATAGCCCAATATTTTTTTGTAAAGGAAACCAATTCCTTTCCCACGTTGAAATCTCCACAACCTAGATCGCAAACCACTAAAGGCTCGTTAAAAGACTTTAAAAATGAACGAACGGTTTGTACATAAGGGATTACCAAGCTAGGGTGGTGGGAGCCAACCCCAGAATAATATTCAAATGAATCTCCACCCCACAGCTTTTTTTTGTATACTTGATCCATAGCCTCCTTGGTTGGCCATGGTTTCTTTTTTCGTTTCGGAAGTTCGTTCTTTTTCAAAATTGAAAGTATTTTAATCACAAATTAACCTTCATTTTATAAAATAAAAAAAGGAAAATACATTAAAACGTATTTCCCTTCTTTAATCTTAGCAAAAAACTTTTTGGGGCTTGTTCTAATTTGGGGTATTTAGAACATTAATAGTTTTTTTGCTACAATAAGTAAACTTCTAAGTAATGTAACGGTACCTCTAATATTTTCTCCTAAAACATTAAAGATTGTGTGACTTTGTTGGTTGTCTTCGTAGGTTAAAGTGTAATCTCTCATCAGCATAAAAATTAAGTAGGTTCGTATTTTGTTTTTAAGTCTAGAAGGATAAATCTATATCATATCTTTAACAAAAACATATTTTTGTTGTGAATTACATAAAACATGTTGTCAATTAAAAATATTGGTATGATTAACACAATAATTAATTTTTAATAGCTGCAAATCTAATCTTTCAGAAGAAAACATAGATAAAAAGAAAGATAATTTCGATGAAATACACTTTGAGTAAAAATCGTCTTTAAGCATTACACTTTACAGAGCCATTTCAGGAGTGTTTTCCTTAACGATGAGGCGTCCGCTTGTAGCTGTTTTTATTTCTTCAACGGTTACTCCTGGTGCTCTTTCCAGTAATAAGAACCCGTTTTCTGTGACCTCCAAAACTGCCAAATTGGTAACGATTTTTTTTACACACTTTACCCCAGTAAGCGGTAGCGTGCATTCTTCCAGAAGTTTAGACTCCCCTGCCCTATTGGTATGCATCATTGCTACAATAATATTTTCTGCGGAAGCCACCAAATCCATAGCTCCACCCATGCCTTTTACCATTTTTCCAGGAATTTTCCAATTAGCAATATCGCCATTGTCGGCAACTTCCATAGCTCCAAGAATAGTTAGATCTACATGCTGACCGCGAATCATACTAAAACTCAAAGCAGAGTCGAAAAAAGAGGCTCCTTTGAGAGTTGTAATGGTTTGTTTTCCAGCATTGATAATATCGGCATCCTCCGCCCCTTCAAAAGGAAAAGGCCCCATACCCAAAACACCGTTCTCACTTTGAAACTCTACTGAAATATCGTCTCGTACATAATTGGCTACCAGGGTAGGGATGCCAATACCGAGGTTCACGTAAAATCCGTCTTTTACCTCCTTTGCGATACGCTGTGCAATTTGTTCTTTATTTAAACTCATTTTTCGTCGTTAAATGTTAAGTATAGAATGGTTATCGGGTAAATTGGTTTATTCAGTCCCTTTTTCTAACCGTTCGCTGTTCGATACGTTTTTCATATTTGGCACCTTTAAAAATACGTTGCACAAAAATTCCCGGAATATGGATTTCGTTGGGATCCAAACTTCCCGCAGGCAGTAACTCTTCTACCTCAGCAACGGTAATTTTAGCGGCTCCACACATTACCGGATTGAAATTACGAGCGGTCCCTTTAAAAATAAGATTTCCGGCATCGTCTCCCTTCCATGCCTTTACAAAAGCAAAATCGGCCTCAAACGCTTGTTCCAAAATATGGGGTTTACCATGAAATACACGACTTTCTTTCCCTTCTCCCACTTCAGTTCCATACCCAGCAGGAGTATAAAAGGCCGGGATACCAGCTTGTGCCGCCCTACAGCGTTCTGCCAATGTTCCCTGTGGAATTAACTCTACCTCCAGTTCCCCACTGAGCATTTGGCGTTCAAACTCATCGTTTTCCCCTACATAGGAAGAAACCATTTTTTTTATTTGATGTTTTTTAAGCAAAAGGCCTAGACCAAAATCGTCGACTCCGGCGTTGTTAGAAATACACGTTAGGTTTTTTATGTTGAGTTCCACCAATTTATTAATGGCGTTCTCCGGGATTCCGCAAAGACCGAAACCACCGAGCAAAAACGTCATATTATCGGTTACGCCTTGGAGCGCTTCATCTACCGATGCCACTTTCTTTTTAATCATTTTACAATATTTAGACTGAAAATTACGAATAATTCAATGAAAATGGAATTGTTTAAGAGTTAATTATTCAGTTTGAAACACGATCCTGTAAATCCCTATCTGCTCGGCTGAGAATCCAATAAATTATTATAAATGGAAATTTATTTGTTCAAAAAAGTGGCTCCATTGATAAGTACCCCAGTGAAGCGGCAATAGAAATCTATGTTACATACACAAAAAAATAGGCTAAAATTAATATAATGAGCCTTATACTTCATAGTAAACAAGAAGTTCACTTCTTTCCAGAATCCATTTTTAAAAAATGTGTCAATTTAAAATTTATTTAAATTAGACATATGAGCAAAGAAAAAGTAGGTTTGGAATAATTAAAAAATTCTGTTCTTGTTTTAACGAATGTAAAACACTAATTTACAGCCAATAACCCTACGACTAAGCTTTGTAGGTAAATTTGAAATAATTAAACAAAAGTAAATATGAAAACATTTAAAGTTATTCTTGTCTTCCTACTCTTTGTCAATATTTCATTAGTATCTGGTCAGGCGAACCAAAAGCCGATAAAAATTTTAATAAACAACGTAGAAATTTTTAATGGCAAAGATAATAAGCTTACTAAAGCTAATATCCTTATTGAAGATAACTTAATAAAGACCATTTCTTCGAGCCCTATTTCAACTGAAAAAGAAGAAAGTATCCAAGTTATTAATGGTAATGGAAAATATCTCATCCCTGGTTTAATTGATGCGCATTCTCACATTATGTTTGAGAGTATTCCTCAAAGTAAGGCCTTGACTTCTGAATATTCGTATTTAGCATTGTTCGCAGCAAAAGCGGCAGAAAAGCAACTTTTAAGGGGTTTTACAACTGTGCGCGATTTAGGTGGCGGGGCCATTGTAGTTCAAAAATCCATAGATGAAGGTTTGGCCATAGGACCTAGGATTTTTCCCTCAGGAGCTTTTATCTCCCAATCTGGAGGTCATGGAGATTTTGGTTTGCCAACCGATGTGCCAAGAAAAATTGGGGAATTGTCTTATGCCGAGCGGAATGGAATGGCAGCCATAGCAGATGGTGTTGATCAAGTTCTTATGCGTTCTCGCGAACAATTAAGGCAAGGTGCCACACAATTAAAATTGATGGCTGGCGGCGGTGTGGCATCCAATTATGATCCTATAGACGTAATGCAATACACCGAAGAGGAATTTAAAGCTGCTGTTTCGGCGGCAGAAAATTGGGGAACATATGTAACGGTTCACGCCTATACACCACAGGCTATACAAGCTGCTATAAATGCTGGTGTGAAATGCATAGATCATGGCCAACTTGCCGATGAAGCTACTGTCAAATTAATGGCCGAAAAAGGTATTTGGTGGAGCCTACAACCTTTTCTTGATGATGAAGAGTCTATACCATTTCCAGAAGGCTCTGAAAATAGACGTAAGCAGCTCCTTGTTACTAATGGAACTGATAACGCATACAAACTGGCAAAAAAATATGATATTAAAACCGCTTGGGGTACTGACTGCCTGTTTGATCCATCATTGGCAGTTAAACAAGGTAAACAATTATCTAAAATGACCCGATGGTACACACCATTTGAAGTACTTAAAATGGCGACTTATAATAACGCTCAACTTTTATATATGAGTGGTAAAAGAAACCCTTACCCTCTAGGAAAGCTCGGAGAAATAGCAGAAGGCGCCTATGCAGATTTAATTGTGGTAGATGGAAATCCTTTAGAAAACATAAAACTAATTGAAGATCCCGAAACTAATTTTGTACTTATTATTAAAGACGGTAAGATTTATAAAAACACTTTGAAGCAATAAATTGCATACCTCAAACTCTTAACAGTTAAAATCTTCGGGAAGTTCTAAAAACATGTGCCTTTCTACAAAACAGCGGAATAAAACAATTCAATCAAAAAAACGATTACAACCATTATTTTAGCATCTATATTATTTAGTTGTAGTGTAAAAGAAGAAATTCCAAACCCTCTAAAACGTATGATGCATACTAAACTGCAACTGACCTTTGCCCCAATTGTTGGTAATTTGCTTCATCCACCCCAATTGAAACCGAATTTTATCGGTTAAGGCATAGCCCAACCCCAAATAGGTACGGTTCCTATCGAAATACTCCACCGTGATGCCATCTCCAACATCTTTTTGTCCATTCATAAATAACTCGTTATAAAAGGCAAAATAAACCGTCTTTTTTATGAGGGATACATTGTTAAAAGGAATGTTTATAAACAGGTTGTAGCGATACCGGGTTCTAAAGTCCAATGACTCTACAAAACGCTGTTCATAACGAAACCGGTGAGTAAGCAAAAAACGTTTCCCTAGGGTATTGGAAAAAAGTGCTTCTTGGTAAATCCTGTTCTCTATTACTGGATCGTCTATATCATGGAAATATTGGCGTACCCAAGCGTAAACTTCACTCCTGCATTTTTGGGGGAGTAGGTAACCCCAGATCGTAAAAGCAATTGCTCCCTATCTCCCAGTCCGCGCCAATCACGGTATTGAAAATCCCCTTGAAAACCCCAATTAGACTCTCCAAAATTGGCACTATAAAAATACATGTACCAAGCACCTAGTTGGTCTTCATCCGGAAATTGAGCATGTAGCTGTTGAAAAACGATTATGGTAAAAAGACAAAGCAGTTTTTTCATAGTGGGAGTAATGATTTGTTTTTTAAATATACAAATCATTACCCTCGGTTTCAAAAAAAGGCTCACTTAAATCCAGTAATCTATTCAGAAAGAATCACTTCGGAAGAAATAAGCACGCAACCCGCATCCTTCATCTGTTGTAAAGCCATTTTAGAATCGTCTGGCTTAACATTTACCGCTCTCACAGCATCAGTAACCACAAACGTATGAAAGTTGTTTCTAACAGCGTCCAAGGCTGTATTGAGAACACAGTAATCGGTGGCGAGTCCGCTTATATAAACTGAATCAATTTTACGTTCTTGGAGAAAAGAAGCCAAATTAACATTGGTGGCGTCAAAAGCAGAATAACCATCATCTAGAGTTCCAGTGCCCTTCAATGCTATTTCATCGATTTGTGATGTATCCAAATCTTTGTGGAACTCAGCCCCATAAGTGCCCTGAACACAGTGTTTAGGCCATTTCTTAAAGTGTTTGGTTTCTTCGGGATGCCAATCTTTGGAAGCTACCACAAGTTCAAACCTAGAGGCTATTTTATTAATTATGGGCACCACTTCTTCCCCTCCTTTGGTAGCCAAAACCCCTCCGGAACAAAAGTCGTTTTGGACATCTATGATAAGTAATGCTTTCAAAAATGTTTTGAGTTTTTAACAAGATGAAAACCTATGTTCAAAATTTTCTAAGAATTTTAAAATTCTTTCATTTCTTTTGTTCGCCCAAAAGAAACGAAACAAAGAAAAAGGCGCCTTATCTTATGAATTTTTTCGACAATGAAGTCGAAAAACCGTAATTAAAACTACGCGTCGCTTCATTCTTACGCTCCTGTTCTCGTAGCTTTTAATCACTATTCTACAGATAAGTAATTTTCATAGTCCTAATAAACTTAAAAATCTATTTCTACACCTTCGTTATAATCCACTTTAATGGAATCTTGGTCTTCTGTCGGTGGAGCATCGCAATCCACACGAATACTTAAATCTTCTGGTGCTTCAAATTCGGCTTTGGAAACTTCAAGCTCTTCGTCGGCATATACTTTTTTCATATAAAGTCCCCAAATAGGCAAGGCCATACTCGCCCCTTGACCATAAGCAGTAGTTTTAAAATGAGTGGCACGATCTTCCCCTCCTACCCAAACACCAGTAACTAAGTTAGGTACCATTCCCATAAACCAACCATCACTTTGGTTTTGGGTAGTCCCTGTTTTTCCAGCAATAGGATTGGTAAATTCGTATGGATAACCCGTAATAATTTCCTTGTAGAGCGTATTATTTGTGGCCCAATTGCCACGTAGACGTGCTCCAGAACCAGACTGGGTAACCCCTTCCATCAATTTTACGGTGGTATAAGCAACTTCTTTACTCAATACATCACGCGTTTCTGGTACAGACTCGTATAATACCGTTCCATTTTTATCTTCGATCCGGGTAATCATAACAGGTTTTACATACACCCCTTGGTTGGCAAATGTACCGAAGGCGCCAACCATTTCGTAAACCGAAATATCTGGTGTGCCGAGGGCAATGGAAGGTACTGGTAAAATGGTGGCCTCCACCCCCATACGTTTTATTAAGTTTACCACTGGCTGCGGCCCTACTTTATCCATCAACCTTGCGGTAACCGTGTTTACCGAGTTTGCCAAAGCATATTTCAATGAATACATATCTCCCGAATACTCTCCATTAGAATTTTTAGGGCACCATGGCTCTACATTTCCATATTTATTGGCTTCTATACACGTATAAATGTCTGGAAACTCATCGCAAGGGGATAAATGCAACTGATCGATGGCAGTGGCATACACAAAAGGTTTAAAAGTAGAACCTGCTTGTCTGCGCCCTTGTTTTACTTGATCGTACTGAAAATGTTTATAATTCACACCTCCAACCCATGCTTTTACATGACCCGATTGTGGCTCCATAGACATCATTCCTGTGCGTAAGAAATACTTATAATACTTTAAGGAATCCAACGGAGACATTACCGTATCCTTTTCTCCATCCCAAGTGAATACTTCCATCGGGATTTTCTTTTTAAACGACGCAATAATCTCCTCATCAGGTTTTTTAAGATCGTATTTCATATGTCTCCAACGCTCTGATTGGCGCATGGATCGTTCGTAAGTACTCTGTATTTCTTCTGGGGTAATATCTAAAAACGGGGCTGTAGGATTACGCTTATCGGTATTTTGCACAAAAAACTCAGTCTGCAAACGCTTCATATGTGCTTTTACAGCATCTTCAGCATAGTTTTGCATTCTGGAATCTATTGTGGTAAATATTTTGAGTCCGTCTAAGTAAATATTGTACTTTTCGCCATCAGGGCGGTAGTTCTCTTCATCTGCAGTCCAATCTTTCAACCAATCCCTCAAATATTCCCTAAAATAAGTAGCAATCCCCTCTCGGTGGGACTCGGGGTGGTAATCTATTTCCAGTGGAATAGCAATTAGGGAATCCCGTTGCTTTTCCTCTAAAAAATCATTTTTATACATTTGGTTCAGCACTACATTTCGTCTGTTGCCCACCCCTTTCGGATTTCTTCGCGGATTGTACAGAGAGGAGTTTTTAAACATCCCCACCAGCATGGCCGATTCCTCCACATTTAATTCCTCTGGTTCTTTCCCAAAATAAATTCGCGCCGCTGAACGGATTCCATCAGCGTTATTACCAAAGTCGTAAATATTAAAGTACATAGCAATAATTTCTTCTTTAGTGTATTGCCTTTCCAGCTGAACCGCAATAATCCATTCTTTTATCTTCTGAATGATACGTTCAAAAATATTGTCGGATACCTGCTCGGTAAACAATTGTTTGGCCAACTGTTGGGAAATAGTACTAGCTCCGCCTCGGGTCCCTAAAAATACGGCCGCACGCAGGGTTCCCCAAGCATCAATCCCAGAATGATCGTAATAACGTTCGTCTTCCGTAGCAATTAAAGCACTTACCAAATGTTTTGGCAATTCTTCGAAGCTTACGGGGGTTCTGTTATCGTTTAAATAATATTTCCCCAAGGTTTTCCCATCGGCAGAAATAACTTCGGAAGCGAGATTGGTTTGTGGATTTTCTAAAATTTCAAAAGAAGGTAACTTTCCAAAAACTCCCCAAGAGGCCAATAAAAAAATAAGTACGACAAAAAGAACTCCTGCCGCAAAAAGTCTCCAAAACCAAATGATATATTTTCTAAAACCCTGCTCTTTTTTAGTAGCTTTTTTATTTGATGCTTTTTTTGCCATTTTATTGATCCGCTGATTTTTCTATACTTATACCTACGTCTGTAATGCCCTCTAAGGATGACACCCCATTGACTGTTCCATTTTTTCGCATGGCGTGTTCTATGGACACATGGTAAACACCCAAATTTGGAAAAACAACGCCTTCTTTGTACAATAATTTATTCTCTTTTATGGAAGAAAATCCCTTTCCCAGCCACTCCCCATTGGGTTTGGCCATCTCGTATTCCAAAGTGTCGGAAACTGTTTTTCCTTCCGGAAAATCTAAATTTACAATTAAAAATAAATTACTAAAGGGATAGTTATTATCGTTTCTAAGGTTTACGAAAATATTGTAGGTTTTAAGTGAGTCTGGCGCTTCGAAATTAAATTCCACTGCCTCTTCTTTCTCCCAGCTCCCTTTAACCGATTGGTATTTCCCGTAAACAGTGTCGTTGGAACAAGCCGTTAAAAAAGAGGCTGCCAGAACCAAATAAACAACAGTTCTAAGCATTTTTATTTGTTCTTTTTCTTTTGTTGTTATTAGTACGCTTTTTCTTCTTTTTGTTTCTTCCCCTACTATTTCTTGGCTTATCGAAACGGGTTAAACTATCTTGTCCTACAACGTTCTCAAACTCTGTTTTAGTATCTTGACTTAAATCTAGAGCATATTCCTCTAAACTAGCTACAGGTTGTTTCTTTTTGTTCCGGTCTAAAATATCGTGTACTTGATCGGTCTTTAAAACAAACCAATTGGCCCATTCACCATCGTAAGCATACCACATTAATTGTTTAAAAATATCTATTTTTTGACATACCGCTTCGCCCTTTTGGGTCTTTAAACGGGTTTCTTGGTTGGGAAAGTCCTTTAAAGCATCGAGATAGGCATCC
The DNA here is from genome assembly GCF_013391805.1 of Galbibacter sp. BG1. Classification (GTDB taxonomy): domain Bacteria; phylum Bacteroidota; class Bacteroidia; order Flavobacteriales; family Flavobacteriaceae; genus Galbibacter. The sequence continues at coordinate 1,443,572 of NZ_CP058364.1, read as the reverse complement.
AACTCGTAGTTTAAACAACATTTTAATTTTCCACATTGCCCAGCCAGTTTTTGCGGATTTAAAGAAAGTTGCTGATAACGCGCCGAAGCTGTATTAACCGATCTAAAATCGGTAAGCCACGTAGAGCAGCACAGTTCCCTTCCGCAGGAACCAATACCACCCAATCGGGCAGCCTCTTGGCGGTAACCAATTTGCCGCATCTCAATACGCGTGCTAAAAGCACGTGCCATGTCTTTAATAAGCTGCCTAAAGTCTACTCTTTCTTCCGCCGTGTAGTAAAATGTGGCTTTAGATCCATCTCCCTGAAATTCAACATCCGAGATTTTCATTTGCAGTTTTAAACTGATCGCTAGTTCGCGCGATTTCTTTTGAACTTCAGCTTCGCGATCCCTGGCTGCCTGCCAAATATCGATATCCTTCTGGGAAGCTTTTCGGTATATTTTTGGTAGATTTTCATCTTTAAAATCTACTTTTTTCTTTTTCATTTGAACTTTCACCAACTCCCCCACGAGGGTAACCACCCCAACATCGTGACCTGGAGAAGCCTCTGTGGCCACTACATCGCCAATAGAAAGCGTTAAATTCTCTTTATTTCTAAAAAATTCTTTTCTACTATTTTTGAATCTAACTTCTACACAATCGAAAGGTTCGTGACCATTGGGCAGCGACATATTAGAAAGCCAATCAAAAACGGTAAGTTTATTACAACCATCTGTTCCGCAAGTACCGTTATTCTTACACCCACGTGGTTGTCCATCCTTACCGGTTGAACAACTGCTACATCCCATAATTTTATATATTGTACCGAAAAAGCGTTTTCAATCCACTTTTCGGTTAAGGTTCATAAAAATTTTTAACTATCGTAAAGATAGTATTTTCAATTTAGTTTAAAGTAAATTTATGCTTTACCTTGAATGGACTCTTTATAAGGTTCTTTATAAAAAGTTATTGTCACCCTACAACATAACCTTCAACCAGGATCCTATAATCTTTTATATAAGCTACCAAAGGCTTAGCCCCCAATTATGTCAATCTAAAAAATAAATGACCAAAATGTTCCTTACCAAGTAAAACTATTTCTTAAACTTTAAAACTTCCGACCTTCCTTTTTTAAAGATCAAATTACTTACTCCTTTACCCTTTCTAAGCGCCTTTTGCTCTTCGTATGGCAAAGCAACAATATCCATACAGTCGGTAGAACAGCAGTTATTCATTTTTTCTGCACATTCCTCACACTGAATGAATAATAAATGACACGCCTCATTGGCACAATTAACGTGGGTATCGCAAGGCTTCCCACATTGGTGACAATTAGCAATAACGTCTTCGCTAATTCTCTCTGAACGACGCTCATCGAACACAAAATTCTTTCCAATAAATTTGTTCTCCAGTTTATTGGCCTCTACTTGCCGCACGTAATTAATAATACCTCCTTCCAGCTGGAAAACATTTTTAAATCCTTTGTGCTTGTAATAAGCGCTTGCTTTCTCACAGCGAATACCACCGGTGCAATACATCACCAAGTTTTTATCTTCTTTGTGGTCCTTTAAGTCTTCCTCTATAATTGGCAAAGAATCCCTAAATGTATCTACATCTGGTGTTACGGCGTTTTTAAAATGGCCTATTTCACTCTCGTAGTGGTTTCGCATATCTACCAATACCGTGTTAGGGTCTTCAATAAGTTCGTTAAACTTTATAGCATCTACATGAACCCCTTTATTGGTAACATCGAAAGCCTCATCGTTAAGCCCATCTGCTACGATTTTATCGCGCACTTTTACCTTCAATTTTAAAAAGGCAAAATTGTCGTGTTCTATGGCAATGTTTAAACGTACATTCTCTAAAAACGTAATAGAGTCTAAATGTGCTTTAAATGTAGAGAAATTATCGGCAGGCACCGATAACTGGGCATTAATGCCTTCGTGTGCTACATAAATCCTTCCAAGAACGTCCATATCATTCCAGGCCAGAAATAAGTGATTTCTTAAAATTTGTGGGTTTCCAATTTTAGCGTATTGGTAGAAAGAGATCGTTAAACGGTCTTTACCAGCTTCTTCAATAAGCGCTGCCCTTTCTTCTGCGCTTAAGTTATTGTACAGTTGCATGCTATACTAATATATTAAGGTTAAAGAATAATTTTTTACAAAAGTACTCCTTTTCAGCAGAAAACACAATGGTTTTACCCACTAAGTTAGATTTAAGAGTAAACTGCATCTTAGGCCAATTCTCAAATTTTTATTCCTACACCTCACTTGGGTTCACCAAGGCAAATTAGTTGCAGGTAATCTCGCTAAAAGTTTCGGCGTCCATGGCATTATTTTTTCCGAACGCTTCTGTAAAAAGCACAAATGCATCTATAGCATGCCCTTTGGAACGGGCAGAAATTTCCATGGTATAAACTCCAGGTTCTTTAAATTCCACAAAAATATCATGTGCATTGTTATCAAAGGTACGTGCTTGCCATTTAAAGCCAAGATCGTTTCCACTTCGGTAGATTTTGAACCAGCCATCTTTTGTAGCACCTTCTGGATTTGGGGTTTTATTTCGCCCTTTGGGATATACAATGCTTTCTCCTTTCTTTCCGTAGAAATCATCGGCATCGTCGAAGCGCAACCAAGTATCGTTATGCTCGGTACCATTACTTCCAATGGTTACGGCAGATTTCCATAAAAATTGATATGTCCCGGGATTGTTAATTTTAATTTTAAAGCTTGTCGCTCCAACGCCAGGATTTCCTAAATTTTCATCCCCCGTCCAAACCATATAGCCTTCTCCCGAAAAGTTTTGCTCGCTCGCTTCCTGCTTCCACTCTTCTTTTATAAAAAGGGCATTTTCAAACTCCACTTTTACCAAGCCATCTTTTTCATTAAAAATATATTTTGAAACATCGTCGCATCCTGCTTGAGGGTCTTCACTGGGTGTTTCGGGATTATCCGGCTCCGCTGGGTCTTCCACGGCCATTTCTGGATCTTCTTCCATGACATCATCTTTGTCTGATGCACAGGAAGTGAGGGAAAAAATCAAAACAAACAAAAATAAAGTACGGAGCAGAGAATGCTCATTCGGGGCATAAGTTAATTTCATAACGGTTAAATTGTTTAAATTCAGGGTTTACAATGTGCAATTATCAGCAATTTAATAACAACAATTAAGATTGACCAATATAAATTTCAGAATCTCTCTTATTTAATGAATGATGGTAAATCTTCAGCTAAATAAATACTGCCAATATTTTGATGATAAAATATGGTTATTTGGACATTATCTCTTTTAGCTCTATAGATTCCCAATCAGGATTATAATCAATAAAACTTTTAAACATTGCAATATGACTAGCCCCAGCTAAAATCATAATACGACTATCTTCTTTTTTAATTCTTTTTTGAACAAGCGAATACATCTGAAGATTTCTTTTATACCATTCCGACGCTAAATGTGATCCTACAAAATTATTGAGTTCTCCACCTTGATTTGCTAATGACACATACCAGCCAATATCATTCCTCCTGTATTCTGGTTCATTATAAAAGAAAAGAATCTCCGATAAAGTTTTCTCGGAGTTGAATAATTTCTTAGCGGTTTCTTCCAAGCTTTCTAAGTCCTTTTCATCTTTTTCAATTAAGTCAAATTGTCCAGCTTTTTTCATTTGGGTTTTTAAACTATCATAAGGAAAACTTGTTTTCACATCAATTGCATAAATTCTATTGTGATTTAAGTACTTTCCCACTCGAAAACCAATTTGGTAAATCTCATCCCTAGTTTGAGCTTTATAGTCAACATTTTGAGGCCATGCCTTGAAAACGCTGTCTAATCTGGATTGATTTTTAAAAGGGTATTCAACAAATATCTTATCGGGTTTAAAATCTGCGATTTTTTGGGAAATCAAATCTAATTCTGCTTGGCTTTTATCAGTTAACACATCTATTACCTGTTTTTGTACTATATCTGAATTATTTTTAGGATTGAAATTTTCGAAGTGAAAAGTCCCAATCAATAGCACTTTTAAAGTTTTTTCCGGGTCACTAAATGGTTTTTTAGTTTCCTTTTTTACATGGTTTTGCTGGCACGAAAAAAGTAGTCCAAAAGCAAAAAAGATTAAAACAGACCTCATAAGTTGGTAGTTCTTATAATGAAAGCTAAATATACAATTATTGCGGTAGTTAATCATATATGCTAACAAAATAGAAGCTGGCAAACCGATTTATTTACAATTAAAAAACCCCTTATCTTTGCAGAAATTATAGAAGGAAATGAGCAAGATACGCATCACCAAACAATTTAATTTTGAAACTGGCCACGCGTTGTACGGGTACGATGGAAAATGCAGGAATGTGCACGGCCATAGCTACAAGCTGTCGGTAACGGTAATTGGTGAGCCCATTAAGGACACTTCCCACGTAAAATTGGGAATGGTAATAGATTTTGGCGATCTCAAAAAAATAGTGAAGCAGGATATTGTAGATGTGTTCGACCATGCGACGGTTTTTAACAAAAACACACCTCACGTAGAGTTGGCCAAAGAGCTCTCTAGCCGAGGGCACAATGTTATTTTGGTAGATTACCAACCCACTAGCGAAAACATGGTCATCGATTTTGCAGAAAAAATAAAGAAACGACTCCCAGAACATATTTCGCTCCATTCTTTAAAACTACAAGAAACGGAAACTTCGTTTGCAGAGTGGTATGCGGTCGATAATAACTAGGGCGTTCCCCAACGAAAATGTTGGGGCGGGCTTTCCACGCTACACGGCAGAATAGCTTCGCTTTTCGCCGGGGTAGCTTGTTGCAATCCCTAACGCAAAACTGCTTATATTTATCATTTAAAATCAACAAATGAACATCCCTAAAGGAAAAAAAATATACTTCGCATCCGACAACCATTTAGGTGCACCCAGCAGAAAAGAGAGTGCTACTCGGGAAAAACGCTTTGTCGCTTGGCTAGATGAAGTTAAACAAGATGCAGCCGCAATTTTTTTATTGGGGGATTTGTTCGATTTTTGGTTTGAATACAAAACCGTTATCCCAAAAGGGTTTACGCGTACCTTCGGAAAACTGGCAGAAATTACCGACTCCGGGATTCCCATCTATTATTTTGTTGGCAACCACGATCTTTGGATGAATGGTTATTTTGAAGAAGAACTAAGCATTCCCGTTTACCATACTCCACAAGAATATACCTTTAACGGGCAAACGTTTTTTATTGGGCACGGAGACGGTTTGGGCCCAGGGGACAAAGGCTATAAGCGAATGAAGAAGGTATTTACCAACCCTATTGCCAAGTGGTTTTTTAGATGGTTACATCCCGACTTAGGGGTAAAATTAGCTCAATACCTCTCAGTAAAAAACAAACTAATTTCGGGAGACGAAGACATAAAATTCCTTGGAGAAGAAAATGAATGGCTGGTGCAATATTGCAAACGTAAGTTAGAGGATAAACATAGGGATTACTTTATTTTTGGACACCGTCATTTACCCATGGAAATTAACCTAAAAAACAATAGCAAATATGTAAATCTAGGGGATTGGATTCATTATTTTACCTATGCTGAATTCGATGGGCAAAAACTTTCCCTTAAAGAATACAAATAAATTTCCCTTAAAAAAGGCTTCCCTTAAACTATTAAAAATCGTCTACCCATTTAAAATGCTTTTTAAGTATGTTTTGCTTATGCTCCTTTATAAATTGAAGATAGGCAGATGCTACGGGCGAGAGCTTTTTTCCTTTTAACCATACCAAACGCCACTCCGTTTTTATAGGCAATTTTTTAGATGGTAAAATATACAACTGCTCTGCTTCCAACTCTGTGTGGATACCTATCAATGGCATTATGGAATAGCCCAAACCCGCAATAACAGCTTGTTTTACAGCTTCGTTAGAGGTTAATTCCATACGCTTTCTTTTTCCTTTAAGATGATTACTAAAGTATTCCTGCATTGCCATGCGGGTAGCAGACCCTTCTTCTCTATAGATAAGCGGTATATTGTTTTCTTTTTTTGGTCGATTCCCTACCAAATAAAGTTTGTTTTCCATTAAAATTTCCTCTTCAAGATCCATCTTATCGGGAACTGTAGATACCAATGCAAAGTCAGTTTCATTCTGCTTAAGGCTTTCTATAACCCTCGTTTTATTGGTAACATCCAGCGTTAAATCAATTCCCGTATGCATTTCCAAAAAATCCGATAAAAAATAAGGGATTACGTATTTTCCTGTAGAAGCCGAGGAAATTGTAAGTTTCCCTGCCAGAATTCCTTTAAAAGCCTGTGTTTTATAGTTGATGATATTCAATTCCTGTATCACCCGCTCCGCGATAGCCGCAATTTCATATCCAAATTCCGTTACAAAAAGTTGTCTTCCTACAATTTCTGTTAAAGAAATTTCGAACTGTTCTTGAAAGTTTTTTAGCTGAATGGAAACCGCTGGTTGCGTCATAAATAATTCTTCCGAAGCCTTGGTAATACTCTTGGTTTCCACAACTTTTAAGAATATTTGAAGTTGGTGCAATGTGTAATTCATAAATTATTTTTATGTATTAGATAGTAAATATAAATAAAAATTTATGAAATCTAATCTGGATATTTGCCTCAGTAAAAATCTAAAAATCATAAAATTATGGAAACACAAGTTTTGGAAAGTCAAAAATGCGAACTCGTTAAAGGAGCATTCTCCGCAACAGATGCAAAAGAAATTTTAGGTTATCTGTTTGATAAAAAAATAAACTTCCACGAATGCAGAAACTGGAGCCATGAGGAGCGTTTTGGAACAAAAGACGAATATTCCGTAATCCGAATAGGGGAATTAAGGAAAAGTAAAAAACAATTAATGGATCTAATAAGTGCCGCCCAAGAAAAGAACGCCCCAGTGCATATTAATTCTTCGATAACTGTAGAAATAGCAGAATAACAAAATTTAAATACATTTTTAAAAATCTGATATGACAGAAAATTTAATTGCTACGCTCGTACTACTCTCTCCTGTAGCATTTGCCATTTGCGCGCTCGCATCGTGGTTTCAGCCAGGAGGAAAGCCAAGTATTGTTAAAAGTTTCAGCTCTTTCACTACTATTTTCACTATTGTAATCGCCGCTGTAAGCGGTTTTTTTATACTGCAAAACGATGCGGTACAAACCATGACAATAGGATTTTACGAAATAGGACTCTCCTTGCGTTTAGATCCGTTGAGCATCCTTATGTTTTCAATGATTGCTTTACTCGGATTCATAATCGTAAAATTTAGTTTCAACTACTTAGATGGGGATCAGCGTCAAGGCGCTTTTCTCGGTAGGCTCTGCGCCACCATCGCTTCTGTTCAGCTACTGGTACTCTCTGGAAACTTAGGCCTGTTATTCCTTTCATGGGTATTAACTAGTATTTCCCTGCATAGGCTCCTCGTTTTCTATTCGGATAGACCTCGGGCCATTATTGCGGCCAAAAAGAAGTTTATCATGGCAAGAGCTGGAGACCTCAGCCTTTTCATTGCCTTTGTATTGCTTTACAACCACTTTGGAACTGGAGATTTAGGAACAATCTTTCAACAGATAAAAGAAAACCAAGCGCTGCAAAGTAATTTTGCGAATGTGGAACTCGCAGGTGTGTTTTTGGCCCTTGCTGCCATCTTTAAATCGGCTCAATTCCCATTTCACGGTTGGCTTATAGAAGTAATGGAAACGCCTACTCCAGTATCTGCCCTACTCCACGCTGGACTACTAAATGCGGGTCCGTTTTTAATAACTAGATTTGCTTTTGTTGTGGAAGGCACTACCCTAGCACCGGTGATTTTAATTATATTCGGTGGATTTACAGGGTGGTTTGCTTCCGTGGCATTCCTTACGCAACCTTCAGTAAAAACTGCTCTAGGCTATTCTAGTGTGGCCCATATGGGATTTATGTTAATGATCTGCGGACTCGGAGTATATCCAGCAGCCATGCTTCACTTGGTGGCCCACTCTTTTTATAAAGCCCACGCATTTTTGTCGTCCGGCAGTGTTATCGATACGGTACGCTCCAATAAGGTGGCGCTACCAGAGAGACTGGGGAGTATCCCAAGGTTGTTGTTAAGTGTATTCCTGGCCATGGCGGTATATCTGGCATTCTCGTTCGCTTGGGGAATCGATCCCCTGGAAGAACTTTCCCTCTTGGCAACTGGAGCTATAATAGTTATGGGGTTATCTCAAATGCTTGCTCCAACAATAGACGCCAATGGTTTTAAATCTGGAATACTTAGAACCACAATAATGGCAACCCTTGTAGCTGCTGCATTTTTTACCTTGGAAAGTGCAACCCATTTATTACTAGCTACCCAATTACCAACTCTTTCACAACCAAATATGATAATTACTGTGCTTATTGCAGGTGTTTTATTACTGTATGGAATTACAGTTGTGGGCCAAATGCTCGCTCCTTCCCTTGCTACGAGCTCCTACTGGACCAAAGTGGGGTTCCATTTTAGAAATGGCTGGTATGCAAATGCCATATTAGATAGGCTCGTGGGCGCATTGAATAACAGCTCTAGTGGAACACCACAACCGAATTTTTCAAATAAAGCTTTCAATATTCCTACGGAAGAAAATCCATCAGATAAAAAGCCAAAAAGGGAATCTGTTTTAGAATCTGTATAAAAAAATCAATCAGCAATAAACATAACACTATGATTAAAAATCAAAATACTAAAACCGAAACAGCAGGGAATACAGCTGAAGCACTCCAAAACGTCTTACAAAAGGCCTGCAAAAGAATTGCTCCGGTTTGGCCTTTAGAAAACTTTGTAGCAGTAAATCCATATCTGGGATTAACAGAACTTTCTTTTGAAGAGGCTACCAAACGACTTTCTAAAGTAGGTGGGGTAAAAACAACTATGCCCTTAGCTTACTACTTAAAAGCGATAAAAGATGGGAAGTTATCTGCCAATCATATTGAACATGTACTATACAGAAAAGGGTTTAGCAAGAATGAAGCTATCGAATTTATCTCGATAATAGATGTTCAAGACTCCAAAGAGACAGATTCCTATAAAGTTCACTCCATTACAGATTTGGTCTCTCATTTCGACAAAAAAGATTGGAACCGGTTTTGTATCGACCGAATAACTTCTTGGGCAGCTGCTTATTTTGATAAAGGACAAGCGCTGTGGAAAAGTCCACACCAAAACAAAGGGATTTTTGAAGCTTGGAAAGCAGAAGCTCAACTAGATCGTACCCCAGAAATAATGGGCTTAAAAGGATTTCGTAAAAGCGTTGAGAGCCTACCTAAAGATCCTATTGAAGCGGCAGCACATTCTTTAGCTACCCTAAATATACCTTATGCCACGGCAGAACTTTACCTTCACAGACTGCTTATACGCGTGGGTGGATGGGCCGCCTATGCCGCACAAATAGATTGGGATAAAGAGCTCTACGGAAAAGAGTCCAACGCGCTTCAAGAATTTTTATGTGTCTTGATTTGCTGGGAAGCTTGTTTCTACCAAAGCGTAAAAATGGAAGAGCTTCAAAATTATTGGGAAAACGAACTCCAATTATTAATTGCCAACAAAGAAACCCCACTCGCCAATGATGAGTATAAAAGATTAATTCTTCAAGAGGCTTACGATCTATCCGCCCAACAGAAACTCATAAAGCTATTTGAGGATAAAAAAGAAGAAAACAAAAACGAAAAGAAAAGTCCAAAAGCACAGGCGATCTTTTGTATTGACGTCCGCTCGGAGGTTTACAGGAGACATTTGGAACAAGCATCTGCAGAAATAGAAACACTCGGTTTCGCAGGTTTCTTCGCCTTTCCTATAAAATATGTGCCTTTGGCTCACGAAGAGGGTCAAGCGCAATGTCCGGTACTCCTTCCTACAGGACCAACGGTAAAAGAGGAAATAGCAATCCCGCAACAGAACAAATGGGCTATTCAAAATAGACAGCTAAAACATCAAGTAAATCGTTCTTGGAAATCGTTCAAACTTGGGGCAATCTCTTGCTTTAGTTTTGTAGGCCCCGTGGGGCTCGCCTACCTACCAAAACTTTTTACAGATACCTTTGGAATAACACGACCAGTGCCACATCCAGACCGAGAAAGCATCAAATCTAAATACATAAAAAACAAGCAAATTAGCTTTTCTAATACTCATCAAAAGAAAGATGGAACAGGCATCTCACTTGAGGAACAATTGAAATTGGCAAAAACAGCGCTACAGGCGATGTCGCTTACAGAGAATTTTGCAAGACTGGTACTTATAGTAGGCCATGGTTCATCGACGGTAAATAATCCCTATGCTACCGGCCTCGACTGCGGAGCTTGTGGCGGACACACCGGAGAGGCAAATGCAAGGGTAGCTGCCGCTGTTCTAAACAACAAAGAAGTGAGAAAACTACTACTTCAAGAAGCAATAGAAATTCCAGAAGAAACCATTTTCTTAGCATGCCAGCACGATACTACCACCGATGAAGTAAGTATTTTTAACCCTTACGATGTTCCGGGATCACACAAACAAGAATTAAAGGATTTGGAAAAATGGTTAGAAAATGCCGGCAAAACAGCCAGAGCCGAAAGGGCTTTGCGTATGCAAATAGAAAATAATGAAAAGATAGACAAGGCTATCTTTAGCCGAAGTAAAGACTGGTCTCAGGTACGACCAGAATGGGGACTAGCTGGTTGTTCTGCCTTTATAGTAACATCTAGGAACCGTACCGAGGGAATAGACCTAGAAGGCAAATCTTTCCTACACTCCTACAATTGGAAACAAGACAAAGAGTTTCAGGTTTTAGAACTTATTATGACCGCTCCCATGGTGGTAACAAGTTGGATTAGCTTACAGTACTATGCTTCCACCGTAGACAACCTTCACTACGGTTCTGGAAACAAAGCACTGCACAATGTTACCGGAGGAATTGGAGTACTCGAGGGCTTTGCGGGAGACCTACGGGTTGGCCTACCTTGGCAATCGGTACACGATGGAGATACTTATCAGCATGAACCTCTTAAGCTCAACGTGGTCATAGAAGCGCCCTTAGATGCCATGAACCATGTTCTAGAAAAGCATGAAAATGTAAGGCATCTCTGCGAAAATGGCTGGATAAACCTTCTAGCGATGAACGAAGAAGGCAAAATATCTGATCGCTACGCAGGTAAAAACCTTTGGGAAACGATAAATTCTTAATAAGAATTTTTAAAAACCTGAACGCACCCTTTCCTTAACAGAGGAAGGGGTGTTTTATTTTAAAAGTATTGTCCAGCTTGTCGTATCTTTAGAAAAGCCGAAGAAACTATAAAGCTGGGAACGAATGAAAAGACCAATTACTGAAGTAAAAACGAAAGGAGCTAAGAGATATATTCTTTTCTTCTTAGTTGGTGTGGCTTCTGTGTATCTTCACTTTTTCTTTCAATTTCGAACCTCAGATACACAAACCCTTCAGTATTTCGAAAAATCGAACACTCCGGTTGCTATTGAATATATTTCTTCCCCGACTTATCCTGAAAATATACGGGTCATACAAACCAAAAACAAAGCAGAACACAATATCCTTTTTGTCCACGGCGCGCCTGGATCTTCAAATGCATTTTACAGTTATTTGGAAGATACTACATTACTAAGCACAGCACGTTTAATTACTTACGACCGCCCGGGGTATGGATATTCCGGTTTTGGTAATGCAATGACTTCAATCGTTGAGCAAGCCGAGGTTTTGAATGATATTATAAAATCACTGAATTTAAACAATGTTATTGTGGTGGGACATTCGTATGGTGGTCCCATTGCCGCATTGGCCGCTTTAAGTAATCCATCCATAAAAGGCTTGGTTATGTTGTCCCCAGCCATAGACCCGAAGGCAGAAAAGTATTATTGGATCGGGCAGTTTGCTGAATGGGAAGCTACCAAATGGTTGGTACCCGAAGCATTGGAAATCGCTCAACAGGAAAAAAGCGTACATGCCAAAAAACTTATGGAAATCTCCACAAGCTGGAACGATATTACTATTCCTACCCTCATAATACACGGTAGAAAGGATGTTCTAGCTCCATTTGAAAACATGCGGTACGTGGAAAACACATTTAGCAATGCACAACTAGATGCTATAGCGCTCCCTAATGCCAATCATTTTATACCGTGGACGCAAAAGAAAATCATTATTGAGGAGCTTGTAGGTATGATTTCAGCAGATAAAGATTAACATTCGTATAAACCTTCACATTTTTGTATTTTCGTGAAAACCGATTTAATATGCATCGAATACAACTTTGCTGTCTTCTCTTTTTAGCATTTCAACTCCAACTATTTGCCCAAGTCCCAAAAGATTCCATTCTGAAAGTAGGTTATACCGGTTCGGCACCCTTTGTTTTAAATGAAGATATACCAAATGGCATTAGCATAGATGTTTGGAAGGAAATTGCTTTTAAAACGAATTTAAATTACGATTTAGTCCCTTTTACAAATATTGACAATGGAATTATTGCTGTAAAAAATAACAAGATTGATGTTCTTATTGGGCCCATTACCATTAATTCGGAAAGGGCGGAACAAATAAGTTTTTCACAACCCTATTTTGATACCGAAATGGCCATTCTTGCCCCAAACATCGATCTAAGCATTTGGGAACGTATTAAACCTTTCTTTAGCAGTACTTTTCTTTATGCTGTTCTAGGGTTGTTTCTGGTGCTAGGTATTGTTGGATTTCTTTTTTGGCTTGTAGAAGGAAGATATCGAAAAAGCGATTTTGGCAAGAGCCCAATAAAAGGTATAGGAAATGGGATTTGGCTTGCCATTGTTACCATGACTACCGTTGGGTATGGAGACTATGCCCCGAGAACAGCTTTAGGAAGGTTTATTATTGGTGCCTGGATGATTATATCGCTTATTATGGCAACTTCTTTTGTCGCGGGTATTGCCACCACTCTAACCGTTACCAGTAAAGAAGGTAAAACCATTACTTCCCTGCCACAATTGGAAGGTAAAAGGGTGGCCGTACCGCCCTACAATAAACTTATCGATAATGTAAATATTGTAGGTGGCGAACCAGTAATTGTGGAAAATGTAAAAGATGGGTACCGTATGTTGCTCAACAACGAAGTAGATGCGTTGGTATATGATGTGATTCCCCTTGAATACGCCTTTAAGGCAAGGGAGAAGAATAAATTTGTGCTTAGCAAGAAGAATATTTTACCTCAACATTATGGTTTTATATTCCCAGAGGCAAATGCCTTGGAAAAACAAATAGATATTGCCATTTTAAAGTTAAAGGAAGACGATGCGATCAATAAGATAATCGATTCGTGGATTAATAGAAATTAAAAAGACTATTTCACTTCCTCAGTTTCTATAACCACCTCGTTTTGTAGGGTTTTATGTACGGGACAGCGGGATGCAATTTCTGTTAGTTTCTGCCGTTGCTCTTCAGATAAATTTCCTACAAACTTCATTTTTTTAGAAAGGTGGTCTATTTTTCCCGTTTGTTCCGCCTCCATCGTGAGATCGTCGGTATGCTTTTTGGAATAGGTAATGTATACAAAAACCTCTTTTAATTCCCATTTCTTCCTTTCAGCATATAGTTTAACCGTCATTGCAGAGCAAGCCGCCAAACTAGCACTTAAAAAGTCGTAAGGGCCTGGGCCAAAATCATCCCCTCCAAAACTTTCTGGTTCGTCTGCCACAAAAGCATGTTTTTTAGTTTGGATGTTGGTCGTAAAATTATCTTCGGCGACATTTAAATGTGCTACCAACTGCTCCCCATCGGTATCTAACATTTCATTTTCTTCATATTTAAAATAGCGTTGTACCCAAGCGCCAATCATGTTCCCTGCGTAATTGCTGTCTTTTACATCGGTAAGCAAATGATCGGCATCATCTAAACTGATAAAACTCTTGGGGTGCATGGCATTTTCATAAAGTTCCTTTGCATTTTCTATGCCCACGGTTTTATCGAAAGGCGCATGCATAATTAATAAAGGTCGCCGCAATTCTTTGACGGACTCAGGTAGGTTGCTGGCATCGAAATCCATTACAAATTCCTTGTTGATAGTAAAGGAACGCCCTCCAATTTTCACTTCTACCCTATCCTTGTTATCCAGATCGTCTATTTGATCTATAAACAAATGCTTGGCATGAGCTACGGTAGCTGGTGCACCTATAGTGGCTACCGCTTTTACGTGATCTAGCTTGTTGGCCGCTACCAAAACGGCAGCGCCACCCAAGGAATGGCCGATTAAAAGGGAAGGGGCTTTATATTTTTCAGTAATAAAATCATTAACCGAAAGCAAATCGTCGACATTGGCAGAAAAGTGACTCTCTGCAAATTCCCCATCACTACTTCCAAGTCCTGTAAAGTCGAAACGCACCACTCCAAAACCAAAATTGGTAAGCGATCTGCTTACATTTTTAACTGCCTTGTAATTGCTGTTGCAGGTAAAGCAATGCGCAAAAATGGCAAAGTAAAAGGGCTTTTCATTGGCTGGCAACTCTAGGTACGCTTGCAATTTATAGCCCTTTTTGTTTTGAATTTCTAGTTTAGTACTTTTCATAACGACTTTATTTTAAGCTTTTAATCTGAAAGGTGTTTCAATTTATCACGATCGGTATATTTAGTGAATTGTTCCCGTAATTTATGCAATTTCGGGTTGATATAAGTTTCACAAAAAGGTTTTTTCGGATTTTTGAAATAATAATCATGAAACTTTTCATCAGAAAATTTAAATGATTCAAAAGACAATACCTGTGTGATAATTTTTTCTGAAAAATTCTTTTGAAGAGTATTTAAAATCTCATTCGTCTGTAATCTTTGTTTTTCAGAAAAAACATAGACTGCCGATTTATAGGTGTCCCTTCTACTATGGCGATGTGTACTTTTATGTGTATGCAAATGAATTTCTATTAGTACTTTTAAAGGAATATCTGCGGCATGATAATGCACTACGATAGCCTCGGAAAAAGAGTCCGTATCTTCTTTGGACGATACGAAGCCTTGTTCTACCCTTCCTACTCCCAAAAGCGATATAAAAATAGCTTCCATACACCAATAGCAACTTCCCCCTAGCGCTACTTTTTCCATAATTTAGGCTTCGGTAACCTTTACGCCTTTCCAAAAGGCAACGTAATTTTCTATATGTTTGGCAGCTTGTGATGCGTCTGGATAATACCAAGCGGCGTCTTTATTTATTTCTCCATCCACTTCAATGGAATAATAAGAAGCCTTTCCCTTCCATGGGCAAGACGTCTGGGTTTGGGAGGTTTTAAAAAACTCTTTGTTTATGCTTTGCGGCGGGAAGTATTGGTTGCCTTCCACTTCTTGAGTAGATTCGCTTTCTGCCAAAACCTTTCCATTCCAAATAGCTTTATATTTCATCTTGATATATTTTTAAAATTATTTAAAAAATGAATTACTTTTTCCTCGGGCATTTCACAAGGTTTTAAAATTTCCCCATTATTGGTTTCGTAGAAGTTTAAACTAATAAAGTCGTTACCTCCCAACTCTTTGGCAAATATTTTAATGCTTTTCCCGGAATTAAAGTCAGATCTGGAGATGCCGTATTTTTTATTTTGATATACTACTTCTGAGTATCCTAAGGGTATGTTTTTAATTTTTTCTGAAATCATTCTTTGCTTAAATCGATACCCCCCCAAACTACGGAGAATTTCTCGCAGTGAATGACCAAGGATTTGAAGTCGGCTAGATTAGTGCCTTCAGGAAAAGGGTATTCCTGTCTTCCTTTGTTCGATTGCAATTCTGCAATTAAGAGTCCGCCCTGCTGGTGCACAGCATCCCTTTCGTTTATTTCGTGTATGCCCTTTGGAGAAAGGTATAATTTTAATTCTGGACCTGGCAGTGTGTTAAAATTACTTCCAAGCCTAAACATGAATTTACCATCGTTCTCCACAATAGACCAATTCCCTTTAATGGAATACACTTTTTCTACCCATTCACTGCCTTCCTGCGCCGTTGCATATACACTGGTTAAGACTATCAAAATAATTGTCAATACCGTTGCTTTCATATTTTAAAGATTTGGTTAAGAACTACACGACAGCATAGAACAACCCACTTTATGGCGTGCCCATTCTGGGCGTTTGGCATACCATTTTTCAAAATTCGGTTGTTCATCATACGGTTGTTTTAATAACATATATAACTCATTTATCAACGAATAATTGCCTTTATCGGCTTCATCAATAACCATTTGAGCCATATAATTTCTTAATACATATTTGGGGTTTACTGTATTCATTCTTTTAGATCGTTCGCTATTGGTTAGTTCTTCAGCTCTCAATCTTTCTGCATAATCATAAATCCAAGACGACCATTTTTCTTCAATTTTACCTGTAATCGTTTCGGGTTCATAAAACGCTTGATTCACTAAAGAAAGTCCTTTTTCCGGATTTTCCATAGTAAATTTACTTAAATTTCTAAAAAATATCGTCATATCGGTTTCAGAAAGCTCTAAATTTTCCTCTAATTTTAAAATTAAGGCTTCGTCTCCCTCGATTTTTTCAGCTAAACCTAATTTGCCCCGCATCATGTTTAGGGATTGCTTTTCAAATTCAGTTTTATAATTTTCTAAAATACGCTCTAAAGGTTCGGCTTCATTTGTCAAAGGATACAATGCATTGGCCAATTGGTATAAATTCCATAAGCCAACATTTGGTTGGTTACCAAATCGATATCTTCTATTACTGGCATCCGTAGTATTGGGCGTCCAACTAAAATCGAACCCCTCTAACCATCCATAAGGCCCATAATCTATGGTTAAACCAAGAATGGACATGTTATCTGTGTTTAAAACTCCATGCACGAACCCAACCCTTTGCCAATGAATTATGGTTTCTAAAGTTTTAGTAGCGACTTCCTGGAAGAATTTAATATAGGTTTCTTTGGAAGGTACACCCAAGTGCTTATAAAAATACTTAATGGTATAGTCTGCCAATTTTTTAAGATTATCATGATCTCCTCGGGCAGCAAAAATTTCAAAATTACCAAAACGTATAAACGAAGGCGCCACTCGGCAAACCACAGCTCCTTTTTCATAGGCTGGATTACCATTATACATAACATCCCTCAATACCTCATCGCCAGTTAACGCTAATGATAAGGCACGTGTAGTGGGAATTCCCAAATGGTACATGGCTTCACTACACAAATATTCCCTTATGGAAGAGCGCAAAACTGCCAATCCATCTGCAGATCTTGAATAAGGTGTTTCCCCAGCTCCTTTTAATTGTAGAGTCCAGCGTTTGTTTTCGTGAACCACTTCCCCTAGGTTGATGGCTCTACCATCCCCCAGTTGTCCAGCCCAATTACCAAACTGATGACCGCCATAACACATGGCATAGGGATTGGAATTGCTTAAAACTTCGTTACCAGAGAAAACATTTAAAAACTCCTTTGTATTTTCGGCTCCTTTTGGAAATCCAATTTCCCTTAGCATTTCATCGGAAACGTGCAATAATTTAGGATCCGAAGTTTTCTTTGGAGTTACAAACGAATAAAATGCATCTTTTACCTGCCTTCTAGAGTTCTCCATAATGGGATCCCCTGGCAGTTCCTTAGAAAACGTATCCTGTATGTCTAGTTTTAATTCTGTCAAATTTTATATTTCTTATTCAGATACCGATTTTTTCAATTTATCGGCATACATTTTACGGAGTTTGGTCAGTTTTGGTTCGATAACCACAGTACAATACCCTTGTTGTTTGTTGTTTTTATAGTAATCTTGATGATACTCTTCAGCATCGTAAAAGGTGCCCAACGGACTAATTTCAGTTACTATTGGATCGCTAAAATAGGATCCCATTTGCTTCACTACTTCTTCCGCAACTTCTTTCTGCGTTTCATTGTGGTAGTAAATAACCGATCGATACTGTGTCCCAACATCGGCACCTTGACGGTTTAGTGTTGTTGGATCATGACTTGTCATAAAAATTACCAACAAATCTTCATAAGTAACAATTTGCGAATTAAATGTAACTTGAACCACTTCTGCATGTCCCGTAAGACCTGAACATATTTCTCTGTATGTTGGCCTACCAGGAACATTACCTCCGGTATAACCAGACACCACTTTTTCTACCCCAGCAATTTCTTGAAAAACTGCTTCGGTACACCAGAAACAGCCACCACCAAAAGTTGCCAATTCATGTTTATTAGTTGTCATTTTCTTTTCTTTCCAATTTTATAGATTCAGAATTCACACAATATCTCAGTCCGCTTGGTTCTGGCCCATCGGGAAATACATGCCCCAAATGTGCATCGCAAGTGTTGCACATTACCTCTACACGCACCATCCCAAAAGAACTATCTTTTTCATACTTAATAGCGTTCTCTTTTATGGGTTGGGTAAAGCTTGGCCAACCCGAACTCGAATTATACTTTATGGTAGAATCGAACAACGGTGTGTTGCAACAAACACAATTGTACTGCCCCGCATCGTAAATGGAGCAAAGGTCGCCCGAATGTGCCATTTCTGTACCTTTCAAACGGGTAATTCTATATTGCTCGGGAGTGAGGAGCTCTTTCCATTCGGCTTCGGTTTTCTCCACCCTTCTATCGGGGGATGGATTTCCTTTTACCGAAAAACTTATAATATCTTTCCATGTTAGCATACTCAATTCTTTCTTTTTTAGATTCAAAATAGCAATCCTAAATTTAAGATAACTAGAACTATTATAGACGCTTTTTTCCTTAATTCCTTACAAATAGTGTATTTTCCACCAACCAGTGTTGCTATCTAATTTTCAACTGAATAATTCTGCTTAGGTTTTAAAGGAGAAACCACATTAAAAATATAATGTTGGCAATACTATAAAGAGCATTTGTAATTCTAGAATGCTATTTAATATCTTTTAACCTTAATTGAAGGGTTACATTACCGTTCCATTCATTTTCATCGAGGTTGAAGACTGCCGAGAATGAAGGTTGGCTTTTAATAACAGAAAGTTTTTCTCCCAAATTAAAGCCAATGCCACCAAACACCAAACTGCCATTTTGAGACACAGCAACTTTTAAATGTTTGTCGTCCTGCCCCACACATTTCGCATAGCCATTATCTTTTAATCCTTGTGTTAAAAAAACTGGAGAGAGGTTACCAGGGCCAAACGGGGCAAACTGCTTGAGAATGCGGTAGAATTTTGGAGAAATATCTCTCAGATCAATTTCCAAATCGACAGCAATTTCTGGAGTCAATAATTTTTTATCGATGGTTTCTGCGACCGTTTTTTCGAATTTAGCTTTAAAGGAAGCGTATTGTTCGGGCTTTAAGGTAAGCCCTGCAGCATATTTATGTCCGCCAAACTGTTCTAAACAGTCTTCGCAGGCTTCAATGGCATTGTAAACATCAAAACCCTTTACCGACCTTGCAGAAGCTGCCAATTTTTCACCACTTTTGGTGAAAACCAAGGTGGGGCGGTAATAGGTCTCGGTTAAACGAGAGGCCACAATACCAATGACTCCTTTATGCCATGCCTCATTGTAAACAACCGATGTAAAATTAGTTTCTTCCCTATTTTCTTCAATTTGAAGCAAGGCCTCCTGAGTAATTTGTTGATCTAAGGTCTTTCTATTCACATTGAAGTCTTCAATTTCTTCAGCAAAAAGAATGGCCGTATGGAAATCTTTTTCCGTAAGCAACTGTACGGCATGCAAACCGTGTTTCATTCTTCCAGCCGCATTTATTCGTGGGGCCACCACAAAAACCACATCGGTAATGGAAAGCTCTTTTTTTAATTGCTTTGTAATAGCTTTTATTCCTGGCCGTGGATTTTGGTTGATTACTCTTAAACCAAAATATGCCAAAACACGGTTTTCGCCGGTAATGGGAACGATATCTGCCCCAATAGCCGTGGCCACCAAATCTAGATAGGGCACCAGATCTAAAATAGTTTCCCCTCTTCGAGACCCCAAAGCCTGTATTAACTTAAAACCAACACCGCATCCGCAAAGTTCGTCGTATGGATAATCACAGTCTTCTTGTTTAGGATCGAGCACTGCTATGGCGTTAGGAATTACATCCCCGGGCCTGTGGTGATCGCAAATAATAAAATCGATTCCCTTTTCCTTGGCATATGCAACCTTTTCCACCGCTTTTATACCACAATCGAGCGCAATTATGAGGGTAAAACCATTATCGTCTGCAAAATCGATGCCTTGGTAAGATACTCCGTACCCTTCGTTGTATCGATCTGGAATATATGTTGCCACATTAGGATAGCTTTCCAATATATAAGAATACATCAAAGAAACCGCTGTGGTACCATCTACATCGTAATCGCCGTATACCAGTATATTTTCACCTTCAGCAATAGCTTTTTCAATTCTCGCCACCGCCTTATCCATATCTTTCATAAGAAAAGGGTCGTGAATATCGTCTAAAGATGGACGGAAGAATTTTTTTGCTTCTCCATAGGTAGAAATTCCGCGTTGTAAAAGTAATGTGGCAATAGTGTGGTCTACTCCCAAAGTTTGGGATAGCCCTTCTATTTCTTGCTTTTCGGGTACTGCTTTTACGGTCCAACGGGTCATTTAAAACGGCTGTTTTAGGAATTGTGAAAAATGGTTTCAATTTCCATTTCTGCAAACTTGCGGAACATTTCCATAACACCACAATATTTATCTATGGAAAGATCTACAGCGCGTTGCAATTTCTTTTCTGCCAAATCGCTACCATAAAAATGATATTCCACCTTAACTTTATGATAATACTTCGGGTGCTCATCCGTTAGTTCTGCATGAATATCTATCCTAACATCTTTTACCTCCAATTTCATTTTCTTAATCATTTGCGCTACATCCAACCCAGAACATCCCGCCAAGGCAGAAAGCATTAAAGCTTTTGGCCTTAAACCATCACCATTTCCGCCGTCATCCGGACTCGCATCGATTAACAGATCTCCAGCAGGATTGGTGGAATGAAATTGCATGTTTTGCTTCCAGGTGGTAATAACTGTATTGGTAGTCCCCATGATTGTTGAATTTAAAAATGAAGTTCAAAAATAGCAATTCTTCTTTGGAAAATATCGGTTTTGCAACTTTGCTTACTTCAAAACCTCTTGAACCCTCTGTTGAAGTACGGAAATTACTTCGCTTTCAAACCATTTGTTTTTAGCAAGCCAAAAGCGATTAGTTGGTGATGGATGCGGAATCGGGAAAATAGTGGGCAAAAACCGGTGGTAATTTTTTACGGTTTCTGTAAGGTTTTTGCGAAAATTCTGCTTCAAATAGGTTTTCTGTGCATATTGCCCAACCAAAATGGTAAGCTCTACTGATTGTAATTTGTGTAAAACCTGGTGGTGCCATTGCGGCCTACATTCTGGTCGCGGCGGCAGATCTCCTGTTTTGCCTTTTCCGGGATAGCAAAATCCCATAGGCAGGATAGCGATATTATTAGAGTTATAAAAAGTTTCTTCGGAAACTCCCAACCATTCCCGGAGCCTTTTTCCACTGGGGTCATCAAAATCCTTACTGCTAAGATGGGCCTTTTGACCGGGCGCCTGACTTACAATTAAAATTTTAGAGCTTACGGTTGCTCGTAGAATGGGGTTGGGCCCTAAAGGCAGAAAGTCCTTACAGATTTCGCAATTACTTATTTCTTTAAGGAGTTTTTTCATTTTTTACCTTCCACCACCACCACGATTTCTCCTTTGGGCGGTTTATTTTCAAAATGAGCTATTACTTCTGAAACCGTTCCACGAACTGTTTCTTCGTGCAATTTGGTAATTTCCCGCGAAACGGAAACGTTCCTGTCTTCCCCAAAATAAGTAGCAAAATCGCCAAGGGTTTTCAAGATTTTATGAGGAGATTCATAAAAAATCATCGTACGGGATTCTTCCGCCAAAAATTTAAATCGTGTTTGTCTCCCTTTCTTAACAGGTAAAAACCCTTCAAACACAAATTTATCGTTTGGGAGTCCGCTATTCACCAAAGCCGGGACGAATGCAGTTGCGCCAGGAAGACAATCTACCTCGATTCCCTTTTCAATACAAGCACGCGTAAGCAAAAATCCGGGATCGGAAATTGCTGGTGTCCCGGCATCACTTATAAGTGCCACTCTAGTACCCGACAAAATTCTATCGCATATGGCATCCACTGTCTTATGTTCGTTATGCATATGGTGACTTTGCATCGGGGTTTGTACCTCCAAATGCTTTAATAGTTTTCCACTGGTACGGGTATCTTCAGCAAGAATAAGATCTACTTCCTTTAAAACTCTAATAGCCCGAAGGGTAATATCTTCCAAATTGCCTATGGGCGTGGGTATAATGTATAGTTTAGACATGATGGTTCTTTCTAGGAAAGCAAGATACTAAGTATTTGTTATTTTAAAGGAATAGACATTCCCAATTGTTTTTCTAAATTTACGAGTGATAGCCAAAAACGATAATCCATATCCCATGAAGATAAAATACCTATTCTTGTTCATCGCAATCATTACTTATAATTTCCTTTTCTCACAATCCATTTTAAACGAAAGAGAGCGCGCCACCGTGGTTGATAGCATCTTAAAAGAAAGATTTAAAACTGTGCTCCCAAATTTAATGGACCGCACGGGTATCGATATGTGGATTCTTATTTCTAGGGAATACAACGAAGACCCCGTTTTAAAGACCATGCTTCCGGCAACTTGGCTTAATGCAAGAAGGCGCACCATCCTTGTTTTTTACCGTAACAAACAAAAAGACACTATTTACAAAATGGCGGTGGCACGATATAATTTCGGTGAAAACATTGTTTCTGCTTGGAATAAAGAAGAGCAACCAGATCAGTGGAAACGCTTGGTTGAAATAATAGAAAAGTTTCAGCCAGAGAAAATCGGACTCAATTATTCTACTCATTTTAATATAGCCGACGGTTTGGTAAAAACCGATTATGAAGAATTTATGGAAGTTTTACCCAAAAAATACAAGTCTCGTATTGTTTCTGCGGAAAATTTGGCAGTGGGGTGGATTGAAATGCGAACTCCACTTGAAATGAAATATTACCGACAATTGGTAGCGATTACTCAGGATATTATTGCAGAAGCTTTTTCTGAAAAAGTGATTACCCCTAGTAAAACTACAGCCTCTGATGTAGAATGGTGGATGCGGCAAAAAGTTACCGAACTCGGATTGGAAACTTGGTTTCACCCCACTGTCGACGTACAGCGAACTTCTGAAGATTTATCGGGTCACTTATACGCGTTTTCAGACAGACCTGCCGATGAAATAATACAACCAGGGGATTTGGTACACTGCGATTTTGGAATTACTTATCTGCGTCTTAACACCGATTGCCAACAATTGGCATATGTTTTAAAACCAAATGAGACCAAAGCACCAAAATATCTAGTTGATGCTTTGAAAAAAGGCAATAAGCTACAGGATATTCTTACCCATAACTTTAAAACAGGCCGAACTGGAAACGAAATTTTAAAAATGTCGTTGCAGCAAGCAAAAAGTGAAGGGTTGCGCCCCTCCATATACACGCATCCATTGGGAAGTTATGGTCATTCTGCCGGCCCCACTATTGGAATGTGGGATGCACAAGAAGGTGTGGAATGCGATGGAGATTATCCCCTTTATACAAATACGGTATATGCCATTGAACTAAACACCAAAGTCTATATTGAAGAATGGAAAAGGGACATTAGAGTAATGCTTGAGGAAGCCGGTTTTTATGGCGAAAACGGATTTGAATATGTAAACAAAAGGCAAACGGAGTTGTTGTTGATTCCTAGTAATTGACTGTAATTTTCCAAAAATGAAACGAATTATTCTTATTTTAATTTTTAGCTTAACTACAATAGCCTTCAAGAGCAATGTGACTCAATCTCTAAAGAAATTTTGGGAATTTTGAAAACCGATTGTAAACGCAAAAACAGAAACCATTGATGCGGTTAAAAGTTCATATTCTAAAAGTTAGAAACCATATCCAACCTTTCTACTTCCTTATAATCCATGGTCTTACCTGTTTTCCTAGAAAATAAGAGGCCATTAAAAGTACTAATGCTATAACTGCTCCCCCGCCTTCGCCATCTCCAGCCATATAATGAGCTATAAAGGCCAATAAAAAATTGAAGAACAGTCCGGCATAAGCCCACTCTTTCGCCACCCCTCTTATAGGAGCCAATAGAGCGATAATTGCTAAAGCCTTCCCGATGATTAAAATATAAACCAAATATGGCGGATAAGTAAAGTTTTCGGCCAACATTGTTTGAACCCCTTCAAAATTGGTGAGGTAATTAAAAATGGCAAATGCAAGAAATGCACATAAAAGTCCGGTAGTAATCCAATAAAAAATTCTTTTGATCTTCATAAAAATAATGGTTTAAAGTTATACATGATGGTTGGGGCAATAGGCAGTTATATATTAAGAAAATTTCTTTTCCATAATTTCCAGAAATCGCGCTTCATAAGGCTCTTTGCCTTCCCAATTGTTGTAATCTGGCTTTATCATATGCTGAATAAAATTCTGGGCCTCATCGAAGGAATTCATGGTGTTAATTTGAGAAATTACACGTATGTAATCTTCATTACTTCCATCAAAAAGATGTTTTACAAAAGCGAGCTTGTCATTAAGACCAATAGAGAATCCAGTTTTTAACCGGTCGTTTAAAGAAGAAGGTCTTTTTTCGGTCACATAGGTATTTCCATTGGGAATTTTTGGCGTTACTGTATCCATATCCCGCTTTACGAATGTAGTATCGGGCCTAAAATCGGCTAAAATATCTTCTAAGGTTTCTTCTTCCGGTTCTGGCATTTCTTCCACTAAATCTTTAATGGTATCCATTACTGGGGTCATAATAGCGTCTTCTTCTGCATTTGGGTTTGTTTCAGGTACGTCGGAATTTCCTTTTAAAACGGCATTTGCCAATTCCTCAAACTTCTCGGCCACTTCATTTCTTCCGGCAGTAGGTTGAAATTCCCCAAAATGCTCTTCCACATACTTCAAAAGCGTTAGTTTTTCGTAGAGCTTTTGGGCTTCCGCTTGGAGTGCATTAAGGTCGTCTTTCCCTTTCAATTTTAATACCCGGTGTGCAATACTTACTAATTCGGCTTCCAATTTCTTCTTCATAACTATAATTTCTTCAAGGTTTAAGGCAATTTATATCGAACATAGCAGGTTTTCCTCCCATATTCTCAACAAATATGGATAAAAGATAACTATTTTTTATTACTTCTCTTCCTAAAGTTTATTAAAGAAAAGTAAAGAGTTCCCCTTAAGTTTTAAAATTTCCTTTTTGTTGATATTATTTTTGCTTTCTTAAAACCAACTTTAAATATTTGCTTAAGTTTGTTTAGTTGTTTCTGAAAAGAACTTTCTATTCTTTTCCGCTTAGAAAATTACAAAATGTTTCTCGAAAATACAGTAAATCATAAAGAGCAATTCGGTTGGATAGAAGTTATCTGCGGATCTATGTTTTCCGGCAAAACGGAAGAACTGATACGCAGGCTTAAACGTGCCCAATTTGCAAAACAACGGGTGGAAATTTTTAAACCGGCGGTAGACGTTCGATATGATGATGAAATGGTGGTTTCGCATGATAGCAATGAAATTCGCTCCACTCCTGTGCCCGCCGCGGCCAACATAAGGCTTTTAGCCGATGGTTGCGATGTGGTAGGGATCGATGAAGCCCAATTTTTTGATGACGAGATTGTTTCGGTTTGTAACGACCTCGCCAATAAAGGCATCCGTGTAGTGGTAGCTGGATTGGATATGGATTTTAAAGGAAATCCATTCGGGCCCATGCCGGCACTCATGGCCACAGCAGAATATGTTACCAAAGTGCATGCCATATGTACCCGTACCGGGAACCTCGCCAACTACAGCTTTAGAAAATCTACCAACGATAAACTAGTTTTATTGGGCGAAACGGAAGAATACGAACCCCTGAGTAGGGCTGCTTTTTTTAAAGCCATGTTGCGCGAAAAGGTAAACAAAATGGAAGTAAAGGATCCCCAAAATATTTCTCCTAAAATGACTGTTAAAAAAACCGAGCATGACGAAAGTTCAGGAGACCACGCTAGAGGTTAATCTATCGGCTCTAGCACATAATCTTAATTTTTTACGTTCAAAAATTAATGCTACCACTAAACTATTGGCGGTAGTAAAAGCATATGCTTATGGCAGTGATGCGCAACAAGTTGCGCTGCGCTTACAGGAACTCAATGTAGATTATTTTGCTGTAGCCTATACCGATGAAGGGATTGCTTTGCGAAAAGTAGGGGTTACCAAGCCTATTTTGGTTTTGCACCCCTTGCCTATTCATTTTAACGAAATAATTTCTTATTGCCTAGAACCCAGCTTATACAGCTTTGCTGTTTTAAAGGCTTTTTTAAAGGCTTCTGAAAATGAAAAAGATTATCCCGTACACCTAAAATTCAATACAGGTTTAAATCGTTTGGGATTCAATTCGGAAGATGTTGTAGAAATTCAAACTACTATTAAAAACAAGGCCAATGTAAAAATTGCTTCGTTATTTTCCCATTTGGGAGCTTCTGAAGATTTATTGGAAAAAGACTTTACCCTTCAACAAATTGAAGACTTTAAGCAGTTGAGCACGCAACTTGTTTCTGGGTTGGACTACAAGCCTATGTTTCATATTTTAAACACCTCTGGAATTTTAAACTATGCAGAAATTGGGCAGTTCGACATGGTACGAAGTGGAATTGGGCTGTATGGCTTTGGAAACGATCCTAAATTCAGTAAAAATTTAAAACCTGTGGTGGCCTTAAAAAGTATTATTTCTCAAATACATGACATTAAACCCAATGAGAGCATCGGTTATAACAAAGGGCATATTGCAAAAACGGCGATGAGAACGGCTACCATCCCACTCGGTCACGCCGATGGCATTACCCGAATTTACGGAAAAGGAAAAGGGTTTTTAACCGTAAATGGAAAAAAATGTGCTATCGTAGGCAACGTTTGTATGGACATGCTTATGATAGATATTACTGGTGTTGACTGCAAGGAAGGCGACGAGGTACTGGTTTTTGGAGAAAACCCAACCGCCAGCGAATTTGCCGCTACCGCAGGGACTATTTCTTACGAATTAATTACTGCCATCTCCCAACGTATACGGCGCAAAGTGGTGAGTTAGACTTTAGTAGTGAAGAGATAGGTTTTTTAAGAGTTCTTCTTCGAAGATTCAGTGTTTAGAAAATCAAAATTTTAATCACATGTTCCTCGGGCTAATAAATCATTGCCACAATAATTAATCATCGATTAGCCCAACAAATTGTTAATAACTATTTTGATGTTATTTAGAATCGTTCTAAATAATAAGTGTCTTTGGTAAAATTAAATATGCGATTTTTATCAATACAAAATAAATTCCGCTAAATATTTGGTTTTGTTTATTGTTTTTTGTATTTTTATAAATTTTTACGTTTGTAACGCAAATTTACAAGCAAAAGGCTAGAGCTCCTTGGCCTTAATGTAAGGGGATTAATAATCCGAAAAAAGGCAATTATGTCTAACAAAAAACAACCACCATTGAAATGGTGGATAGTGTTCAAAGAAGAGATAAAGCTGGTTGTGCAAACCTTAATTGGCATTATCAAAATGTTAACTGTATAACTCTCTTCTACTCTAACCAGAATGGTTAGTTTTAATTATTTAAAAGAAAGACTTGTTGTTAGAGCAGCAAGTCTTTCATAATTATGACCGCAAATATAGCGCAGAGTTTTTGAATATCCTATCCATTTACAACATTTTAACATTTTTCGTCTTAATCATATTTTTATAAAAATTTTAAATCCAATTCTTTAAAAGATAAAACTGTTAGTTTTCACCATTATAAAAGTGAAATTACAGTTAACAAATTAACTAAACAGTGTCAGAGAGCAATAAGGTTTGCAGAACAAGCAGATTTATAAAAGGTTCCGTATCAATATCGTAAAGCCGTGTTATAGAATTCGCGATTAGTACTTTTATGTAATGAAGATTTCATTTAAAATATCAGATAGATATTTTTTGCTTTTTTCCGTCATAGATTAACACCTTTGTTGAATCAATACTTTTCTTGAGTATTGGATTTTTAATAGAAGTAATGGTAAGCAAATCTACTTTTCTTTGAAAAAATTGTTCAAATTTATCCCAAATGCTAATTAAGGTTTCACCTCGCTCAACGGGATCGTCTTTATCAATTTCAATAAGCAAATCGATTTCACTGGAATCTTCATTAAATTGGTCGGTTACAGAAGAGCCAAATGCATATAAATTCTTAACATTATGCGTTTTACATAAAGCTAAAAAATCTGACATTTTGTATTTAATAGATTCCTTTAAGTTCATAATTCTAATACAGTGTATTTTTTAATCCGTCATGTTGCCCTCATGCTATCAATAATTTATCCAAAATTCATTTGCTATTGTAGGTCGGTTTTAAAATAGAACGTAATAAGATTTGCAAACCCGTAATATTAGGCTCAGAAAAGAAAGCCATAAATTCTTTACTAATCAGCAACCGAATATTTTCTAACGATTATAAGGGATTTGATTTGAATCTAAAGCACACACAGTACTCTTTCCAAAAAAATTTCTATCTTTAATACCATTTATTAATTGATATTACTGTAAAAGAAAATGGATGATTTTTTCTTTTAGCTAAGAAGAAAATTACAGCATAGCCTGAGCTACGGTGTTATTTTATGATGAAGATAAAAGTAAAAAGACACATTTTGTTTCAGTAATATTGATGAGTAAATGGTATCAAAACACTAATCAACTAATTTTTAGCACATGGCGTTTTTTAAAGATTTTAAAGCTTTCCTCTTAAAAGGGGATATAGTTAATTTAGCGACCGCTGTAATTGTAGGTGGTGCCTTCGGAAAAATCGTAACCTCCTTTACCACAGATATTTTAATGCCTCCCATTGGAATGTTATTGGGTGGAGTTAAATTTTCTGAATTAAAAATTGTTTTAAAAGAAGCCGTCGTTCAGGGGGAAGAAGTTATTACGGAAGCCGTTACCGTTAATTACGGACTTTTTATCCAAACGATAATTGACTTTATAATTATTGGATTCTGTATTTTTATGGTTTTAAAAGCATATGAACGTACCAAGAAAAAAGAAGAAGAAGCGCCAGCAGCTCCAAAAGGGCCAACTCAAGAAGAGTTGCTTATAGAAATAAGAGACGAATTAAAAAAACAAAATACCAAATAATATACCTTGATCATCAGGGTGCATCCGCTACACTAAATTTTAACTAAACCATCCGGGAAACTGGATGGTTATTTTTTAGATGCCTAATTGGAAGCCATCCTGAACTTTCTCGCCCGCCAGACGGGTAGATCGAAAGATTGTTCACTAAATAAGTCTCTTGTCGTAAAGTCCCTTCTGTATGACGGGTTTAATTCAACTTGCAATTTTGATTTCTACATAAAGCAGGACATCAAAATAGAGTCTCATTAATTTTATAACAATTTGTTATATTTTTTTGATGTTTTTTATTTTGAGTTGTATAACTGTGAATATTAATTACTTTTGTCTTTCGAAATTTTTTAAATGAAAACGGGACTGCTTAAAGACCCGAAAAAAACACTGTAAAAGAATAAAAACATAAAAATGAAAATAGCTGTTGTAGGAGCTACCGGTATGGTCGGCGAGGTAATGCTTAAAGTTTTAGAGGAACGTAATTTTCCTATTGACGAATTGTTATTGGTTGCTTCAGAGCGATCGGTAGGCAAAGAACTTACTTTTAAGGGAAAAACGTATAAAGTAATTGGTTTGGCCGATGCGGTTGCTGCAAAACCAGATATTGCTATTTTTTCAGCAGGTGGTGGTACTTCTTTAGAATGGGCCCCTAAATATGCCGAAGCTGGGGTTACGGTTATCGATAATTCTTCCGCTTGGCGCATGGATCCATCTAAAAAACTGGTAGTTCCAGAGATCAATGCCAATGAACTTTCCAAAGAAGATAAAATTATTGCCAACCCAAATTGTTCTACCATTCAATTGGTAATGGCTCTGGCGCCACTTCATAAAAAATATAAAATGAAGCGGGTGGTTGTTTCTACCTATCAATCCATTTCTGGAACGGGTGTAAAGGCAGTTAAACAATTGGAAAACGAATTGGCAGGAGTAGAAGGCGAAATGGCCTATCCTTACCCAATTAACCGTAACGCTTTGCCACATTGCGATGTGTTTGAAGAAAATGGATATACCAAAGAAGAAATGAAATTGGCTCGTGAGCCTCAGAAAATATTAAGCGACAAATCGTTTGCGGTTTCTGCTACCGCTGTACGTATCCCTACTTCTGGAGGACACTCGGAAGCTGTAAATGTACAGTTTGAAAACGACTTTACATTGGCAGACATTCGTAGAACATTAAGTGAAACCCCCGGCGTAGTCGTTCAGGATAATCCCGACACCAACACTTACCCAATGCCTATCTATGCACACGACAAAGACGATGTTTTTGTAGGTAGAATAAGAAGGGACGAATCGCAACCAAACACCTTGAATATGTGGATTGTTGCCGACAACCTTCGTAAAGGGGCTGCTACCAATGCCGTGCAAATAGCCGAATATTTGGTAGAAAATAAGCTTGTATAAACCTCATATACTTAAAAATTGTTAAAAAGCTCTGAATCAACATCGGTTTAGGGCTTTTTTTAATTAAATTATCCTCGCTAATTAATCTAAAATTAAAGATGAGGAAACTAATTACTTTCGCAGTTGCTGCAGGGGTTTTAATCTCTTGTGATACTACCGAAAACAAAAAAGACTTAACATTGAAATATCCCGCTACCAAAAAAGTAGACACTGTAGACACCTATTTTGAAACTAAAGTAAAAGACCCCTACCGTTGGCTGGAAGACGATATGTCTGACGAAACAGCTGAATGGGTAAAAGCTGAAAACGAAGTCACTTTTGGCTATTTGGAGAAAATACCTTTTCGAAACGACCTCAAGCAACGATTGGAGCAACTTTGGAATTACGAGAAAGTCTCTGCCCCTTTTAAAGAAGGCGATTACACTTATTACTATAAAAACGATGGCCTCCAAAACCAATATGTGATTTACAGAAAAAAAACAGAGGAAGCCGAAGAAGAGGTTTTTCTCGACCCTAATACTTTTTCTGATGACGGAACCACTTCTTTAGGCGGCTTGAGTTTTTCTAAAAGTGGAAAGTTAGCGGCCTATTCTATTTCTGAAGGAGGAAGCGACTGGAGAAAAGTCATCGTTAAAGATGCTGAAACCAAAGAAATTATTGAAGACACGATTGTCGATGTAAAATTTAGCGGACTCTCATGGAAGGGGGAAGAAGGTTTTTTCTATTCTAGTTACGACAAACCGAAAGGAAGTGAGCTTTCAGCAAAAACCGATCAACATAAATTATATTATCATAAGTTAGGTACCCCTCAAAAGGAAGATCAACTTATTTTTGGAGGGACAGAAGAAGAAAAACACCGTTATATAGGTGGCAATGTTACCGAAGATGGTAGGTATTTGTTAATTAGTGCGGCCATTTCCACTTCTGGAAATAAATTGTTTTTAAAAGACCTAACAAAGGAAAACTCAGAGTTGGTTCCTATTATTGAAACTACCGAAAGCGATACTTATGTTATTGAGAACGAAGGTTCCAAGCTTTACTTGGTAACCAATCTAAACGCTCCCAATAAAAAAATAGTTACCGTAGACGCTTCTAATCCTTCCCCAGAAAACTGGGAGGATTTTATTCCAGAAACTGAAAATGTGTTGAGTCCGAATACAGGAAGCGGTTATTTCTTTGCTGAATATATGATAGATGCCGTATCACAGGTGAAGCAATACGACTACAGCGGAAAACTTATAAGGGATATAGATTTGCCAGGATTAGGCAGTGTTGGCGGCTTTGGAAGTAAAAAAGAAGATAAGGTAATTTATTATTCTTTTACCAATTACAACACTCCCGGAAGCATTTACAAATTTAACCCAGAGACCGGTGTTTCTGAAGAATATTGGCAGCCTTCAATAGATTTCGACAGTGATAAATATGAGTCCAAACAGGTATTTTACACCTCAAAAGACGGCACGAAAGTTCCCATGCTTATCACCTATAAAAAGGGAACGGAATTAAACGGTAAAAATCCGACTATCCTTTATGGGTACGGCGGATTCAATATCAGCTTAACGCCTTCTTTTAGTACAGCGATGGCCGTTTGGTTGGAGCAAGGTGGTGTTTATGCTGTTCCAAACCTTCGTGGTGGCGGGGAATATGGAAAAAAATGGCACAATGCGGGTACTAAATTGCAAAAGCAAAATGTTTTTGACGATTTTATTGCTGCTGCAGAATATCTTATCGATAACAAATACACTTCTTCAGAATATTTAGCTATTCGGGGCGGGTCCAACGGAGGGTTGCTTGTGGGAGCAACCATGACGCAAAGACCAGATTTAATGAAAGTAGCATTACCAGCTGTAGGAGTTTTAGATATGTTGCGTTACCATACATTTACTGCTGGAGCAGGTTGGGCATATGATTACGGAACTGCAGAAGACAACCCAGAAATGTTTGAATATCTTAAAAGCTATTCTCCACTTCATAACGTAAAAGCGGGAACTTCGTATCCAGCCACCTTAATCACCACTGGAGATCATGATGACCGTGTGGTTCCCGCACACAGTTTTAAGTTTGCGGCTGAACTACAAGAGAAGCAAAGTGGAGATAATCCTATTTTAATTCGTATTGAAACCAATGCAGGTCATGGTGCTGGAACTCCCGTAAGCAAAACAATTGATCAATACGCAGATATTTTCGGATTTACTTTTTATAACATGGGGTACGAGAAGCTCCCAAACAAAGCTGCTTTAAAAGAGTTTAAAGAGTAAAATAGCAACCCAAGTTTATATAATTCGTGTCTAACTGAGCCTGTCGAAATTTTAATTTCAAAATTGTTTATAATCCTTCGACAAGCTCAGGATGACATTTTATTCATAATTTTTTTAATGATATCCCCATGAACCATTTTGTTTTATTACTAAGAGGCATCAATGTTGGCGGACATCGGAAAATAAAAATGGCCGATCTTAAACTATTTTTGGAAAATATTGGGCTTCATCAGGTAAAAACATACATTCAAAGTGTTAATGTGGTTTTTTCTTCTGAAGAAAGATCAGGCGATATACTAAAACCGGTCATGGAAAGGAATATTGAAAATCATTTTGGATTTCCCGTGGATTGTATGGTATTTTCCGAGGAAGAATTCAGGAGAATCAAAGAAAACAACCCTTTCACCAAAACTGAGGAAATCAAATTGCTTTACACTACTTTCTTAGATAAAACACCCCATCCTGAGTCTTTAAAAACCCTAAAAACGTACGTGAAAGCAGACGAAACATTTACACAAAATGGAAATGTACTTTATTTCTGCTACCGAAACGGCTACGGAAAAGCAAAAATGACCAATCCTTTTATTGAGAAAAAGCTAGGTTTACAAGCAACGACCCGAAATTGGAAAACCGTATTAAAACTTAACGAAATGCTTGAAAATTTTTGAGGCACCTCCCGTTGTGCTACCTACTTCTTATCTTTGCCAAAACAACAGTTACATGCTCGAAGTAAAAAAAGTCTCTTTCCAGTACGATGAAACTCCGATTCTAAAAAATATAAGCTTCACGCTCCAAAAAGGAGAACACCTTTCCGTAATTGGGGAAAGTGGCTCTGGCAAAAGCACTTTACTAAAAATTATTTACGGCCTTTATCATCTAGAAAAAGGAAAATTATTTTGGGATAAAAAACCGATGTTGGGCCCTAATTACAATATAGTTCCAGGCGAACCTTTTATAAAATACGTAGCCCAAGATTACGATTTAATGCCTTATATAACGGTAGAGGAAAATATAGGCAAGTTCCTCTCCAATTTTTATCCTCGGAAAAAGAAAAAGAGAATAGCACAGCTATTGGAACTGGTAGAAATGGAATTGTTTGCAAAAGTAAAGCCGACAGACCTCAGCGGCGGACAACAACAGCGAGTAGCATTAGCAAAAGCATTGGCTAGGGAGCCAGAGCTCCTTTTATTGGATGAGCCTTTTAGCAATATCGACAACTTTAAAAAAAACAAGCTTCGTAGGGATATTTTCAATCATCTTAAGCAAGAAAACATTGCGTGTATAACCGCCACCCACGACAATATAGATACTTTGGCCTATGCAGACAAAACCTTGGTGCTAAAAGCTGGAAAATGTGTGGCTTTAGAGACGCCTAAAACCCTATACCAACAGCCAAAAAGCAAATACATTGCCTCTCTTTTTGGGGAGGTCAATGAGATCCCAGAAAATCTTTTAAATTCAGGCAGTAGCTCTACCAAAAAACACCTGTTATTTCCCCATGAGCTTAAAGTTGCTTCTGCATCTGCTTTGAAAATTAAAGTGAAAACCTCTTATTTTCAAGGAAGTCATTATTTAATTGAAGGGACTCGTGGTAAAAAAACATACTTTTTAAATCATAATAAAGCTATTGCTTCCGGAGAAGAGGTATTCATTGAGCAAAACGGAGATTTCTAAGGAAAATGCTGCATTTGAAGATGAAATGATGCTGTTTTTTGTTAAATCTTTGTGAAGTTCAAAAATTATGCTCTCAATTTCTTTTGTGTCTATCGTAATTATTTCATCTTGCTACTTCAAGAAAATTTAAAGAAAATTATTATGTTGAAAACAAAGAGCTTAAAAATCATTTTTATATTCGTTGCACTTCTAGGAAGCACTACCATTTTTGGTCAGGTTCAAGCGCCTCAACCGGCTGCCCCTGCAAAAGCAACCAATGTTTCAGACGCTGATCTACAAAAGTTTGCGGAAGCCTACATGAGCATTCAGCAAGAAAACCAAAAAGCACAACAGCAAATGGCGGCAAAGATTCAAGAAGAAGGATTGGAGCTAGAGCGCTTTAATGAAATCCATAAAGCCTCTATGGATCCAAATACAGAAGTTGAAGCTACGGATGAGGAATTAGCCATGCACAAAGCAGCGGTAAGCGAACTCGAAAAAATGCAACCTGCACTGGAGGCTAAAATGAAAGGAATAATTGAAGAAAGCGGATTAACGATGGAGCGTTACCAAACAGTAGCAATGAGCGTTCAAGCCGATCAAGGCTTACAGCAAAAACTGCAAGGGATTATGATGAAAATGACACAGGGATCGTAAAAATCCTATTCTTAAAAAAAATATATAAGCCAAACGGATTTGAACATCTGTTTGGCTTTTTATTTTATTTTGGCATCAATTTTGAAATTGTATCTTTAGTTACTAAATCAAGAAACATGATACGATTATTAAATATACTTTTTGGAACCGTTGTTATTTTAGGGTTTTCCCAATGTGGGGCTTCGCAGAACATTAGCGAAAATGCTCCTTTCGAGCTTGGCGAAGTTAAGAGCGAACCATGGACAGCTGGAGATAACAAACAGGCAAATGGCGAAAATGTATATGTGCCTGTTACCGCAGAGAACGGAGCTACTTTAGATAGTTTGTATTACAAAGATCAAGCTGTTAAATTGGAAAGAATTAAAAAGGACGACTATTTGGTGTACATAGGTCGCTTACCCTTCTTTAAAGAATCGCAAGATATTATTATGCATGCCGACCCGAAGAAGGAATTTGGCAATAAACCCCCTCAGTTAAAGCCTAAGAACCCTTTTGAACTTAAAGAAAATGAAGCGGTGGTAAGTTATAGCATAGATGGTAAAATAAATTATTACAAAATCAAAGGGATTTCCCCCTCCTCACCTATCCATTACCGTGATATCCCCACCTTAAAAAACTAAGCCCTTCTTTTTGATGGCTTTGTTTAAATCGATACTTTTAGCACTTCAATAAAATAGGAATTGGGAGCGCTAAAAAAACTTTTTAAGCATACATTTATTTATGGCATTGCAACGGTATTGCCGCGTTTGTTGAGTTTTATTCTAACACCGCTATATACCGATCAACTAGCAACAGAAGACTACGGAATATACGCATCGCTATATGTTTATCTCATTCTAGGAAACGTAATGCTTTCTTATGGTATGGAAACGGCTTTCTTTAGGTTTATGAATAAAAGCGAACGTAAAGCCGAAGTACAATCAACAGCACTTACCTCCATTTTCATAACCTCAGCTGTTTTTCTTATTGTTTCTTATTTTCTGAAAGACACTATTGCCACATTTTTACAATTTAGACCCGAGTTTATTCTCTATGGTGTTCTTATTTTATTTTTCGATGCCCTTTGCGTCATTCCCTTTGCTTGGCTGCGCAATCAAGAAATGCCCATTAAATATTCGTTTATAAAAATAGCTACGGTTTTGGTAAACCTTGGATTCAACGTATTTCTATTTCTAGCGTTGCCAAAACTTATTTCCCCTAATTCGTCTTCCTTTTTAAATTCGTTCGTTTTTGAAAATAAAGTGCATTATATTTTTATTTCCAATGTGCTGGCGAGCTTATTTGGTTTACTGCTTATTCTTCCTCTATATTTTAGAATAGGTTTGAGAATAGACTTTTACCTTTGGAAAAAAATGTTTCGCTATGCCCTCCCGGTTATGATTGCGGGAATAGCATTTTCCATCAACGAAGGTTTTGATAAGATTATGCTGAAATACCTCCTGCCCGACTCCATTGCTGAAGAAACTGTTGGTATTTACGCTGCTTGTTATAAATTGGGGGCCTTTATGACCCTTTTTGTTACCGCATTTAAATTGGGGGTAGAACCTTTCTTTTTCAGCAATGCAAACAAGAAAAACGCTAAGGAAATTTATGCAGATACAACTTTGTATTTTACCATTTTTGGTTCGTTTATCTTTTTATTTGTAGTTGTTTATACCGATGTTTTTAAAAGAATTTTAATCCATAATTCCGATTATTGGGAAGCACTTTGGGTGGTGCCATTTATATTATTGGCCAACTTATGTTTGGGAATCTACCACAATCTATCCGTTTGGTATAAAATAACCGATAGAACCCATTTTGGGGCCTATATCTCTGTTTTTGGTGCCATTGTTACACTTATTCTTAACTTTATATTGATTCCGTTTATTTCTTACAAAGGGTCGGCAATTGCTACCTTAGTGGCTTATGCAAGTATGATGCTTCTATCGTTTTATTTCGGACAAAAAAATCATCCCATTCCCTACAACCTTAAAAAAATAGGAAGCTATTTAGGGATTTCCATGCTCTTTGTAATTTTATCTTTTTACGTGTTCGATAGGAACTTGATTATAGGAACCTCTTTAGTTTTAGTATTTTTGATGCTTATTTACCGTTTGGAAAGTAAAGAGTTGAAAAAAATGTTTAAATCCATTTCGATTAAAAAATAAAAAATGACAGTAAAAATTGTAAATAAATCGCAACATCCATTACCGAGTTATGAGACCATTGCGTCTGCCGGTATGGACATACGTGCAAATATTGATGCGCCAATAGTACTTAAACCATTGGAAAGGGCCATTGTTAAAACAGGCTTGTTTATAGAGCTTCCGGTGGGTGCAGAAGCACAGGTAAGACCTCGTAGCGGTTTGGCAGCGAAAAAAGGAATTACGGTACTAAATGCCCCTGGAACCATCGATGCAGACTATAGAGGGGAAATTGGCGTTATTCTAGTAAATCTTTCCAACGAGGATTTTACGGTGGAAA
Source organism: Galbibacter sp. BG1 (assembly GCF_013391805.1). Taxonomy (GTDB): domain Bacteria; phylum Bacteroidota; class Bacteroidia; order Flavobacteriales; family Flavobacteriaceae; genus Galbibacter. Next base: position 1,406,044 of record NZ_CP058364.1, on the reverse strand, counting down.
ATGGAGAACGGATTGCGCAATTGGTTATTGCAAGACACGAACATATCGCTTGGGAAGAAGCAACTCAACTTTCTGACACCTTAAGAGGTTCAGGAGGTTTTGGAAGCACTGGGGTGAAGTAAAATAATTCCTGCGAAGGCAGGAATCTCCATGTAATATGAGTGATTTATTGAAATTAAATTTTTTAATTAAATCCTTTAAAACATGGTGCAGCCAGAAATCCCGCAGGATAATGATGAAACAATTGAAAAACAGGAGGTTCCGGTTGATGAGAGACACCTGCCTACGCAGGTGAATAACCGCATGGCAGGAATCTCCATGTAATATGAGTGATTTATTGAAATTTAATTTTTTCATTAAATCATTTAAAACATGGTGCAGGCAGGGATCCCGTAGGCTAATGATGAAACAATAGAAAAACAGTAGCTTCGGGTTGATAAAAAACACCTGCCTACGTAGATGATGTAAATGAAACAGTGGTATGTATACATAATGAGCAACAAGCTTGGAGGTGTTTTATATATTGGAGTTACAAATAACATCGAAGAGCGTGTGAAAGAACATAAATTAAAGGTTTATCCTAATTCTTTTACAGCGAAATATAACTGTGATAAATTGATTTAATTTGAAGAGTTTTCCCTTGGCTATAAGGCTAGTTTAAGGGAAAAACAGTTCAAAAAATGGAAAAGAGAATGGAAGATTAAATTAATAGAAGAAATGAACCCTTCTTGGTCTGATTTAAGTTGGAATTTAAATTTTAATAAAATAAGACCCTAAAATCTTAGAGAAGTTGCATTTATTTAAATAAGGCCTTAAAAAAATATAAAATTCCTAACCACATAGGAAACAAGTTTAACCATAAAAAGATACCCGCTTTCGCGGGCATGATCATGAAAATAATAGTACCAATGGCTGGACGAGGATCCAGACTAAGACCACACACATTAACAATTCCAAAACCGTTGATTCCCATTGCTGGGAAACCTATCGTTCAACGCTTGGTGGAAGATATTGCCAAAGTATTGGACCAGGAAATTGATGAAATCGCTTTTATCATTAAAGATGACTTTGGTGCAGAAATAGAAGCAAAGCTCAATGAAATTGCCGCTAGCTTAAATGCCAAAGGCACTATATACTATCAAGACAAACCTTTGGGTACAGGTCATGCCATTATGTGCGCCAAAGAATCGCTTTCTGGCCCCTGTGTAATCGCTTATGCTGATACTCTTTTTAAAGCTGATTTTCATTTGGATTCTTCAGCCGACAGCGTTATTTGGGTGAAACAAGTAGACAGGCCAGAAGCTTATGGAGTTGTTGAATTGAATAGCGATAATAATATCTCTGGGTTGGTAGAGAAACCTAAAGAATTTGTTTCTGATTTAGCGGTTATAGGAATTTATTATTTTAAAGAAGGGGAACAGCTTAAAGCAGAATTACAAAAAGTATTGGATGCCAACATTATTCACGGCGGCGAATACCAAATTAACGATGGTATAAAAGCAATGATGGCGCAGGGCAAGAAATTTGTTCCGGGGAAAGTAGATGAGTGGATGGACTGTGGTAATAAAAATGTAACGGTAGAAACCAACGGCAGAATGCTTCAGTTTTTACAGCAAGATGGAGAAGATTTGGTATCTCCTTCCGTAAAAAAAGAGAATTCGGAAATAATTCAGCCTTGCTATATCGGGGAAAATGTGGTTTTGAAGAACGCTACCGTAGGACCTAATGTTTCCATTGGCGATGGAACCGTCGTAGAAGATTCTCACATAAAAAATAGTTTGATTCAAACACAAGCTGTCATTAAAAATGCTAATTTGGATAATGCTATGATTGGGAATTTCGCTAAGTTCGATGGTAAATTCACCGATGTGAGTATTGGAGATTATTCAGTATTGGAATAGGCTATAAATAGCTTGAGTTCACGGTAAACATTAACGCTATTAGTTTTTTTAAGAGTAATCAGGTTTAGGCTAATGCCACATAAAACGCTAGTTTCAGTTTAGATTCATGCTAAAAAAAGGTTTCATAAGAGTCGTGCTGCTAGGGATATTTATAATCCCCCAATTGCTTATGCCCCAAGAAATCCCTTCGGAAACCGATGCAGACATTTCACATGAAGAAAACAACGATGCTTTTCAGGAATATTTTTATGAATCGCTGAAGCAAAAAGGAATAGAAAATTACGATCGCGCCATTAAAGCACTTTTGGAGTGTAAGTTGCTCCAACCCAATAATGAAGTTATCGACTACGAGCTCGGGCTCAATTATATGTATCAAAAAAAATATGTTGAAGCACAGCCATATTTAGAAACTGCTGTAGAAGAAGATCCACAAAACAAATGGTATTTAGACGCTTTGTTGGATTGTTTTAAGGCACAGCAAGATTTGGAAAAGGCCATTGCCATTGCTAACAAATTACTAGAGGCAAATCCGCAATATTATAACTTGTTGACCGATTTATATATGGAACAAGGAAGTTATGACGAAGCGGTAAAGGTTTTAAATATCATGGAAACAAAAGGGCTCGATAAGGCGTTTGTGGTGCAAAAAAAGCAACAGATTGCTATGATGCAAAATTTTCAGTCTATCGCAGAAGATGCCCAGGATAAATTTGACGACGATAGTTCCTTGAACGATCCCATTGAAGATTATAGAAAGCAAATAGAAAAACAGCAGGAAAGAACTGATTATAGCGAAATGTTGGTAGTGAGTAGCGAAGCATTGGACAATTACCCTACACAACCAACGTTTTACTATCTAAAAGGGGTTGCTTTAAACAAGCTTCAAAAGTTTAAAATGGCCTCAGAAGTTTTGGAGGAAGGCTTGATCTACCTCCTAAACGACAAAACGCTTGAAAAAAACATTTATAAAGAGTTGGTTAAGGCCTACAATGGCATAAATAATGCTGACAAAGCAAAAGAATATCAACAAAAAATAGATTCCAACAATCCATAAGCATATTTGATACATGAAGATCATACCTAAAAAGAACACCTTTATAGCCTTCCTACTTCTAGTATTTTTAAGCTCCTGCGGCTCGAAAAATGTTTTGGGGGAAGGGGAATTAAAAAGTGATCTTTCTGCTAAAAACATTATCGCCAATCATTATAAAAACGAACTGGATTTTAAAACACTTTCCGGTAGGGTAAAAATAGATTATTCTGATGGTGAGAATGCTCAAGGGGTAACGGTAAGCCTTCGAATGAAAAAAGACGAAGCGATTTGGATGAGTGCCCCGCTATCGGTGGTAAAGGTTTTGATAACCCCCACAAGGGTGAGCTTTTACAACAAATTGGACAACACTTATTTCGATGGTGATTTTTCTTATTTAAATAGTATTTTAGGTACCGACCTTAATTTTCAAATGGTACAGAATATATTATTGGGGCAGGCTGTTTTCAATTTAAAAAACGAGCCTTATTATGCTGCTTCGGTCGCCAATAAATACCAGCTGAAGCCAGAAACCCAATCAACGCTTTTTAAAACACTCTTTCTACTGGAACCCTCTAATTTTAAAATAGACCTTCAGCAAATTTCCCAACCAGAGAAAAACCGATTGTTGAGTATTGAATACAAAAATTACCAAGATGTAGATGGTAAAGTGCTACCCAATGAAATTTTAATTCTTGCGGTAGATAAAGATCATAGAAACCGTATTGAAATAGAATACAACAATGTTGATTTTGACAGGGAAGTATCCTTGCCATACACCATTCCAAACGGATTTAAACAAGTAGAAATTGAATAATATGAAATCTATAAATTTCTTCTTTGGCGTTCTTTTTGTAGCCTTTTTGTCTTCCACCAGCATAAGTGCCCAAAGTGACGAACAAAAAGAACTAGAGGCACGCAAATTGCGCCTACAAGAAGAAATTCAGCAGTTTAATAATCTTTTGTCGCAAAAAAGGAGGGAAAAGACCGATGTTTTGGAAGATGTGGAAGACTTGGATCAAAAAATACGAATTCGAAAGGAACTGATAAAGGTTACCAATGAGCAGACCAATCTTATTAACCGACAAATTAACAATAACATCAATAAAATATCCAAGCTTCGCGACGACCTTAAAGAGCTTAAAGGTGATTATGCCGAAATGATCAGGAAGTCTTACAAAAGTAAATCGCAACAAAGTAGATTGATGTTCCTTTTGTCTTCGCAAAACTTTTTACAGGCCTATAAGCGTATTGAGTATATGAAACAATATACCAATCACCGGAAAGAACAGGCGGCCGAAATTCAGTCCAAAACAAAACAACTTCAAGACCTCAACAACGGTTTGGTTACCCAACGAAAGGATAAAGAAAATTTAATTGCTGAAAATAGAAAAGAACAGGCGGCCCTGGAACGGGAATTGGAAAGTCAAAAAGGATTGATTGCCAGTATTAAGGAAAAAGAATCTCAATACGCTTCTCAAATTCGCGATAAACAGAAACAGGCCGATGCCATAGACCGACAAATCGATAAAATTATTCGGGAAGCCATTGCCAAGGCCAACGCCGCCAACAAAGAAACCAGCAAGGAAACCCGCGAAAGTGCTACCAAATCGTCTAACTTTGCCTTAACGGCTGAGGCTAAATTGGTAGATACCGATTTTAAAGCCAATAAGGGAAAATTACCTTGGCCGGTAGAAAAAGGAGTGGTTAAAATGCGCTATGGAAAACAGCCACATCCCGTGGTAAAATCGGTTACGATACAAAGTAACGGAGTTCGTATCGCCACAGAAAGCGGTTCCAAGGCACGCGCCATTTATCGAGGCAAGGTATTGGCCGTTCAAGCCATAAAAGGGGGAAACAAGGCAATTCTAATACAACACGGTAATTATATCTCGGTGTACAATAACTTAGGAAAAGTATTTGTTAAAGAGGGAGAGAATGTAAGTACCAAGCAAGAAATTGGAGAGGTATTTACAAGCCCTAGTGACAACGAGACCGTTTTAAAGTTTATGATTTACGACAACAACCATACGGATAACCCCGCTAATTGGATTTATAGGATGTAATGTGCCATTCTAGAAATTAATGGCAACCACAATGTTTATCAGATCTCGCCTTTTCAAAACACTCTTTTCCTTCTTTGTATGCAAAATAAGCCAAGGCGAGCGTTCCGATGCTATCCACATACGGGAAACCAAACAATTCGTGGATACCGCTACTCAAAAGTAATATGACCGACATATAGACGCACACCAACGTACAATTGGCGTCTGCCAGAATAGGAGAAGAATTCAGCTCCTTGCCTACTTTGCGTTTCCAAAGAACTAAAATCCACATCACTAAAATGGAAATTACAGATATTATCACTCCCCAAAAAGTAGTCAACGGTTTATGCCCGGTCCAAATATTGTAAATACTAGTTAATACAAGACCTCCAACCAAAATATAGAAGGCCGTTCCTGTAACCCGCAACGCTGTACGTTCAAAATCATCCCGATTACTTTCAGGGTTGTTTTGTATTCTTAAAATCATATGGGCTATTCCGAGTCCAGAAATGACTTCAATAAAACTATCGGAACCAAAACCAAAAAGAGCAAGACTTTCGTCTTCAAATCCTAAATAAGTTGAAATTAATCCTTCTATGAGATTATAAGCAATGGTAAATACGGCAAGTGTAAAGGCGATTTTAAAATTCTTCTTTTGATCTGCTGTTAAAATTGCTTCCATAATGCTTTAGTTGAATAATGAAATCCTTCTCAAAAGACACGAAAGAAATGAATTCCAAACCAAAAAATTAAACCCAGCCTATTCGGTAAATAATGCCTTTAGCTCAGTAGCTTCATTGGGCTTCATTTTACCCGCCAATACCAGGCTAAGCTGTTTTCTACGCAGCGCTGCTTCGTAGCGCTCTTTTTCGAGCTTAGTTTCTGGAGTAATTGGTGGCACTGCTACTGGTTTTGCAGTATCATCTACGGCTACAAAGGTATAAATAGCTTCATTTGCTTTACTTCGGTGTCCATTTTCCCGATCTTCAATCCAAACATCCAAATAAATTTCCATAGAACTATTAAAAGCACGCGAAACACATGCCTCTACGGTGACCACACTTCCTAACGGAATTGCCCTGTTGAAGGCAACATGATTAACTGAAGCCGTAACGGTAACCCTTCTTGAATGACGTCTGGCAGCAATACTTGCCGCTCGGTCCATTCGTGCCAAAAGTTCACCCCCGAAAAGATTGTTAAGCGGATTGGTTTCACTTGGCAACACAAGGTCTGTCATTATAGTTCGCGATTCACTCGGAGTTTTTGCTTGCATCATTTAAATTTTGTGCAAAGATACTTTCTAATACCTCAATATAAAAATTGATTTTTAAACGGAATACGAATTGATCATTAAGATCTGTAGAGCTGAAAATTTTTATAACAAACTCAGCGAAATGTGACTTCTCACTTTCGTTCGAAGTGAACGTAAATTAAATTATGAGAAACTAATCCAGCTCGTCTACCAGCAACCAAGCTTCAGGAGATTCTTCCCTTTTAATTTTACGTAAAAACTCTAGAGCTGAAGGAACTTCAGCAAAACTTGCATAGGTTACCTGATGCAAACCGTATTTGTTTTTTCCAATACGTTCAGCCTCAAACCCTTTATCTTGCAGTTGTTTAACACGTTTATCAGCATTTTCTTCCACTCTAAAAGCACCCGCAATAACATGATACTTTAAAGGTTGTTTTTCTACTTTTAAAATGATGGAAGGAATTTCCAAAGGTGTAGTATCGAAGAAAGTAGCCTTTTGGATATCTCTTTCTATTTGCTGTTGTGCTTCTTGCTGTGCAACTTGAACATTTTCCCTTTGCTGAATATCCACAAACCTATATCCTATGGTACCAGCGGAAATGGTTAATAAAAATACAGCCGCATATTTTAAATAGGAACGGCTCTTGCGGCGCTCTGGTGTAAAGGCAACCGGAGCTTTTTCTTCCAACGCTTCCACTTCTTTTTTAAGCTCTTCCCTGGTAACCGCAGGAGTTACAAAAGAAGACAACCCAAATGAAGAAGTTAAATAATTTAGGTGGTACGATGGCTGAAAAAGAATTTTACGTTCAGCACCCAACCATAACTCCCCAATATTTTTAAGCTCAATTTTTTCATTGACTTCCAAAGCTTTTTTCCAGGTAAGTACCGTGGTTTCCACTTTTTGCGAAGCTTCTTCAAAAGAAATTTTTAAAACTTCTGCAATGTATTTGGTTAAAAGACCGTCGTTGGATTTTAATTGCTCGTTAAAAGCAATTGATTTTGAAGGCGGATAGAAAGCGTTTGTATTGGAATGTACCTTCGCCGGTTGGTATTGGGTAATAAAAGCTCCAAAACCGGGCACTGTTACACACTCGTATCTATATAACAAATCGCTGATGTAGTTCTCTATTCGCATATGGCAAAGATGTAAAAAAATCGAATTGATTTAAAAATACTTTTTCAGTTTTTATTAACAGTAGTTTTTTTTCGATACTTTTAAAGTTGAAAATCATTTGTTTAGATGACAGAAAAAGAATTATTTTTTTTACTGGCGTTACAAAAAGCACCAAAAATTGGGGATATTACGGCCAAAAAACTGCTTCAACATTGCGGATCGGCAGAGAATGTGTTTAAAGAAAAGCGAAAAAACCTTTTGGCCATAGACGGATTGGGAAGTTTTATGGTGGCTAATATTTTAGATGAAAATAATTTAAAACAGGCAGAAAAAGAACTGGCCTATATTCAACAAAACGATATTCAAACTACCGCCTTTTTTGAAGCCAACTACCCAACAAATTTAAAGCATTGTGTAGACGGCCCTATTCTTTTATTTTATGATGGAGTCATAAACCTCAACGCCCCTGCCCAGAAAATAATAAGTGTGGTGGGCACGCGGCAAGTTACTTCTTATGGTGCTGCATTTTGTGAAGAGTTTGTAGACGCTATTTCTCCCTTTAATCCTACTATAGTAAGTGGTTTTGCCTATGGAGTAGATATTTGCGCCCATAAATCGGCTATGAAAAATGAGTTGCAGACCATTGGCTGTTTAGCCCATGGGTTGAATAAAGTCTATCCAAAAGCACATAAAAAGTACATGAGGCAAATGATGGATCGTGGAGGCTTTATAACCGATTTTTGGAGTGATGTAGAGCCAGAACGTAACCACTTTTTAAGAAGAAATAGGATTATCGCAGGTTTGGCAGATGCCACTGTGGTGATAGAGTCCGCTCAAAAAGGAGGTAGTTTGGTTACCGCAGATATTGCACTGTCTTACAACCGGGAAGTATTTGCAACACCGGGCAGAACTAAAGACAAATATAGCGAGGGTTGTAACAATCTCATTAAAACGCAGCAAGCACACATGCTGACTTCTGCAGCAGATCTTGTATATATTTTGGGATGGGAGCTAGAAGAATCCAATAAAAAAGGGGTACAAAAGCAGCTATTTGCAGAATTAAACCCAGACGAACAGCCTATTTTTGATTACCTCCAAAAAAATGGAAAAGAACTTTTGGATGTCATTGCTTTAGATTGCCAAATTCCAGTTCATAAACTCACTTCGATTTTACTGGGTATGGAAATGAAAGGCTTGGTACGCCCGTTACCCGGAAAATTGTTTGAAGCTGTTTAATACCCTATTTTACTTCTTACTCTTGCCAAGGTTTCATTCGCCACCTTTCGTGCTTTTTCGGCTCCGATAGCCAAGGCTTCGTCAATTTCATTTAAATTATCCATATAATAATTAAAGCGCTCCCGTGGAGTTGCATATTTATTGCAAATTAACTCAAAAAGGGCTTGCTTGGCATGGCCATAGCCATAGCCTCCTGCCTCGTAATTTTTACGCATTTCAGCAATTTGTTTAGGTGATGCCAACAATTTATAAAGAGAAAAAACATTGCAGGTATCTGGATTTTTAGGTTCTTCCAGTGGTGTACTGTCCGTTTCGATACTCATTACCTGCTTGCGCAATTTTTTATCTGGAAGAAAAATATTAATAAAGTTGTTACGCGACTTGCTCATTTTTTCACCGTCTGTCCCTGGAATGTACATGGTTTGTTCTTGCACCTTCCCTTCTGGAATTACGAAAGTTTCCCCAATTTGCGTATGCATTCTGGAAGCCACATCCCTTGTTATTTCAATATGCTGCATTTGGTCTTTCCCTACCGGAACAATTTCAGCATCATATAGCAGGATATCGGCAGCCATTAACATTGGATAGGTAAAAAGTCCTGCATTAACATCCTCCAAACGGTCTGCTTTATCTTTAAACGAATGAGCGAGGGTAAGGCGCTGATATGGAAAATAGCAGCTTAAATACCAGGTCAATTCTGTAGTTTGTGGAACATCGCTCTGTCTATAAAAAACAACCCTGTTAATATCCAAGCCAAAGGCCAACCATGTTGCCGCAACATTATAAGTGTTATTTTTTAATACATTCCCGTCCTTTATTTGCGTCAAGGAATGCATATCTGCGATAAAAAGAAAAGATTCATTTTCTGCCTTTTCCGACATTTCGATTGCTGGAATAATAGCTCCCAACAAATTTCCTAAATGTGGTGTTCCTGTACTTTGTATTCCTGTAAGTATTCTTGCCATTTCCTAATTTTATAACAACAGCACAAAGGTATGATGTTTTGGAAAAAGTAAGTAACAATTGTTTATTTTTGACTCCATGATTACATTCTTTCTGCGCTTTTTTCAGCTTTTGTATCGAATTTGGTTCTACTTGCTCGTAGCCATACCAATCGTTCTTTTTTTCCCAGTTCTTTTGATTCTAACCTCTAGCGAACGCCTGTATCCTCAGTTTTTTTGGATAGCAAGAAATATTTGGGCAAATTTTGTACTGTATGGTATGTTTTTTATTCCGAAGATTAAAAAGGAAGAAGAAATTATCAAAGGAAAGAGTTATATGCTTATAGCAAACCATACTTCTATGGCAGATATTATGATGATGCTGAAGGTTTCTAAAAATCCTTTTGTTTTTGTAGGGAAAAAAGAGTTGGTTAAAATACCAATATTCGGTTTTTTTTACAAGCGTGCCTGTATTTTGGTAGACCGAAATTCTGCACAAAGTAGAACTGCCGTATACAAAAGTGCACAAAGGAGATTAAATCAAGGCTTGAGCATTTGCATTTTTCCAGAAGGCGGCGTTCCCGACGACACCAATACCGTTCTAGATGAATTTAAAGACGGTGCCTTCCGATTGGCTATTGAACACCAAATACCTATAATACCCATTGCTTTTTTGGATAATAAAAAACGTTTTTCCTACGAATTTTTTAGTGGTTCCCCAGGAAAAATGAGGGCAGTGGTGCTCCCGTTTCTCGAAACAAAGGGTTTGGATGCCAAAGCAAGCACCAAATTAAAAGAGACCTCTCGGGAAATGATTTTAAAAAAATTAGTAGAATAATATTTTCGCCTACCAATTATAGCTTATTTCGAGGTTAAAATCGAGTCGGGTACCGCTAATAGGCATTTCTTCAATATTATACTCCTCACCGTAGTGATCTGTAATTGTATTAATATTTGCTGCTAAGAATCCGATTTCCGCTCCAATTGCTATTCTTCGGGAAATATAATAATCGTAACCGACATCTAAGGTAAATCCAATAGTAGTAGCTATAAAATTGTTGTAGTTAAAAGATTCATAGTAGAATAGCGGACCAAAACCGGAAGAAGCTTTCAAGCCATGGTTCTCGCCAAAAAGATACCTGTAATTGGCCGTAGCGCCTACGTAATTAAAGTAAATTTTGTCGAAGAACGAATTCACATTCACTTCGTATTTACTGAAAGAGTAAGCGATTCCTAAGCCCCAATTCGGATTTTGTTTAAAGAAGTATGTGGCATCTACACCAAGGTTAAAACCTGTCATTAAATCTTCTTCAAGATCTCTTAATTCTGGATCCGTATTCGATACTTCAGCAATGCGATAACTGTAGCCTCCGTTTATGGCAATTCTAAAATTTGATGGTTGCTCGTTTTGAGCATTCAGCTGAAAAGCAACAAGTAGAAATAGCAGTAAGTAATTGTTTTTCATATGAAATTATTTCCGCTAAAGTAGAAAATAATTCGACATGTAAAACAGCTTAAAACTTAAAACTAATTCCCGTGTAAACCCCTAGAATATAAGGAGAGAACCCGCCATCTTCCCTGGAAAACGTATTGAGTTGATACTTAAACATGGGCTCTAAATTCAACAGGAATTGATTGGATAATTGATAATCTAACCCTAAACCAATATTCGTACTAAAACTTAAATCGTTTAAATTATTAGCCTCTCCTACTTCATTGGAAAGGTTGTTGGTTTCCAACGAAACTTCGTTGTCCGTAAGAAATAAAGAACTAAAACCACCGATAACATTCAGCCCCAACTTTCTATCAATCAAACGGTATTTTAGCTCCATTGGCACTTCTAAATATCCAAATTTCTGATTGATATCCCCTTCTGAAATATTCTCCGATTTGGATTCAAATTCACTGATGTCATTAAAGTTCGGAGCTTTTGAATTGGTTACCCTTATGGAGTTTTCGGCCGACTTAAAGGTGATATTCGATAACTGATCGTTACTGCTACTGGTCGCAATTGCCACCGGGGCAAATTCTATATCGTTGGTAGCATAACTCATGTTAACACTATTCACCCCAGAGCGAATGCTCAATCGCTTACTTACGTTATAGGCTACGTTAATCCCGTAACTCATATTGACCTTCCCTTCTTTCGAATTATTAGAGAAATCACGACTAATTGGAGAACCTTCACTTAAAGAATTGTAATAAATTGGAGCTACGTTCGGACTCACAGCCCATTTTGGTCTATTTACACTTTCCACTTCCGCTACAGCTTCCTCCTCGTTCATGGCATCCACCACTTCAAAAATAGATGGTTTATCCTCGTTTTCATCAACCTCATCACGCTCATCTGTGTTAGTATTTGTAGACGCCTCTGCTAGGGATTGATTGGTATCGCCTACTACACTTTTTTCCATTTCCGTTTTATCCAATTTATCCGGCGTGTCTAAATTATTTGCAATTGCGTCTTGTGCAACCGTTGATTCCTCTCCAGCGATATTATTTCCAGCTCCTCCACCCAAAGATTTGTTATATTCAGGCCTACGGGAACCATCACCATTGGTTTCGGCCACGGTAGATTGATATTCTTTTTGATTTTTTGTTGAATCATTTACTTCGGAAGAGTTGCTTTCCGAAGTAGTTACAATTACATTAGTCGTTTTTATTGACTTTTCCGAAGTAGGCAAACCTTTTTCTTCGGAAGCTTCAGTATTTACAATAGCTTCTTCCGTGTTGCTTTCTACAACATTTGTATCCTTAGTATCTTTTTCAACTTCCTGCTTTATTTCTTTATCGGTAATTGTTTGTGTAGAGGGAATATCCACTTCCGAAGGGAATAAAAATAAATTTCCCAACAGGGCCAACAAGATTATAGCGGCTGCAGCCCCTCCCAATTGCCACCACAAAGGAATAACCTTTCGGCTTTTGCTGTTTTTCTCGTTTAAAGAAGTCTCAATAGCACCCCAAACGTGTTTTGGAGGAGTAGCTTCAAAATCTTTGAACTTCTCTTGGAATAAGCGCTCTATGTTCTTTTTATTGCTCATTTTATTACTGAAATACCCTAGGGCATTTAAAAATTGAAAACAATCGGTTACTAAACCGAATTTGCTTCTTTATTAATTCTATCTTCTTCTATTTTATTTCTTAAGGCCATTTTAGCCCGTGCCAGATTAGATTTGGAAGTGCCTTCGCTAATTTCCAGCATGGAGGCAATTTCTTTGTGGGAATAGCCATCCATAACGTACAAATTGAAAGTGAGGCGGTATCTATCTGGCAATTCCCGAATTAAATTTAATAGGTAATCCAAGGAAATAGATTCTTCTTCGATCTCGACCACCACTTCCGACTCCAAATTATTGGGTAAAACATCGAATGCACCTTCTTTTCTATATTTTTGAAGTACCGTATTTACGGTTACCCGCTTTAACCAACCTTCAAAAGAACCCTTAAAATTGTATTTATCAATTTTGTTAAAAATAACCATAAAGCTATCGTGCAGATTGTCTTCTGCCTCGGTTTGTGTACGCGAATATTTAAGGCACATACTAAACAATTTAGAACTAAAAAGTTTATATAATTGCTCTTGTGCCTTTCTATCTTGCCGCTTACACCGTTCTATGAGTTCTTCCAGACTCACTCTTATAGCAAGGTTATTTTAAATTAATTTCTAACTGACTGTTTTACCGGAACCTCGTAAGTAAGATATTGTTTTTCTCCATTTTCATCTTCTCCTGTATAAAAGTTGAAGGTGTAAGTATCGGTATATCTTACTTCGAAATTAAAACTATCTGTCCCTTCGCCATCTACAATCTCTTTACAATCGTCCCTTTCTATAACAGATGATATTGCAAAGATAGCACGTTCTGTTTTATCAGTTGGTTCAAATTCAAAACCATTGTAGATATAACAGTCGGTTGGGATGGCATAATTAAAATCTATTTGGTACACCTTGCCAAGCTCAAAAGTATCGGGCACTTTCGCGTTGGTTATTTCTACTGCCTCATAAACAAAATTGGTTCCGTCATCATCCGATAATTCGCAGGAAGCCAAGCTTAAAAAAAATAAGCCAACTAATAGGGGGATAAACTTCTTCATTTTTAATTACTTTTTCTTTTAGATGCAGTGAATAACAAATGGTTGCGTACACCGAAAGATGAACACAAAAAAATCCCAAACATTGCTGCTTGGGATTGTAATTTTTTACGGAAGACGAGTCTTAGCTATTGATTGCCTTTATCCCTTCTCGTATTTTATCTTCCAATTCTTCTAAAAGCTCTGGATTGTCTTGTAGTAAAACCTTTACGGCATCTCTACCTTGCCCCAATTTGGTATCTCCATAGCTAAACCAAGAACCACTTTTCTTAATAATTTCAAATTCTACCCCTAGATCTAAAATTTCCCCTACCCGGGAAATCCCTTCTCCATACATAATATCAAATTCTGTAGATTTAAAAGGCGGCGCCACTTTGTTTTTAACAACCTTAACCCTGGTTTTATTTCCAGATGCATCGCCACCGCTATCTTTTATTTGAGTAGATCGGCGAATATCCAAACGTACAGAAGCATAGAACTTCAAGGCATTACCACCTGTTGTAGTCTCTGGATTTCCAAACATTACACCTATCTTTTCCCTAAGCTGGTTAATGAATATTACCGTACATTTTGTTTTACTAATACTGGCGGTTAACTTTCTAAGTGCCTGCGACATTAAACGGGCATGAAGTCCCATTTTAGAATCTCCCATTTCCCCTTCAATCTCACTTTTGGGGGTTAAAGCCGCCACAGAGTCGACAATTACTATATCGATGGCTCCCGAACGTATTAAATTATCGGCAATTTCCAAGGCCTGCTCCCCGTGATCTGGTTGAGAAATTATAAGGTTATCTATATCTACTCCAAGTTTTTTGGCATAAAAACGATCGAAGGCATGTTCGGCATCAATAAAAGCAGCAATTCCACCCGCTTTTTGTGCTTCTGCAATAGCGTGCAGGGTTAAGGTGGTTTTACCAGAGGATTCCGGACCATATATTTCGATAACCCTTCCCCGTGGGTATCCACCAACGCCTAAGGCAATATCCAGCCCAAGCGAGCCTGTTGGGATAGCATCTACATCTTCTACCACACTATCTCCCATTTTCATTACTGCTCCCTTACCGTAGGTTTTATCCAACTTGTCTAAAGTGAGCTTCAGTGCTTTTAATTTCGCATCTTTTTCAGAACTCATTTTTTCTCTTTGCTTTTATTATGATTCGTGCTAAAATACTATTTCTTTTTGCATCATACAATTTGCTACGCAACCTTTTTAAATAAATGACATCTAGTAACAAAGATCAACCGATTTAATGCAGTGCAATGTCTATATACTAATAATTAAATCGAAATCCTTGACCGTTGCTAGATTATGCAATGGCAAGCTTGAGGGTGGCTAAGTTCGTTGTTATTTTGCAATGATGAATATGTTTAAATATTTAATAACAACGAATTAGCGACAGGAAGAGTTTCAATTTATTTTGAAACTCTTTTTGTTTTTAGGAAGAAATAGCCGTCCACTGAGCGGTATCGTGAGCATCTGGGGTGATCTCAATTTCATAATCTCCAGATTTGCCAATCATCTCAGGCAATTTCCCTTCATGCAAAGCATTTAACATTGGCATAGGATCTACATCAAAGGAAACGATCTCAGTTGTGTGGCGCAAAATAGAATTTAGTATGGCTACTTCGTATCGTAGCAATCGGTATAACCATGGCATTTTGTAGGCCTTATTTTCCAAATATTGTGCAAAGTTCTGGGCTTCTTTGTAGCTCAATTGCTCTGGAGGGGTTTTGCTCCAAAAATCTTGAAGAATTACGTAAAATGCATCCATCCCTAAAGTCAGCATAAGGTATCTAACGGTTAGTTTGTATATTCTTGCTATCATGGAAGCTCTAAATTCTTTTATTAAACTTTGATACATCGCAATACGGTCGGGGTTACTTTTCGCCATCCCTTTTAATCCTCCTGAAAAACTTCGATCGATAGCTAGGTTTGCCAATGTATTCTCCCATTCTTTTACCGAGTAATTCTGATTAAATTTTTGAATATTGATCACCTCCTTCGGCATTTCTGTATTAGCTCCAGATATGGGCTTTACCTTTCGGCTTTCCCAAAGATTTCTAACCTTCTCCAATTCTTTTATTACCACTTTGTCTCCAATTATTGGGAGATAAGAATCGAAAACTTCATAGGTAACGGCTTTTAGGTTTTTAAATTCTGGCAATACCTCCTTGGTAATATCCAGCAACCGTTGGTCTATAGGCCCAGAATGAGAGTCCAACCAAAGGTTATTCAATTCTGTACCTCCAGCAATATGAATTTCCACCACGTTGTCTTTCGGGATTTGACCTATAAAAGTTTCAATGGATTGCCTTCCGTTCAATTGATTGGCAAACAGATTATGTATGTCAAGCAAAATTCCGCAATCTGTAGCTTTGCAAAGCTCAGCAACAAAATTACCATCTTCAATTTCTTTATTATTGCACCGTAAATAATTTACGCCTGTTTCTATGGCAATAGGTTTTTTTAATTTGGATTGCAATATTTGAATATTTTCAATTGCAACTTGTAATCCTTCTTCAGTTTGGCATGGTGGAAGAAAAAACCCAGTATTGAAAGAAGTAGTGGCATTAAAACTAAGGTGTTCTGTAATCCATGGACTGTTAAATAATCGACTGCAATAATCGATAAGCTTTAGTTGTTCCTCTGTGGGTTTTACGGACCCTCCAACCGGAGCTCCTATACTGTGCACCAGCTTGTTGTATGGCAAATTATTGAGGTCTTTAAAAACCTTTTTTGGCAAAATCAAATTATCGTTCTTGTCTCTAATACAAAGTGTCTGGGGTTCAATCTCTAAAGTATCCAATAATCCCTTAGGAAAATTTATTTCTTTGATTTTTTGGGAATAAATAATGCCCACCCCCAATTCGGGTAGGCATTGAAATTTATTCTCGGCTTTAGAGATCATAAATTTGGTATTCTTAGAGTATCTATTACATTTTTAAAGAAAACGTCGTGTCCAGAGCAACAAGCTCGGCAACCAATTTCTTCAAATACCTTGTCTATCAAACTATCCACTTTATCTATACTTCCGGTTAATTTTGGAGATGAAGCTACTGTAAGCGTATTGCTAGCTAACTGGTTGAAAGGTAATGGTACTGGGGTTCCATCCGAAAATTTATCACTATTCCAATTGGCCTTAAATCCAACTCTATCTTTCACGACTGGATTTAGAACCGCTTTCTCTGGGTCGTAGATATAATCCCGGAATGTATCGATATAACAATCTACTCCAGAAAAACATTTAGGGCAACCTAATTCATCCAATAATTGATAAATACTTTCTTTAAAGGCTTTACCGTTGTAAGCTACTTTTGCCGGAATGGACATTCTAATGGTTCCATTACGAAATTTTTTTACTGTTTCCATGATACTATGTTTTAATTTATGGAAATATAAACACAATAACATATTGATTTCAAGGGTTTTAATCTCTTAAAATATAGGGGGTTTTTCCTTGATAATAGGTACAAATGAAGATTTAATAGTACTCTTCAACACAGAAATAAAGACAATCTTTATAATCTCTTATTATCGAATTGTTAATTATTATATTTATTTAGACTGATTCCGAATAAATATTTTATCTTCGCTACCTATTTTAAATCAGTCTAAATTAAATAATGTTTCGGTTCGTTACTATCTTATTGATCTTTAAGCTTTCAACCTCTTTTTCGCAAGAGCGATTCGAAATTTCTGGAGTAGTTACCGCTACATCTGGAGAGCCTTTAGCCGGTATCAATGTGATGATACAAAACACCAATAAAGGAACTTCTACCGATTCCAATGGTGTATTTTCAATTCAGAATATTCAGAAGAAAAGGATAAAACTTTCGTTTACCGGTATTGGATATAAAGACAGAATTATCCTGGTAGATTTTAGCAAGGAAGATGCTCCTTTCCTTCAAGTAAGCATTGAAGAATCTTCTATCGAGCTGGAAGAGGTGAGCGTGCAAACCGACGCTGCGAAAAGCGCAGCTCAAGCGCAAGCGGTAGAAGTGCTAGATCTAAGTTCAGCCAAGATAAAGTCGATTTCCGTTCCGCAGTTAATCAATCAAACCTCAGGCCTTAAAGTACGCCAGAATGCTGGTGTAGGAAGCAATACCGAAATTAATATAAATGGGTTACAAGGAAAAGCAATCCGTTTTTTTAAGGATGGGGTTCCTTTAGATTATCTTGGAAGGGCCTTTAATTTTAGTTTACTTCCTGTAGACGCCCTAGAGCGTATCGATGTTTACAAAGGTGTTTTACCGGCCTCCTTGGGCTCGGATGCTTTGGGTGGTGGTGTGAATTTTGTAACCAAACAAAGGCTGAGCAATTATCTTGACGCTTCTTACCAATACGGCTCTTTTAATTCCCAACAATTTAACTTAAATGGATATTATGCCATTCCAAATTCTAAATTTGGCGTAAGCTTGTCCAGTTATTACATCAGTTCCGACAACGATTATAAGATTGACGTGCTTGTACCCGACCCAGAAACAGCCCGTGAAGAAGAGGCCAATGTTAGACGTTTCCACGATGGGGTAGCTCCCTTTTATTCTGAAGTAAAAGTAGATTTGCATGAAACAAGTTTTGCAGACCGATGGGAGATAGGTTTCAATTACTTTGATTATGATAAAGAACTTCAAAACGATATTTATCAAACCGAGCCATACGGAGAAGCAAATTTTGAAGAAAGTAATTTTGGACTTACCATGCGCTACCAAAAGCAGTTCGATCGCTTTAGTGCAGATGTTTTTGCCGTTTATGGCGAGCTGAAAACAAAAACAATAGATACCACCGCCAACAGATACAATTGGTATGGCGAAGTAGAACGCAGGGAAGAAAACGGAGGTGAACTTTCTGCTACCAAATCTCTGCAAAATATAACTTTTACAAACAATTTGGTAAGGGCATATTTTGGTTACAAACTCAACGATGAGCACGAACTATTGTTAAATCACGTTTATTCAAGACAAACTCGCTTGGGTAGCGATCCATTTGCTATTAAAATTGCCAATACCGATATCGACCCGCTTACCATTGAAGCTAAATATGTAAAAAATGTTACTGGTCTTGGCATTCGCAGTTCCCTGTGGAATAACAAAATTATAAATGAGTTTACAGTAAAAAGATTTGGCATTCTTACGCAAGCTGTGGATTTAAATTTTGCCTATGAAGGAGATGTCCCTGAAGAATCCCAAAATAATTATGGAATTGCCAATTCCGTTCGCTACAATCTGGAGAATAAAGGATTTTTAAGGTTTACCTATGAATATGCCACCCGTATTCCAGATGCCGAAGAGTATTTTGGGGATGGTTTGTTTATCGTTGGAAACCCAAATCTTGTTCCAGAAAGGAGCCATAATGTGAACCTTGCTGCTAATTTGCCTTTGGATAAACAAAAATCTTGGTGGTTGGATACCAATGTATTTTTTAGGGATCAAAAAAACTTGGTTCAACTCATTCCAAATATTCCATACGCTACTTACGATAATTGGTCCAATGTTCGGGTTATGGGAATAGAAGCCGGGATCAAAAAAACGTTGCATAAAAACCTGACTACCAATTTAAACGCGACCTTTCAGGATTTAAGACGTGTGGACGTCGATAATCCTCAAGAAGAACTCAATGAGGGGTCAAGGGTGCCCAATGTTCCCTATTTATTCGCCAACCTCAACATAGATTATAAAATTTTCAATCCGTTTGCCACCAACGACCGTTTCGACCTATACACCAATTTTGGTTACACCCATTTTTATTACAGATTTTCCATTCCGAAGGATTTAGAATCGGATAACATTTTTGAAAAACCCGACGTAGACGCCGATGAGTTCCTAATCCCTACGCAATACGTCTGGGATTTGGGGATATCTTATAAAGTAAACAACCAACCTTTATGGCTAAGCATGGCGGTCAATAATATTTTAAACGAGGATCAATTCGATAATTTCCGGGTACAAAAACCTGGAAGAAATATAAATTTTAAAATTAGATATACTATAAATTAATTGAACTATGAAAAAACTACACTTTTTCTTTTTGAGTTTAGCGGGGACCCTAGCTATAGGATGTAGCAGCGATGACGGCAACTCCAAAGTCCCGACCGAAACCTACGATGCAGAGTTTGGAATTGTGGTAATGACCGATGGGCAATCTACAAGTGGTTTTGTAGCACCTATGGAATCCCTTCCAGAAGATGCGTTTGATATTACCGCAGTCGATAATGCAACGCAACTTGCTGCTTCCCGAAACGGTGCCAAGTCTTATAAAGGTTCTGTATTTATGGGCTACAATGCCATAGGACAAAACGGAATTCAGAAATACAATGTTAGCGAAGAAGGCAAATTGGTTTCAGACGGATTTATTGTAAGTAGCGGGGAAGATTACAGTACCAACTATTTAATAATCGATGACAATCTAGGTTATTATTTCGACGGCGGAAGAGGAAACCTAAAGCTTCAAAAGTTTGATCCTTCTACAATGACGCGTATCGGAGAAATAGATTTAAGCATGGTTTCTAAAAAAGATGAAAATGAGAACATCGTTTTGGAAAAAATAGGTCAGCGTATGCTTATTAATAAGGACGGTAAGCTTTATGCCGATATTCAGTATGATAAAGATGAGAACGGACTAGGTTCTAGCGCTTACGACGCTGTTTTTGTGGCCGTAATCGATATAGATAGCGAAGAATATTTAAAAACAGTTACCTACGAGGGAGCTCAAGAAATATCTTATTACACAGACAACCTTAACGATTATCAAATCGATGCTGAAGGCGACCT
This sequence comes from Galbibacter sp. BG1, assembly GCF_013391805.1. Taxonomy (GTDB): domain Bacteria; phylum Bacteroidota; class Bacteroidia; order Flavobacteriales; family Flavobacteriaceae; genus Galbibacter. Next base: position 1,385,668 of record NZ_CP058364.1, on the reverse strand, counting down.
CTACATAAATACCATGGGGAATATGCTGAATGCCGATAGGAATGGAAAGATTTTAAGGATTAATAAGGGAGAAGATGAATTTGATACCTCTTTCGAGATCGCTATCGACGATTATGTGAGTGAACCTGGAATTAAATGGTTCTTGGGTGGTGCCTCTCGCATTGGCAACGACTTAATAACGTATATAAAAGCGACGCCTTTTACGCCGAATTACAGCAATTTTGTAGAAGAAAATATGGTATTGCACAAAATTGATATAGATACCAAGGTTGCCACTAAAATTGAAGGAGCCCCTATTAACGATTTTGCATCTATTAACGCGCCTTTTGTAGAAGACAACCTAATTTGGATTCCATATAGCAATAGTGAAGGCTCTGGATATTACAGTTACGATGGCGATAAAGTAACCGAGCGCTTATACTTAAATAGCGGAGTGGTACAATCGCTTTTTAAGCTTTAATAATTAGGGAAGCGGAATCAAAGAAATGTGATTCCGCTTTTCCCTTGTTTACGGGATCTCTTGAATACAATTTTATTTTTTAGAAACACATTTTCATGTCCTATAAAAAAACTATTAGAAAAATACATCTTTGGATAGGTTTGTCATCTGGGCTTATTGTATGTTTATTGTGCCTTTCTGGTGCCATGTTTGTTTTTGCTGAAGAAATCATGCATTCCTATAATAAAGAGCATTTAACGGTAAAACCGGAAGGAAATAGAATGCCTGTAGACTCCCTAGTAAATACTTTTAAAGCTAAATACCCCACCGAACAATATTTCTGGATAAACACCTACAACAACCCGCAACGCTCCTTCGATGTAGTAAGCGGTATCCCTAAGGAGGGAAGCGATATGCCCACCTTAAAAATAACCTTTATCAATCCTTATACCGGTAAAATAATTGGGGAAGATGTTACCTCTGCAAATTTCTTCTTTTTAGTGGCTCACTTTCATTCCCAACTTCTATTGGGTAATTTCGGACTTTGGATTATTAGGGTTGCCTCACTTATTTTTTTTATTGAATTAATTCTTGGCCTCATCTTATGGTGGCCAAGAAGTAAAAACCAAGCGCGTACCGCCTTTAAACCAAAATATCCGGCTTCCAAAAAAAGAATGAATCACGATTTTCATCGTGTTTATGGTTTTTACGCATGTTGGTTGATTTTAATAAGTTTAATTACTGGTCTTGTAATGTCTTTCGAATGGGTGGAAAAACCTGTAGTGGCCGCCTTTGGGGGTTCCCCGGAACTCGTAGGTAAAAACCCACCAATGGCCGATTCTCAACCAAGCAACAAAAGCTATAAAAGTTTACAATTTATATTCGAGGAGTTTGAAAAATCGTATCCCGAAAACTATAAGCTTACCCTTATGGCCATACAGCCCAACGCTATTAACTCGCAGTTTATTTTACTGGATACCGATGATAGATTTCTTCATCTTTATGGCGATAACCAAATTTTGAACCGCTATACAGGAAGACAACTGGATACTCCCTTAGTAGCCGAATTTGAAAAAAATCAAGATATTTTAGAAGGAAGTTTAGATATTCATATGGGTACGGTGGGTGGTTTACCAACACAAATCTTGGCCGTTTGCGTAGGTCTTTTTGGTGCCTCTTTACCTGTAACAGGCTTTATAATATGGAGAAATAGAAGCAAAAAGAAACAAGACAAATAATAAAATAGTTTTAGCACGTCTATTTCTCTCACTAAAATTACTGTGTTTCCTCGATTTTATCAAAAAACGCCTCTAAAAACAAAAAAATCCAGCCTAAAAAATAGACTGGATTTTTGTAAGTTATAAATACACGTTTATTTACTTATTAATCTAATTATTAACTCCTTTTTCAAAAAGTATAATTTTCAAACTAGCATTTTATCTCAATATTCCATAACAAACTGATGTCAATCCTAGAGATCTTTTTCAGAAGAATGTATAAACCTTGATCGTCCATGAAATCACCGAACGAACTCCCTCCTTGACTTAAATTTGAGGTTATAAAAGCTTCTACAATCCAACCTGCGAAATTCATATCATTACCGACAGCCGCTACAGGAACTCTGACCCCCTACACAAACCCCAGTGAGGGGTTGTGGGTAGGCTTTGGAGAGAGATGACGCCAAAATTTTCTATCTATTATTTATCCATAAACAATACTGTCCATCCAAAATATGAGGCTATTTCATTGTAAATCAAAAAGGCTCCAGCCAATATAAGCAAAATTCCACCAACAAATCCTTTTATCTCAATTATACCATCGATAGCCGGATCCCGATTTTTAAGATACTTTCCTCTCTTTAATCCAATCATAAAAATAAATAAAAAAACTCCGATGATTAGGATGATAGCTCCAAAAATAATATTCTGTAAGTCCATAATTTAATATCTATTGATTCTTTTCTGAGGTATGCCATAAAAACTATTGAGTGTCAACTTCATTAGTGTACCTTGAAATCAGAAGTATTATGCAACTTTTTAACAACCACATTGTATATTCCTACCCTCCCTAAAAAATTCCACTTTAAGATAGCCTAGTTTATTAAATAAGTCGACTTGGATTAGTACAACAATTAATTTCTTTCAACACCAAGAAAAGAAAAAGCCCTACATTGCTGTAAGGCTTTAGTTTAATTGTGGTCCCACATGGGCTCGAACCATGGACCCCCTGATTATGAGTCAGGTGCTCTAACCAGCTGAGCTATGGGACCTGTTTGTATTTATTTTTTAACCATTGCTTTCCAAAACCACTTTTTAAGTATTTTTCTCTCGCTCTGGCCGCTTCTCTATCCGGAAGTACCTCTGTATGAATTAAAATCCAAGGTCGGTACCCCTTTGTGCTTTTTGTTTTTCCCGAATTATGTTCTTTTAAACGTTTTTCAACATCCATAGTCATTCCCACATAAAATCTAGCATCTTTTAAACTGCGAATAACATAAACAAACATAATTTCAAACTTAACTCTGTTGGTGCTCCCTGCCTGACTTACCGTCAGGTAGGCAGGTAACCAGCTGAGCTATGGGACCTGCAAATTGCGGATGCAATATTACTATATATTTTTAAGCCGTGCAAAACTTTTAACTGTTTTTGTAGCTATTCAATAGAATCTATTTCTTGACACAGCTCTATTAATACTCCATTGGTAGCTTTAGGATGTAAAAAAACAACCCATTTGTTGTCTGCCCCTTTTTTAGGGGTTTCATTTAAAACCACAAAGCCTTCCTCCTTAAGCCTTTTAATTTCCGCTTTAATATCTGCCACATCGAAGGCTATATGATGAATTCCTTCTCCCCTTTTTTCAATAAATTTTGCTATAGGGCTCTCTTCATTTGTAGCTTCCAGAAGTTCTATTTTGCTTTCTCCTGTTTTAAAAAAAGACGTCTTTACTCCTTCCGAAGCAACCACTTCTAACTTGTAAGGCGCTACCCCCAACAATTTATGAAAAAGTTCGTTGGAGGCGTCCAAGCTTTTTACTGCTATGCCTAGGTGCTCTATTTTGTTCATCAGATCTAATTAACTGTTTAAAATAAAATGAGCTTAAACGAGATTCATTTAAAAACTAAGCTCATGCGAATCAAAAATAATACTTTAAATTGTATTTATTATTCTCGTACTTTTGCAACATGGAAACAAACAGACAGAAAAAGATTGGTGGCGTTATACAACGCGATTTGGCGGAAATTCTACAAAGAGCAGCAAAAGATGGTGGGATGTCTGGTACGCTTATTAGCGTTACAAAGGTAAATGTTACAACAGACCTTTCCATTGCGAAAGTGTATGTAAGTATTTTTCCCCATACCAATGCAGAAGAGCTTTTAAAAGGAATGCGCTCCAACCAGCCGCTTATTAAACACGAATTGTCGCAACGCACCAAAAATCAGCTTCGCCGTGTTCCCGATTTGGAATTTTTTATAGACGATTCTCTTGAATATATTGACCGCATTGATAAATCTTTAAAGCGCAGTGAGAATCCCATCGATAATCCCGATTTGTTAGATAAAAGAAAGAAGTCGTAGTTTTTTGAATATTTCGCTGTACATAGCCAAAAGGTATCTCGTTTCTAAGAGCAGTCAAAATGCGGTAAACATTATCAATTTTGTTACATTTTTGGTAATTGTCATTGGTGCCGCCTCTCTTTTTGTGGTGCTCTCTGCTTTTGCTGGTTTAAAAACATTGAGTTTATCTTTTTCGAATTCTTTTGATCCCGACTTAAAAGCAGTCTCTTCGGAAGGCAAGTTTTTTGATTTTACTGAAAACGAACACAAGCAACTCAACAGAATTGAAGGTATTGCTGATTATTCCAAAGAAATTGAAGAACGCATTTTTCTTACTTTCAAACAAAAAAATCATATTGCTTACATAAAGGCGGTAGACAGTAATTACACCAATGTAACCGGAGTAGACAGCTTAATTTACTACGGAAACTGGATACAAAAAGATCCTTACCAGGTGGTCACCGGACTTGCCATTGCCAATTTACTCGGGCTCGGAATAAACGATTATCGCAATCCGTTAAAAATCTTAGCTCCAAAACCTGGGGAAGGAAGTATTACCAGTGGAATTTCGGGCACAAAGAAGCCCTATAACGAACTTTCGGTCACCCTCTCGGGTGTTTATGCAGTAAACGACGAATTGGATAAAAAATATGTGTTTGCGCGCCTCTCAACGGTACAACCTTTACTGGAAAAGAAAGAAAACCAAATTACAGGAATTAATTTTAAATTAGATCCAACCGCCGATATAGGTTTGGTAACCAAAGCTATTGAAGAAGCTTTTAAGGGAAAAGTACAAATAAAAACGCGGGCACAGCTAAATGATTCCCTTTATAAAATGTTGAATACTGAAAATCTGGCTATCTATTTAATCTTTACCCTAGTACTTATCATTGCACTTTTTAATGTGGTAGGCGCGATTATTATGATGATTCTCGATAAAAAAGAAAATGCTACTACCCTTTACAGTATGGGCGTTTCTATAAAGCAATTAAAACGAATATTTTTCCTTCAGGGATTGTTGGTAACTGCCGTTGGAGGTATTATAGGTATTGTGGTAGCTTCCTTATTGGTTTGGTCTCAAATAAGCTTTCAGTGGCTTAAACTTACACCTTCCCTAGCCTATCCGGTAGAATATCAATTAATAAACGTCTTAATTGTATTTGCCACCATTTTTGTCCTTGGTTTTATTGCTTCCAAAATTGCCGCTAACCGTGTGAACAAACAGCTGATTCAGTTTAATTAGTTTCTATCATCTAACCTTTTCTTGTTCTTGGAATCGCCAAATTAACCTTATATTTCCATGTTTTGCTCTAATACAGAAATAACATTAATTAAGAAATTAGTAATTATTAAAAACCGTGCTAGGCAAAGTTATTCTCCGTCTTTGCGAAGAAGTTTTCCACGACTGTGGCAATCCCCTTAAGGCAGCATTCACTCTCATTGGGAGACTGCCACCCTCCTTCGTCGGTTGTAGTGACGGATTTTTTTAAAAAACCTACAAGGTTTTTGAAACCTCGCAGGTTTGTATTTTTTGCATCATGCGTTAAGTATCCTTTCGATACTATCGCATGGTACAACGACAATTGCTGAGCCCTTGGAAGATATCCACCCCAACAGTTATCATATGTGTTCCGCTGCTATACAGCTGTATTTCGTTAAGTATTACTTGATAGGAATAAGCAAAATAGAAACTACCTTTCTTTAAGCCTACCATGGGGCCCACATTTAAAGGATCTAGGAACTGATCGTTTAAAAAACGATAGCTAATCCCCGCCCAATAGTAATCTTCAAAATCCCAATAACGTACTTTCATGTTGATATCGGTACTGGAACGGCCGTCGCTTTCGAATATTTGGTAAAATACAGAAGGCTCCCACTCGAAGTCAGATCTAAGGTTCTTTTTGTAACGATACCCAGTGTACAAATAGTAGTTTCTCAATTTATTTGGCTCATTGATAGCGAATACATTTAAGTCCTTATTCAAAACGTTTGAAGCATTTAAACTTGCGAAAAAACCTCCCATTCTAAGTAAAACAGCGACATCGAAGTTATGGTTAGTCGTAGTACGGTTATCGGTAATACTGGGGTCAAAATTATCGGGTTGTCCATCCCCATCAGAATCAAAATTATTGATGTCCAATCGGAATTGGTTCACGTTATAGGACAAACCGAAGGAAAGAAAACGATCTTCGGTAGCATCGAGCGTAAGGTGATGCGCAAAAGAAAGTCGGGCTCCTATTTGGCGTGTATTACCATTTCTGTCGTTATAAAACAGGGCACCCACACCAGATTTTTGTCCCAATCGCACATCGCCAACAAGCGTTTGCGTATCTGGAGCATCGTCAATACCCACCCATTGAGTAAGCGCATTGGCTCGAATTTTAACGTAATCCCCAATCCCCGCATATGCTGGGGAGATTACAAACTCGTTGTCTGCCAGATATTGTGTAAAGGTAGGAAGCGTTAGCTCCTGTGCTTTTACAGAAATACCTACTGCGATTGCTATAATAAAAAGATACTTTTTCATTTATTTCTAAATTTTATCTGTAAAGTGTAAAGTGTCCAACAAACTCCCTGTCGTCTAATTCTCCATTTAATTTTACCACATACCAGTAATCTCCCGTTGGTAATTCGGTGCCGTTATAGCGGCCATCCCATTCTTCACCTATACGAAGTTCTGCCACTTGTCTTCCGTAGCGATCGTAAACCCTTGTAAGTATATTCGGGAACTGAAGCGTATTCTTTGGTGTCCAAGTGTCGTTATTATTATCGCCGTCTGGTGTAAACACGTTCGGAATATTTATATCGATGAATTCCATTTCAATTTGTGCGATGACCTCGCAACCATTGGCATCGATTACTTTTACCTCGTAAATACCACTTTGTCTAATGATATACTTCGGATTATTTCCGCGTGACTCTCCATTTACAAAATATTCGTAAGGAGCAAACCCACCACTTGGTTCCATGGTAAATTCATTGATATTACTTTGTCCAACAGCCAAATTAAGCGGCTGAATGGTATCGATCGTAAAGTCTACGGTACGCTCACAGCCAAAGTAAGAAACAGTAACTGTGTGATCTCCGGGAGCTACATTTGAGAATCTATTATCAAATTGATCGGCTCCACCGTCCATTGTGTAAATTACGTCTTCCAAACCTTGTTGAGCCAATATGATTTCCACCTCGTTGGCAGCACTGTTATCGATACACATAAAGTTAATTTCTGCTCTAGGGGAAAGATCCACCGGATCATCTAGAGTAACGATCACATTTGAAGTACAACCATTGGCATCTTTTATAAACACCACATAAGTCTCTCCTCCTTCTAGGTTATCGTACACCGTTTTATCTTGAACGAAAGCACTATCATCTTGCGTATTCAAAGCTGTGGAATAAGGCGCAGTACCTCCAGCAATATTTACCTCAAAGCTTCCGGTAGCATCACCGATGCAATATTCTTGCTCCATGATATCTGCCTTGGCAGCTAACGGACTTGGTGCTACTACATCCAATTTGTATATATAAGGGTTACAGCCTTTCGAATCTTGCGCAATTACCGTATAACTTCCCGGTTCTAGATCGTAAAACATGTTTTCATCTTGGAATTTGTCTAAACTAGGGGAAATCGCATATTGATAGATACCAGTACCTCCCTCCAGACCAACTTCAATGGTACCTAAATCGTCTGAACATTGCGGATTGTAAACAATAGGTGTTTTGTCCTGTAAAGGCATTCCTTCTAGTATTTCTATTCGCAAACGGGCATCACAATCCTGACTATCCACCTGAACGAAGTAAACGCCAGCAGGTAGATTATTGAATGTATTTGATGCTTGCTGAGGACGAACCACTACATTTCCAGAAACATCATACAACGTATACATATAATTTCCTAAACCTCCCGAAGCTCTTACGCGAATAACACCATTTGCTTCTCCATTACAGGTTACATCTGCAGCAATTTCTGGTGTGATTATAATAGCTGGAATAGGATCTACAGTAACTCCGTTTGAAACCCCAGAAACACATAGATTTCCATCCTGCACATAGAATTGTGATGTAACCGGATTTGTAATTGGTCCAGGAATAGGAATGTTTACACTATTTCCAGTAAATGATGTCCAAGGTCCTGTTGGATTCTCACTATAGCTATAGGTTCCGGCTCCGGTTCCTCCTTCCGCAGTAAGCGTAAGCACAGCTCCAGTATCGCAGGTATTGGTCGTGTTCAAGGTAAGCGCCGCCGATACTTCATTAGGTTCCAATATTTCTACTTGATTGGTTTCTGTTTCGCAACCAAAATTATCGGTAACGGTAACACTATAAAAACCAGCTCCCAAACCGCTATACGTAAAATTAAATGCTCCTGCCCCACTTGTTTGTAATGCTCCTCTTGAAACAATAGCAGTACCATCGCTGTTGTAAACATTTAAGCTAAAATAGTATGGCAAGGTATTATTTATAGCTGGTTGACCGCCAAAAGGAGGTGTAATGGTTGCGGTAACTGTTCCATTGGTATCTCCTTCACAACCCGTAACATCTGTTTTAATAGCATTTGCTATAATTGGGTTTGGCTGAATAAGACTTATCGTTTGCATTTCTTCACATCCACCAGAGTCTCTGGTATAGATATCGTAATTGCCTGCAACCAAGCCTCCAAAAATATTATTACTACCATAATCTGCAGTTGTTGGTGTTGCTCCTTGAGCTACAATTGCATACTCATAATCTCCCCAACCACCAGTAGCATTGGCTTCAATTTCACCTTGCATTATGGTACAATCTAAATTCTCATTGATAGCTACGTCAAGCATTAACGCTGAATTTGGGCCTAAGATTACAAAACGCTCTGTATTTGTACAACTAGGCGCGGCAGATTGTATTATTTCCACATAGTAACTTCCTTGTGGAACATTGATAGCCGCAGTAGGACCAAGATCCGCTTGATTTCCTGTTGCTACTGAAATATCGTCTGAAGTATCATTTGGTGTGCCTTCAACACTGAAGATTTCCCAATCGAAGCCTCCACTATATCCATTAACCGGATCTGTAATAGTAAAAGTAACCTGACCATTATCTCCGAAACAAATCGCATCGCTCAGTTTATTGACATCGATTTCAAAAGTATTCGGGTCTTCAAGTTCAAACGTATCTTCCAAGAAACAACCGGTATCGTTATTGGTTACCCGAACGATATAGTTATCAATGTCGAGTCCTGTAAACGTATGTGTAAGGCTATTGCCTGTAAAACTAGCGGTGAAAGATCCATCAAAGTTAGAGATATCATACGTAATATCGGCTGTTCCTGGTGCAGGAGTTAGTACTGCGTTAATCTCTACACTACCATCCATACCAGGGTTACATGTAGGGTCAAAAGGTGTTAAGCCAATAGCATCGAGGTTGGAATATGGGGCGATGGTTACACTTTGTACTGTACTACACCCGTTATCGTCGATAATTTGTATTGCTACTTCACCACCAATTTGTTCAGAAACAATAAATTCATTGCTGCTGCTTCGTTGTGTTCTATCGTCTGTATTATCTCCTGGAGTATTGTTGTCATACACAAACTCATACGTATAGTTTCCAGATATGGTAGTTCCTCCAGTTGCTCCCGTTATAGTAATCACCGCATTATTTATACTGTTTCCAGAAACACATGCAAACTGTGTTACAGCAGCAGGATCTGCAGTAACCGAAGTAGGTTCTCCAACAACGATCCCGGAAACCGGGGTACTACATGAGTTGTTTCCAGTTCCTGTAATTGTATATGTTCCAGCGGGAAGATCTACAAACGAATTTGACGCCGCATCGAAGGTTCCCGCTACTGGACTAATGGTAAAATTAATTGGTGAAATTCCGTTGTCTACAACATTTAACTCGATAAATCCGTCCATACCTCCATTACAGCTTACATCTGTTGGTGTTGCGGTAAAATTAGGTTCTACCGCAGGAGGCACATTAATTGTTTTAACAATTGAACATCCCGTTCCTGAGTCGTTCACCGTAATGGTATAATCCCCGGGAACGCTAGCAAAAGCAAAGGTTTCTGGGTTTGTAGAAAGTGTTTGACCCGTAATTCCACTAAAACCAGCCGGTCCAGTTACATCAAAAGTAATATTTGATAATGTTGCTGAAGAACCACCAAATACTTCAATCTCAACCTCTGCATTGTTTGGCACACAATCAATATCTGAAACAACCTGAGCATTAAACTGCAGTGGTGGGTGGATTTCGAAAGTTTCAACTTCTCCACAACCATTGCTATCCAGAATTTCGATAGTAGTCGTTCCTGAATTTAATCCTGTTATTTCATATTGATTACTCCCATTAAAAATCACGTTGTTCCGTACAGCGCCATTAACAATTAAACGATAAGGTGGAACACCAGGATTATCCAAGGTTACAGTTACTGCGTAATTTCCTTCCGCAACACAGTCATCATTAATAGCCCTAGAAATTTCAGGTTCTGGATCCGGATTTATCGTTATATCAAATGGTTGAATACAATCGTTGGCATCTTTTACATAAACTGTATAATTTCCTGCATCTGCACTGAAAACTCCATTTGTATTTGTTGAAGTCCAAGAAGCTACTGTTGGGGCAGGATCGCCTTGCGGTTGTAGTACGAACTCGTATGGTGCTACACCATAGCGCGCTATAGCGGTGACTGTTCCAGAATTTGACACACAGTTGGCATTGTCTGCCGTTGCATTGATTTCTAAAAGTGCTGGGGCTTCATCAATGATAAATGTATCCGAAGCGAACACACAACCATTATTCGTTCCTCCAACCTCAGTAAAAAGAATGTAATATTCTCCCGGACTTAAACCTGAGGCCGTGGTTGCTGTATTTACCAGGGCATTACCTGTTATCCCTGTTCCAGTATCTCCGTTCGCAGTATATACTTCATAGTCTGCTGAAGTTGCTCCGGCAGGAGGTATACTATTAGCAATATCACCTGGATCATTTAAAGTAAATGTGATCGATCCATTATCAAATCCATTACATGTAACCGAAGAAGAGGGATCCAAAGTAGCTTCCATAGTAGAAGTAGTTTCTACTGGAGTTGTAGTTGTTTGAACGAAAGAACAATTCGTATTTCGGTCGTAAACTATAAATTGATACGTTACTCCAGGATTTAAGCCAGTGAATTCATAGGCAGTATTAAATCCTTTACCTGTATCAGTGTCAGCTTGAAACCAACCTGGGTTAGAAGCTAAAGGAGCAGGATCAAAATCATTCAATGCAGGATAAATAGAGAAGTAAAAATCTCCAGAAGTTAAAGGCGTCATAGGATCTGCAGTATCTGCATCAACCATCATTGTTCCACTACCGAGTGTACATCCTGCCGCACCAGAAGTGGTTAAAATAACACTTGGCGCAGTTGCTATAGTAATATTTTCAATTATTTCACAGCCATTTGCATCTACAATTCTGATAACATATTCACCGAAATCTAAATCATCAAAAGTATGATCATTTGAGTTTGGAGCTGCTGTATCATAACTATCGGTGTAGCTGTAGTCACTTCTTCTGATAAAATATTCGTATGGCGATGTTCCTCCGGAGGCATCGATGGTTATTGTACCTAAAATTGAACCAATTGTTGGATCCCCTGAGCAACTGATATCTGTTTTAGATAAATTCCCCATTATTGGACTGGGCTCAATTATAGTTGCAGTTTCAGTATTCGTACAATTCTTAGAATCTGTTACTGTTATCTCATAATTACCAGCAGGTAAATTTGTGGTTTGCCTACCATAACTTGTACTAGTATCTGTATTCAATACTGCAATAGTGTAAGGACCTACCCCAACATTAGTATCAATATCTACATCTAGAACTCCAGTACTATCTCCATTACAAGTAATATCTGTTGGCGTTACCGTAAATGAAGGCGGTGTTGCAGGCGTTATTTCGATAGGACCAGCAATATCCGTACAGTTTTCGGCGTCGGTAACTTCGAAATAATAAGTCCCAGCGATATTGGTATTAAACACATTGCCAGAGAACCCAGTTGTGTTGGTGAAGGGCCCGGTTTCGGTATTCGCCCAAGCATAGGTAAAAGATCCATTACCTCCCGTGGTATTTATAGTAACCTGTGCATCTGTTCCACAGAGAAAATCATTATCTAAAACTGCTGTGGAGATCAATTTCGGTTGTATTGTAACATCGAGCTCTTCTGCAAAACAACCGAAACCGTCCTTGATTCGGATGTCATAATCTCCAGAAGACAAATTATTAAATACATGTTGGAATGGTGGATTGTTAAGATTTACAAACGGACCTCCATTAATTCTTACTTGAAGATTCCCGTTTCCAACACTTCCGTTTCCATTTGGATTAATATTAATAGTAATACTACCATTGCTTCCGCCTACATAACAAGCAGTTGGGATAGATTCAAACTCAATGGCTATTGGATCTTCCACCACAATTGGATTCGTACTTCTAGCCTCGCAACCATTGGCGTCCCTTACTCTAATATAATAGGTGCCAGCTGGAACATTATTGAAGTTTCTTCCAGTTGGATTTGGAAAAGGTCTAACAACAGTTGGTGTCGGCGATGCATTATCTTCCAATTGGTAAGTGTATCCTGGTGTTCCGCCCGAAGCTGTTGCCCGAATGGTAGCTCCGGTATTATTACATGTTAAGTCGCTAGTGATTGATCCCGTAACGCTTACTTGACTTGGAACTGCAATCGTTCCTGTAATGTTTGCCGTACAAGATGCATTATTAGGATCGGTTATGATTATGGTATGTGCACCGGCAGTCAAACTTGTAACCGTTTCTGTAGCTGAGGTAGAGGTTTGTGGTGCTCCCCCATCTACGGTATAGTTGTAACCGGTAGTAGTATTAAAGTTTTGAACTTGGAATGTTATGGAGCCCGTTCCTCCAAAACATTGTGGATTCGTGAGATTAGTTCGCGTAGCGCTAAAGGTATTTCCAGTTTGTACTGAAACTCCTCTAGTAACTGTACAATCACTACCATAATTAACCCTTATAATATAGTTTCCTACAGCTATATTTTGAAAAACATTAGATGTTTGATAAGCTCTAATTACCGAACCTGAAGCATTCTCCAAACGATATTGGTAGGAAGTGTCGTTAGGAAATACAGTAATATCAGCTGTTCCATCACAATTGTAGTCGACTGTTCGTGTTAAAGTTGGTTTCGCAGGTAATGGATCTATTACAATATTTGGTAGATCCCTAACACATGTAGGATTTGATAAATCCCGGTATCTTGGTGTGTATGTGCCGTCTTCCAAGCTCCCAAACACCAATCCACTTTGCCAAGTTGCTCCATCAATACTGTATTCAAAATTTCCTGAACCACCAGTTCCAGCGGTAAAAGTAATTTCTCCATCTTCAAGACAAGTATAATTTTTTGTTCGTGTTGCACTCGAAGAAATTTGGGTCGCTGGTAAAATTTCGATATTTTGAACAAAATCACAAGATGAAACGCCTTTGGTAGCCCGCACTACGATTTCATAATCTCCAGGCTCTAAATTAAAAAATTTAGGGTTTGCATTAAAGTTGATGCTATCCCTACTAAAGGTCATATTATAACCGTTATTGTTGGTTACATTAACGGAAATGGTTCCATTTTTTTCCTCAAAACAAGTTTCGTTTGTTTTTGTAATGTTGAATATTGGAGCAGGTTCAACCTTCACTTCCACGCGATTTGAATATGCAACACAATTTCCAGCGTCGACCACTACAAATTCGTATTGACCCTCTTGACCTGCAGGAATCTCAAAAATAGCATTGGTTGTAAACGCAGTTGCAGGAATATCCTCTAAATCGGAATAACTTATTCCAGGTCCTCTCCAAATAGCGTAGTTGTAATCTGCCGTACCTCCAGTTGGAGTTAGCTCAATTTGACCATCGGCACAACCTATATTTGCAATGGTGTTTGCTGTTAAGCCTAGAACTTCTGGTCTTACCAGTTCAATATCATCTGTAAAGCTACATCCATCATCACTGGTTACAGTTACTTCGTAAACACCAGCGTTAAGATTATTAAATACATGGTTATTATCTGAAATTGAAGCCGTTTGTTGAACTACCTCCCCTGATGTATTACGAATAGTATATATGTAATTCGGTTCCACATTGTTAATGGAAATACTTACGGAACCTTTTAAATCATAACACAATGGATTCACACGATCTATATCAACTTTGAAATCTCTTTCTACAATATTCACTTCATCAAAACGGAAAAGACAAGGCTCTCTATCGGTTGCGTCTGGATCTATCCCAGTTTGACGTATAAAGACTGAATAAACTCCCTCATCTGCTACTGTAAAATTACTTTCAGGCTGCCACAAAGCAGAAGAAGAGTTAAAATTTTCTGGATCATTACTAATGGCGTATTCATAACCATTACCGATTCCCGTTATTAAAATTTCTCCTGGAGTATTACAAATAATGTCTTTGGTAGTAATCTCTGGGTCAACAGAGTTCTCGTAGGCTTTAAAGTAAAATCTATTAAAACATCCATTCTGGTATTCCGCAGTAAAACGATATTCTCCTGGTCCGGTCAAAACGTAATCTTCCTCTGTACTTAACATTTCCCATGTACAATTATTACTTCGTGTAGGACAATCGTCTATAGCCTCATCCGCACAACCACCTTCAAGTCTTTCCCAAGTAAAAGAAATTGCATCGCTAAAATTTACATCAAGAGAGCGATCGTCGTTTGTACCGCATAAATAAAACTTTGGAAGTTCAATACCATCATTAGTACAAGTTACCACTTCATCTGCCATAGCTATAAAAGGACTAGTAGCATTGTTGTTAAAAGGTATTACAGTAATATCTTCGTCGAAACTTGCACAAGGGGTCGGAATTGTTTTTGTAACCCTATAAGTTCCTATTGTGGTCGCATTGTATGTTTGACTTGTAGCACCAGGGATATCGGAAAAAGTTCCATCTGGGTTTCTTCTTTGCCATTGATAGGTATCGAAACCTACTCCAGCAGATAATTGTACTGATGTTCCACAAATTTGAACTTGTCTTGAAAAATCACAATCCCCAAGGTCCACTAAGAAATTGGTAGATCCAGGAATCCCGAAGTTACAATTGTCGAAACCAGCTACCGATGGATCGTCGGATATTTCGTTATCGTTTAAAACCCCTCTATAAGTGGCATAAGCGGTATTTTGTATTAGATTTGAACAAGCATCCCTTAATTCAAAACAGTTCTCCTTTACTTTTACCCGCATACGAATAGTGTATGATGGATCCGCAATTTCAACATACTCGTTTGGAACTGTAAATAAAATTACATTGGTATCGTAATCATAAGTATAAGTTATTTCCTTTCCATTTATGGCTGGAGGCAATATTAATTCAGACTCTATTAAATCGACATTAATAGGTAATACATCCCGAATGGTAAAATTATCGGCATCATCGTTTCCTATATTGTCAAAAGAAATGGTGTAGTACATTTCTTGACCCAATTCAACCCCTTCACCTTGTATATTGGTATTGGTTAAATCTTCAACCGTTTTTGCTAATTGAATTTTAGGTTCAATGATTTCTACGGAAAAAGAAGCAAAAAAGGATCCATAACCATCTCCATTTGTTGTTAGTGTTAATGTTGCCCCAGTTTCGTCATTTGGTAAAACAGTGTTTGCTGGGTTATTAAGATTTAATAAATCTATATCCATTCCCAGTGTATTTGTTCCGTAAGGATTTCTGGTTGGAACCTGAGCGTTTAAATTGGTTATAGTAGCATTAAAAAAGTTGGTTGCGGGATTTAAGGTGTTTTGCACATTAATTGGTGTTGCTACCCCATCTGCCTTAAACAATAATTGATCTCCAGTGATACTTCTATCACCCTCGAGAGCACTTACGCCTAATTTAGCACGTACAGGAAAAGGAGGCGGTAAAGTTCTAAATCCATTAACTTTAATATCTGCTGTATTACTTCCCTGTACCCCGGCATACCCATCGAAGGTAGAAATAAACTTACCTGTTTCCGTAGGATCTTCATATATAACTACCAATAACCATCCCGCTGAACTGGATCCTGTTCTTCTACCTTTGGTAGCTCTTATATTCGCTGTGGTATAGGTTCCATTGGGAGTGGTTAAGGTTTGAAGCAATGATGTAACGTCCCGATAACAAATAATAGGGGAGTCTTTAAATGAATTGTTTATATTAACTGGGTCGAACCCATCAAAAATAATAGCATCTTCTTCGCCGACCGGGTCGGGGTCGTTATCTGCAGCAATATCTATATAATTACCCCCAGGCATTCTAAATTTCACCTGATTCCAATCTTCAAATCTTGGTGTCCCGTTGAATGGTCTATTTCTATCCGTACTACGTTCATTTGGGTATGTTGCAGCCCAATACAAACCGGCATAAGCTACCTTTGCGCAGGAATTGGGTAGATTTAGAGCAGCTTCACTAGAACTAAATGTGGTAGGATCGCCATCGATATCGATATACTCCATCCACAGATCATTGTTGTTAGCAGATCCATTATATGGCGTGTTTGCATCCTCAGGATTGGATTGGCTCGCACGGTTAAGTATATTGTTACCCACCAAAACGATATCCCCTTTAATACGAATGTTATCTCCCGGAAGTCTAGGAGAAAAGGGCACAGCTACCTGTGCTGATAACGCAGAAATGCCTGCAAAGAAAATGCATGCAAATAGTAGGTACGATTTAAGGGTAAAGTAGTTTTTCTTCATAGTGTTAAGCTTTGGGGACTTGTTACTATTCTATTATTTTATAATTTTTTTATATGTATTGCTAAGTATTCTTTAAAGGCATGATCCAAATATCATCTTTGTAATTAATACTGCTTCGGTAGGAATCCATTGCCTTGTTCCAACTTTTAAATTTACTTAGGTACACATATTTGTAATTGTTTTTTGGGTTGATATAGATGTCGGCTTCAAAACCTTCCTCTTTAAGTTTTGCTAAATAGCGATCGGCGTTTTCATCTTCTGCAAAAACGTTTGCTATAAGATAGTATCCCTTTTCACTGGTCGTTTTCTTTTTACCTTCCGCTTTTGTTAAAGCTTCATTATAATCCAATTCATAGGAATTTAAAATACTATTTACATACCGATCGGTACAATAATTTAAACCGTTGCTTAGATAGTCGCTATCGGTATTGATATTCGGATTTCTATTTCTGTCTCCTTTAGCATTTTTTATTTTCATATCTGCGGAAACATAGGCCCCGGATTTTTGTACGGCAGCATTCGTATCATTCTTAATATTCAATACCCAAACGTCTCCTGTATACGCTCCGTTAAAATCGGTTTGATGTGCTGCCCGTGCATCGGCTACGGTATTGTATTTGTCTATATACACATACTTCAATCCGTTTTTCTCAAAATACCCAGCATTAATACCTTGAGCATCCAATTGATCTAAGAACTTATGGAGGTAAGCTTCATCTTTATAAACATTCGCAATTACATAAGCTCCGTCTTCCACATTGGGTAACGTTGTTGTAGTTACAGCAGCGTTAGAACTTTTAGCCGTGGTTGCAGCTTTTGGTTGCACTGCCTTTTGAGGGGCAGGTTTCTGGTCAGTACCAGCAACAGCCTTAGAGGTATTTGATTTTTCGGGAGCTTTTGAATACGCCCTTTTGTTTGACGTACCTATATTGTTATAATCTTGCTTGTATTTTGTATCTGCCTTCTCATAGGCATCTTCGTCAATTTCCTTCATCATGGCAACTGCTCTTTTCTTAACCTCAGCATCATTGCCCTTCCCTTTGTTGTCGTTTACGTATTTAATGATGTAGGCAAAACGTTTATTGATGTCGTTTTTACGGGCTTCTTCCATAGAATCCTGCTTAAACATCATCTCGTCGATAATCATATTATTTTCTGCTACCAAAGAACGTAGTCTTTTAATCTCAGTAGCTTTATCACTAATAGTGTCTATCGCCTCTTCTTCCTCCAACATCTCTTCTTCAAGAACCAACAATTTCTCATCTTCCTCCAAGTCTTCATAAACCCGGTTTTCGCTAAGTGTTGGTTGGAAAGAATATGCAAAGTTAATTTCGTGGGTAACCCCGAAGTTAGCTACTTGTCCGCTTACTCCCTTTTCTATTGTGTACCCTAAAGAAAGTCTCTTTGTAAAGTTAAATCCAACCCCCGCTGCTACGCCGTAATAATCGTCGTAACCCGTTTGTATCCAACCTAATTTTGGAAGATCTAAAATAATGCTCCCCGATAGATTTACGTCTTCTTCAGGAACAAAGCGAGCTCTGGAAAGTGCTGAAATCTTTGCGTCTTCCATAATACCTTGGCCATTTTTAAACCGAGTGGTATACATTAAATGTCCGGTAAATGTTTTCTCGTCGAAAGTGGTTAATTGCTCGCTTTCATCAATATTGTAATCAAATGCATTTTCAGCATAAACACCAACATCGAACTTTCCAATGGAAAGGTTCAATCCTGGTTGAAAGGATATTAAATTACCATCTTCCAAATTAGCAATGGTAGGATCGTCTGGATCTGGAGTAACGATGTTACTTCTATCTACTCCACTGTTATAGTAAGAAAGGTTGAAACCAAAAGTAAGGTTGCTTATTTCTGAAAGCCGTATTCCATATGCATAGTTGGCTACCACCCCAAAATTTGAAATGGTCCCAAACCGCTGATGGTATACACTTATCCCTACTCCAGAGCGATCGCTTATTCTTCCCGAATAACTTCCAAGATAGGTCTGGTAGTTATCTTCAAAGCTTACCCATTGATTTCTGTGGTAAAGATTTAAATAAGAAAAATCTTCGTTTACGGTAGAAAATGTAGGGTTGATTAAAAACCGATCGAACTTTAACTGGTTTTGCGCCGGAATGTTAATAGCCGCTACGGGGGCATCTTCCTGTGCAAAAAGACAGGTGCTCCAGCATAAAAGTAGCAGCAGTAAGGTTCCGGGGTTAATTCTCATTATTTAATAACAGTTATCGTTCCTTGTTTTAATGTTTCTTTTCCTTTAGTAATTTGGTAATAGTAAATTGGTGGTCTGCTACCAGATCTTGTAATGCTTGAAGATTCTGGCCAATTGTTTTGATATCCTGTGGCCGTAAAAACGGTAGCTCCAGATTGTTCGTAAATATTTACAGTAATATCTTGTTTATAAGCATAAGAATTAGGGATTACCCAAAGATCGTTAAACCCATCTCCATTTGGTGTTACAATATTTGGTACCACATAACTCAATACGTAGGTTACGGTTACTTTTTTAGCAACTTGACAGTCTCCAACAGCAGCCAACAACGTATATTCGCCTTCTTCGGAAAGTGTTACTGAAGAAGCGTTGCTTATTAATTCGTTTTCTGCATCGAACCATTGGTAGCTATCTCCTCCTGTTGCAATTACTTCTTTACTCTCTCCTTCTGGAATCGATACAATTTCTGAAACATTAAGAGTTACTATAGATGTATCGAATTCATTGATAACAAATTCGTTTGATTTTGCAGAACAGCCGTAAGCTTCGATCTGCAATTGATACTTTCCTGAAAGGTTGGTAGTGAATTTCGGTGTGCTTTCTGTAAGCGCCACTCCATTTCTGTACCACGTATATTTATATTCTGAAGTATTCACGCTGGAAGCAATTTCTATACTATTACCGTTTTCGCAAGTTACTGTTCCGTTACCACTAATAGTAGGAACTTCAGAAAGTCCTAATTTAACATCCACTGCGTTTGAGGTAACCTGTTTTCCACCTTCAAGTTTTATCTGCAAGGCATAAGTTCCGTTGAGGGAAGCCTTCGCAACCGTTAAGGATTTATTGGTTTCACCAACCACTGCTTTCTGGTTATATACCCATTGGTATGTTGCGTTCGCCAAAGAAGATTCTGGAAGCTCATAAGCCGCTCCCTCAGCATCTTTGGTTTCTATTTTCGAAAGACTCAAAGTGGCCGAAGAACTTTGGCATGCTGTATATGTACCTAATTTGATGGCTGCAACATATTCTGCAGGCTCCGTAATGGTTATGGCCTCCGTTGTTCTGCTTGCTTTACATCCCTCCGTTTGAGAAACCTCCACATAATAGTCTCCAGTAGTATTAACCTCCAAAGTGCTCGCAGTTTCTCCAGATAGTTCTGTGCCGTTTCTAAACCATTTATAGGTTGCTCCAGAAGCATTGGTGGTAGCTTGTAATTTTACAGGTTGTTGTGGAAAAACAATAGTTCCATTCTGTGAGGCTAACGAGGCTTCAAAACCACCGGCCTGTATCTGTACGGTGGATGTTTTTTCGTTACAACCTCCCGGTCTTTCAACAACCACATAATAGTCTCCGGCAAATCCGGGATTATTTCCTTTAACTTCCAAGGAATTGCTATTGCTTCTTTCCAACAATTCTCCATCCTTATACCAAGCATAGGTTACAGTTGGGTCTACAAAATCGGTGGTTAGGGTGTATGTTTGATCTTCGCACAAAGAAACCTTCTTTGCTCCTACCAATTCAACGCCCACAGAGTTTTCAATAAAAACTTCAACTAAATTAGAGGCTGTTGAAGTAGAGCAATAAGTACCATAATCTATTTCAGCAAAATAAATTCCAGGTTCAGAAACTTCTATTGAAGGTCCATTTTCTCCAGGAATAAGCGCCATATCTTTATACCAGTTGTAGGACTCTTGGTTTGGATAATTATCTACTTCCAAGAAAACCGTATTGGCCTCACATACCGAGGCTTCTTCAAAATTGTTAACTACTAAGGGCTCAGCCACATTAAGGTAGTAAGCTCCAAATGGATTGCTTTCTTTTCCTATTTTAGCAGGCTTAGTGCTTCTTACTCGTACTTTGTAATTCTCTCCGCGAACGGTTTCTGGCATTTTAAAATTAATGTCGAAGTCGAATGTCGTGTTTTTGTCAGAAATGGTTGCAAGCATTGTAGGGGAAGTAAAACTGCCGTTTGCGTCGGAAAGTTCAAGAATAAAGTCGTTGTCGGATCCTACGATTGGCGTAGGATCCCACTTAAATTGTACGGAAAAACTATTAAAGCCTTTGGAAGCACACGCATCAGAAAACCCTAAGATGGGTTTCTTTAAATCTTGCGCTTGCATCATTGCAGAGCCCATAAAGAGCGACAGCAGGCAAAGACGAATAGATTTTTTGGGTAAAGTTCTATTCATAAGTTCATGTTTTAATTTGGGTACTTACAAAGTAACGACTTTCTAAAATAGAAAACCAAAGTTATTAGATTTTTTCAACATTTCTTAGCTTTTGTGGTGAAACGCCCGTTTTTATATGCCAAGAGTCCTTTTATTAAAGTTATTCACAATTATTCATTTAAATATACTAGTTGGTTTTTACCACCTTAGCAGTAAAAATGCGGTATTTAAGAGATTTTGTGCTATTTCCGTTTGAAAACAAAATTCTGTTAAAAATTGTTAATAACTTACTTTTTTGATCTTTTTCCGGCAGAAGCTCTTTAACTTTTTCAGTAATTCACGATTAATCAAACCAACATTCCCATACACTCCAAAATTTACGTAATTTTGCACCTTTAAGTTTTATACAAATGGCAGAAGAATCAAAATCATTAAATTTTATTGAGCATATAATAGAAGACGATCTAAAATCGGGTTTCAAGAAAGAGAAATTGCGATTCCGTTTTCCTCCTGAACCTAATGGGTATTTGCATATAGGGCACGCAAGTTCTATTTGTCTAAACTTTGGTTTGGGTGAAAAATACGATGCCCCTGTTAATTTGCGCTTCGATGATACCAATCCTGCAAAAGAGGAGCAGGAGTATGTAGATGCCATTAAACGTGATGTTTCTTGGCTGGGGTACGAATGGAGTGAAGAGCGGTACGCTTCCGATTATTTCCAACAATTATACGATTGGGCTGTTGAGCTTATAAAGGATGGAAAGGCCTATGTGGATAGCCAATCTTCTGAAAAAATTGCAGAACAGAAAGGAACGCCAACCACTCCTGGAACAGATAGCCCTCACAGAAATAGATCCGTAGAGGAAAATTTGGATTTGTTTGAGCGGATGAAAAACGGCGAATTTGAATCGGGCGCTCATGTTCTTAGAGCCAAGATAGATATGGCTTCTACCAATATGTTAATGCGCGACCCGATTATGTATAGGATACTGCATAAAGCACATCACCGAACAAATACCGATTGGTGTATTTACCCGATGTACGACTGGACGCATGGGGAGAGCGATTATATAGAGCAAGTTTCACATTCTTTCTGTACGCTTGAGTTTGCCATGCACCGCGAATTGTACAACTGGTTTTTAGAACAAGTTATAGATCCAAATAAAGTTCAACCAAAACAGCGTGAATTTGCAAGAAGAAATTTGAGTCACACCGTCGTGAGCAAACGTAAATTATTACGATTGGTGGAAGAAGGTGTGGTGAATGGATGGGATGATCCTAGAATGCCAACTATTTCCGGTCTTAGACGCCGTGGTTACACTCCAGAATCCATTAAGAACTTTGCCGACACTATTGGAATTGCAAAAAGGGACAATTTAATTGATGTTTCCTTATTGGAGTTTCACGTGCGTGAGGACCTAAATAAAAAGGCTCCCCGGATAATGGGGGTTTTAAATCCGCTTAAAGTAGTTATTACAAATTATCCAGAAAATACTGATGAGTATGTGGAGGCGGAGAACAATCCAGAAGAAGAGGTGCTTACCTATAGAAAAGTGCCTTTTTCAAGGGAAATTTATATTGAAAAGGAAGATTTTAGGGAAGAGGCTAACAGAAAGTTCTTCCGTTTAAAATTAGGCGGGGAAGTACGTTTAAAAAATGCATACATTATAAAAGCCGAAAAAGCAATTAAGGACGACGAAGGAAATATAATCGAAGTTCAATGTACATACGACCCACTTAGTAAAAGTGGCAGCGGTACTCCAGAAAGCCAACGCAAAGTTAAAGGAACCTTGCATTGGGTATCTATTGACCATGCTAAGGAAGTAGAAGTAAGGGAATACGATCGATTGTTTACGGAGGCAGAACCCGATAGACATGAAGGAAAAGACTTTCTAGAATTTTTAAATCCAGATTCCTTAAAAATTATCAAGGGTTATGTAGAACCAAGCATTGAAACGGCCGAAGTTGGCGATCATTTTCAATTTCAAAGAATTGGGTACTTTAATATTGATCCAGATTCTACCTCAGAAAAAATAGTATTTAATAAAACCGTGGGGCTACGCGACAGCTGGGCCAAAATTGATAAGTAATTCGGTTATAACAACTGTAACACCTAAAGAGGTTTTCCAAAAGAAATTTAAAGTATAGTCCTATAAAAGTGAGATATATGTCTCAATCATCGATTTTCGATGGGTAACATTTCTCGACATATTGTCCGGAACATTTGCTCTCGGATGCCCTAAAAGACAGTTAACTTTTCTTTTTTGGAAAACCTCTTTTTATTTCCTTAACATAATGTGTTAATAATAGGCTAATTAGCGCGCTTTATTCGTAAAATTCTTGCATTTTATGTATCTTAGGTACTACTGATTAATAAATAAATTATTAACCCAAAAAAATAAAACTATGTCAAGCAACACAGGAAACACATTATTAGCATTATTAACTGGAGCAGCCATCGGAGCTGGAATTGGTATATTGTATGCACCAGATAAAGGTGATAACACCAGAAAGAAAATACAGAAAAACGCTAAAAAAACTCAGAAAGAGCTTGAAAAGCAATTTAAAAAAACAACTTCTCAACTAGGTACTAAAGCAGATAAGGCTCGCGTAGAATTTGAAGCAAAGCTGGAAGACACTTTATCTACTATGAGTTATAAGGCAGATGATATTCTTTTAGCCTTAGAGAATAAATTAGAAGATTTAAGAGCTAAAAATGCTAAGCTTCAAAAAAATAATGCTGTAGAGAAAGTAAAAACGGAAGTAGCGAAAGCCACTAAATAATATTATATGGCATTCGAAAATATCTCGGAAAGTGCTAATGAACTTCAAAAAAGCTCCAAAGATTATATAAATAGAAATATTGAATATTATCGATTAAGTGCTTTTAAGAAATTTACAAAAGGAACCACTTCAATGATTATGTTTATAATTATTGGAGCCGTTCTTTTTGGAGCCATGTTATTATTGACCTTTTCTTTAGCCTTGTTTATAGGTGCGTGGTTGGATAATTTGGCTTTAGGATTCTTATTACTTGGAATCTTTTATATTTTAGTATGTTTTGTTGTTTACTTCGGATTTAGGAAAACAATTGAGCGCAAAGTGCTAATTAAAGCTTCCAAAGACTTTTTTGACGACGATGACTATTAAAAAAGCATCGAGCAAATAAACCAACAAAAAATTATGAAAGTATATACCTCATTTGAAGAAATTGATAAAGACCTAAAAGTTTTAAAGCTTCAAAAAGATATAGCTAAAGAAGAAATTAGACTGAATTACAATGGCCTAAAAGACGATCTTGGATTTTTAAACGTAGTGGGTAGGACTACCAGCTACATTCTAAGAAGAGCTTTAGCCTTAAAAATTGTTAGAAAATTCTTCAGCTAAAATTATCTCCTCAGACTTATGATGCCGTTTGATACCAACGAAGACGGGAGAAAGAAAAGCGTTGCTAAAATTTATTTTGGCAACGCTTTTTGTTTTTTTAATAAATAAGTTTTCTGAAGTTTAGCTCCTTCAAGGCAAATCGCCCACATAATTACTTATCTGAATCTTCTTCACGTTTGCGCTTCATCGCCTCCCCTATTTGGTTGCTAGCAGTAAAAGAAGCCACCATATTATTGAGCATATCGCTACCTGCTTGTGGAGAATTTGGAAGAAGAATTAAGTTGCTATTGGTTTCTTCCCCGATAGATTGCAACGTGTCGTAATGTTGGGTTACCACAATTAATGCTGAAGCCTCTTGGGAATTAATCCCAACTTTATTCAATACTTCCACAGATTCTTCGAGCCCACGGGCAATTTCCCGTCGCTGATCTGCAATACCTTGACCTTGCAACCTCTTACTTTCTGCTTCTGCCTTTGCTTTTTCTACAATTAAAATACGAGCGGCATCCCCTTCAAACTGAGCAGCTATTTTTTCACGCTCAGAGGCATTTATTCGGTTCATGGCAGCTTTTACCTGCGCATCGGGATCAATGTCTGTTACAAGCGTTTTAATGATGTCGAAGCCATAATCTAGCATGGCGTCTTGAAGTTCGGTTTTTACGGCTATAGCAATATCGTCTTTCTTCACAAAAACATCATCCAGTTTCATTTTGGGTACTTCCGCACGAACCACGTCGAAAACATAAGACGTAATTTGCTCATGTGGATATTCCAATTGATAAAAAGCCTCGTAAACTTTTTCACGAATAACTACATATTGTACAGATATTTTCAGTTTTACAAAAACGTCATCCAATGTTTTGGTTTCCACAATTACATCCAATTGCTGAATTTTCAAGCTCAAACGTCCCGCTATACGGTCTACGATAGGAATTTTTAAATGCAATCCTGAATTTCGAATGCTGTGAAACTTCCCGAATCGCTCGATGGCAACGGCCGTTTGCTGTTTAACAATAAAGAAACCGGTAAAAAGAATTATTATTCCGAAGAAAATAATAGGGATTAGAAAAATCATAATGTAAAGTTTATAGAAATGATTGATTGGTGTAAAATACAAAAAAACCAGACAGGTTTCTTAAAACCCATCTGGTTTGATGCTTTAATTTATCAATTATTCCCCGTAAAGGAGTTTTTCTAAAGTTATCAGCCTAATGAATCAACTGCCTTCTGCAAGCGTGCAATGGTTTCTTCTTTGCCAATCATCGCTATAATATCGAATACGTGCGGGCCCATCATCTCTCCCACCAACGCCAAGCGCAATGGTGGCATGACCTTACCAAAACCAAGATCTTTATCAGCAATCCACTGCTTTACTTCTTTTTCGATATTTTCCGAAGAAAAATCCTCTATTGTATGTATCTTTTCAGCAAGTGAATTCATATACTCATTGGTATTTTCTTTCCATTGCTTCTTCACTGCCTTTTCGTCGTAAGACGCTGGAGCAGTGAAGAAAAAACTACTTAATTCCCAAAAATCGGATACAAAATCGGCACGCTCTTTTATAAGTTCAACCACTTTGGTTGTATAGGCCAAATTGGTATTGACCCCATTGTCCCCTAAAATTGGTATAAATTCTGCTCCAAGATCTTCATCTGCTTTTTGTTGTAAATATTGATGATTATACCATTTGGTTTTATCTGGATCGAAACGCGCCCCGCCTTTATGAACTTTTTCAAGTTCGAATGCCTTAACCAATTCGTCCAAACTAAAAATTTCTTGTTCCGTTCCTGGATTCCAACCTAAAAACGCCAAAAAGTTAATCACGGCATCGTGAAAATAGCCGTCTTCCCTATAACCACGGGAGATATCGCCTGTTTTAGGATCTTTCCATTCCATAGGGAATACTGGAAAGCCAAGTTTATCGCCATCCCTTTTGCTCAATTTACCTTTCCCTGTAGGCTTTAAAATAAGTGGTAAATGGGCAAATTGAGGTGTTTGCCATTGAAAAGCCCGATATAGTAATACGTGCAATGCCAAAGATGGTAACCATTCTTCCCCACGGATAACATGGGTTATTTCCATTAAATGGTCGTCTACAATATTTGCTAAGTGGTATGTTGGCATTCCGTCACTTTTAAACAGTACCTTATCGTCTAAAATGTTGGAATCGATTTCTATCTCACCACGAATAATGTCTTTTAGATGTAACTTTTCGTCTTGTGGACATTTGAAGCGGATTACATAATCTTCATTGTCATCCAATTTCTTTTGAACTTCTTCCGGGGAAAGCGCTATGGAGTTTTTTAATTTCTGTCGGTTATGCCAGTTATAGATAAAGGTTTTACCTTTTTCTTCGTGGTTCTTGCGGTGTTCATCCAATTCTTCCTCAGTATCAAAAGCATAGTACGCCCATCCATTGTCTATAAGGGTTTTGGCATAATCTTCATACAAATATTTGCGTTCACTCTGTCGGAACGGTCCGTATTTTTCTTGGATTTCCCTTGGTGAATCGGGCCCCTGATCATAAGGGATTTGTAACCAATTTAGCGCCTCTATAATGTATTGCTCGGCACCCTCTACAAATCGGGTTTGATCGGTATCTTCAATTCTTAAAATAAAGTCACCACCGTGTTTTTTAGCAAATAAATAATTAAACAATGCTGTTCTAACACCACCTATATGTAAAGGTCCGGTTGGACTTGGTGCAAAACGCACCCGCACTTTTGTACTCATTACTCAAATTTTTAACAAAGATACTTTATTTGAAGGTAGTTGGAAAGGGTAGATTTTCGAAATGTTGGCATTTACAGATTTCCTTTCTGAATTTGTTGATTGATTAGCAGAAAAATTGCACAAAGTATGAAGTACTAAGAAGCAAGACTTTGTTTGTGCCCAACATCTGGTATCTACCCATTATTGTTTAATTGATTTTCGATTGCCAAGTAAAAAGATAAAGAATCTCCCTCCTACTTCACTAGCTGATAAGATTTTTACTTTCGAATTTTTTTATAGAGTTTGGAAAGACCTGCGAAAATCATCAATGCTATAAAACCTACAACTAGACCGACTAAAAAGTCTTTTATCATTCCTGGCATCCAAGGAAATAAGTGATGTAAAAATTCAATACTATGGGTAAAGATCCCACCTGCAACCAACAACAAGGCTATGGTACCAATAATACTAAGACCCTTAATAACTTTTGGCAGCGCACTTACCAAAAACTGTCCCAGTTTAAAGAGCAGTCCGTTTTCACTTTTACTTTTCTCAATTAATTTATAGCCCGCTTCGTCCATTCTTACAATAAGCGCTACAATTCCATAAACCCCTACCGTGGCTACCAAAGCGATTATGCTTACTACCATAATTTGCGTCCAAATGTCTTCTTCAACCACCGTGCCTAGAGCGATAATTACAATTTCTACGGAAAGTATAAAGTCGGTTACAATGGCAGATTTTATCCTTTCTTTCTCCACCGCCAAAATCTCTTCTTTTGTTTGTACTTCCTTTAATTCCTCAGCTTTAGAATTGTGGTGCGGCACGAAATAGTGATATATTTTTTCGGCCCCTTCGAAAGCCAAATACACCCCTCCCAGCAAGAGAATTATGGTGATTGCCACCGGTAAAAAAGCACTTAATAAAAATGCCACGGGAAGAATAATGATTTTGTTCAACAACGACCCTTTACTAATGGCCCATAACACGGGTATTTCCCTTGAAGAAGCAAAGCCAGACGCCTTTTCGGCATTTACGGCTAGGTCGTCTCCCAAAATTCCTGCTGTTTTTTTAGCTGCTATTTTACTCATTGCCGCTACATCGTCCATAAGGGTAGCGATATCGTCTAGAATTGCAAAAATTCCTGATGCCATTTTTTAAAATTAAAATTCTGTATAAAAATAGGGGATTATTTCTTTTGTTTCCAAATGACAACACCGTTTTGCCCAATCTTTACTAGCCAATAAATATTAAAGAATAAAACATAGGTTTTATAGTAATGAAGCCCTGCGCCATTTCGGGTAGAATAGTAATATTAGAGCCTTCTTGGTGCAAACATTGCAAATTTAAGGTGTAAATATTTATTGCTTAATGGTAAAGTTGAGTTGCTTGGCATTCATCTTCTATTGCTACACCTTAATCTCCTGCTTCTAAAGGTTCAAGTTGTATTCCTACCTGTTATTCTTGCGTTCCTACAAGTTCAAGTTGTATTCCTACCTGTTATTCTTGCGTTCCTTCACGTTCATATTGGGTTGCTTCCCATTGATTTTCTATTGCTACTTCTCCCTTCCTAAAGTCTTTGAACATTAGGCGGACTTTACGGAGCAATTTGTATTTAATCTATTTATTTCATTAGCGTATATGGCATTGTTACTTTACCCCCACGATGCAGTCGTGCGGTAGCTAGGGAGGTTTCGGATTGTTTTAAAACTAAGGTCATAGCTAATTTTTTATTTATTCTGTACTCCGTTTTGTTAGAATTCAACTCCGTAGGATTTACGTTATGCTCCGCAACATTCAAGATGGGTACTGTAACGATTCTTCTTTGTTCCGTAACGTTCCATTTGTATTCCGCAGCTTTCAAATTCAACTCCGTAAGTTTCATTATGAGTTCCGTGTCGCTTTTCTTTGCTTCCTTGATGTTCATCTTATCAAAGACTTATTAAACTTATAGTTACTGCTCATATCTTTAGTATTCTTTTATATTCCTTAACGCCACACGATGCAATCGTTCGGTAGCAGGGGTCTTAAAACAATTCTTGCCCCTAACGCGTCTTACACTTAGCTTAAATAACTGATATTAAAAGCAACCGATAAAATGATTAAGTTAATTTTTTAATCTTTCTCTTAGTTTATAGTAATAAATTGAAAGCAGTATTAACAGCAAAATAGGAACTACTGCAAACCCAATAAATTCAATAACATAGGGCGTCACGTTAAATTTGGTCTCTTTTTCTTTCCGTCTTATTGTAAGTTTTCCATCTTGTCTGTAAAACACTGGGTATTTTTTTCTATTGAATTCGGTATCTTTTCCAGTTCCAATGTAGATCATTCCTCTTGTTTCCTTGTGTTCAATTTTTCCATATCCATAATAATCCATGACTCGAACCCCACTACCACTATAATCTTGTATAGAATCAACAATTATGTATCCTTTTTTATACTGATTTCTTTCTAGTACAACATCTAACTTTTGGTCAACTCCAACAAACACCAAAATACCCACTAATACAAGAATAAATGGACTTAATAATGTTAAACATCCATGTTGCATTTCGATTTTGTTCTTACTTATCATTTTCGGGGTTAATTTTAATTCGATCCATAATTCCCTCCGCTAGCGCGAGCGTCACGCTCGTGCACATCACAACAAACCCAA
Source organism: Galbibacter sp. BG1 (assembly GCF_013391805.1). Taxonomy (GTDB): domain Bacteria; phylum Bacteroidota; class Bacteroidia; order Flavobacteriales; family Flavobacteriaceae; genus Galbibacter. The sequence goes on along the minus strand of NZ_CP058364.1, from coordinate 1,355,804 downwards.
ATGCATATTCTCATTGTCTATTTTTAAAACTGTTTGATCATCTGCATAATTCCTTGCACTGCTATACTTACAATCCACAGGATCTAAAACAAAACCTGCTTCTGCAGGATTGTTGTGGATATATGGACTACCTAATAAATTTGGTACTATTTTTATGCTACGTTATACATCTTTTTAATTTTTAGTTCCAACTCCTTTTCAGCTGGTGTTTTAAAGTCCAAGGCTGAATGTATCCTGACGTTGTTGTACCATTGGATGTAATTCTCAATAATTTGGTAAGCCTGCAGGTACGATTTGAAGCTATGCCTATAGATGCATTCGTATTTTATGGTCTTAAAGAAGCTTTCCGCCACGGCATTGTCCCAGCAGTTTCCCTTCCTGCTCATGCTCTGGGTTATTTTAGGGCTCATGTAAAAAAGGGACACCATTCTGTGGCAGGCGTACTGGCTCCCTTGGTCCGAATGGAAAAGATGGTTGTCCGTTATTTCCCTTCTTTTTCTGGCCAGGCTCCATGCTTTGTAAACGGTGTTCTCTACGGTCATATCTTCGCTTAAGACCCATGAAAGCACTTTTCTGTCCGCCAAATCCAATATTGTTGTCAGGTAATTCCAGCCATTCCCTATTTTGATGTATGTGATGTCCGATACCCATTTCTCGCCGAGGCTATCGCTGGTAAAGTCCCTTCCCAGTAGGTTTTCTGCAATCGGGAACGAATGCCCCGAATCGGTCGTGGTCACCCTGAACTTCCTGCTTAAAATACTTTTAAGCCCCATTTTTTTCATCAAAAGGGCAATGTAGGACTTGCTATAAAACACACCCTGCCTTTCCAGTACTTTCTGGATTCTTGAACTGCCATATATCCGGTTACTGCCATGGTATACTTCCCGGATCCTTTCTTTTAAGCCATCCAGGCCACTATTGGGCCTGCAGCCCTGGCCTGCCCTTAGCCAAGTGTAGTAGGCATTCTTGCTCACCCGCATGCATTTGCACATCTTTCCAACAGGGAATCTGCCTCTATGGTCTTTAATGAAACCGTATATCACCTGTCGCTCTTGGAAAAGATGCTTACCGCCTTTTTTAGGATATCGCGTTCCAACTTCACATCTTTCAGCTCTTTTTCCAAGGCTTTGATCCTCTGGTTTTCTTCACCTCCCAAAGAAGTATTTATACTGCCCGATGTTTTTGACATCCTTTTCCATCTGCTAATGGAGGCTTGACTGACACCATACTCATCCGATAGGGACTTGACCGTTCTGCCGGTACCCAACAGCTCTAGAATGGTAGCTTTAAATTCTTGGTCGTAATTCTTACTGTTCATAATACAAATCTAAGTTTATCACATAAATCCGTACCAACTAAATTAGACATTCCAATACTCTATCTTCTGCTTGATGACTTTATCGCTCCATAACTTTATAGGTTTATTATGTTGTTGCCAAAACTGTCTATTGTGCACATTGCTGTTTTTCTTACCGGCTTTCCCAAACATCCACAAAAGCCATTCTTTCCGGCTCTCTTGTAGGTTTTCCTCTATTGCTCTTATAAGCTGTCTTGCCGTAAAACCTTTGAAATCCCTGATTAAACCAGAAGGGTCTTCATCCGCAGATCTAAATATTAAATGAACATGGCTCGGCATAAAACAATAGGCAAAAACTTCCATACATTTTTCTTTACGGCAATAATTAATGCTCGTTTCCAAAACGTTGAAATACAATTGACGTGTAAATACATCTATCCAATACATAGTCGAGAAGCTTATAAAATAAGCTGCCTCTTTGTTATGGAATTTGTATTTACGGCTCATGTTTGCTCAATCTTTTTTCTTTCTTACTTACTGTTGACGGCACGAGCGAGACCCTCGCGCTAGCGGGGGGATTCCTCCTTCGTTAGATCTAGAATTCTCTATTAAAGATTTCACATCGCCATCATTAGTTTCTCCTTGAATTAAATTAGATAGAACACAGGGCTTAAACATCATTAAACAATCTCGTACTTTCTGCTGATTCGGTCTTTTATCAATATACCAATTATTACCTTGTTTAATTAGAGAAAGTAGTGTTGGAAATGGGAAATCAATATTTTTTATTCTTACAATAAACATAACATCTCTCATCTCCTTGAAAGCTGTAAGTCATTTTATGCAGCAATTGTAATAACATATCTTCAGAAGGAGTATTCCTGACATTCTCAAAACCTGACTCATCCTGAGGTTCAAACTCCTTTTTATCAAGATATAAACTCGATAACATTTGATTTGAAGTGGCAAAAAAGTAATTTCGTGCCATTTGTTCAGGACTTGATAAATCAATATTGGAGCCATTATCCAACTTTCTCAATTTATATTCGTCCCCTGAATAGATTTTAAAAGTGATATTATTGCTATTATTGAATTCAAATACGCTTTGTGACCTCATCATGCTGCAGCACAAGAGAATCGTAATTATTATGATTATTCTAAGTTTATTTATCATATTTATGTGAATTAATTTATATCCTAAATCTGTACTCTTTAATCAACGTAATCGCAAAATATACGGCAACGCCTAGTAATGGAAAAAAAGAAATCTTGAAATACATTGTCATTATAAATGATCTTAATTCAGAATTGTAATATGCTATTGGTGCATCTTTCAAATAATAATCTTTTGTAAGCTTACTTCTGTATACTGCATGCTTTTCTATATTAAAATTGAAATACTTTTCCTTTCCAATAATAATCTTCATTTTCTGCTCTTTTTTTACTAAAACACCATCAATCTCATAGTTTCCTAGATAACGACGTGACGATACATTGTCATAGGCATCTAAAAACTTCAGTGAGTCTATTTCCATATACACTTCAGGATTCTTCAAACTTAAATAGTTTTTATAGTCATTTAGATAAGTACCCGAAACTAAACCTGTTATAGTAAGTACAATAGAAAACATAAAATTCACTACTAGAGCACAAATAATTAAAAGTTTAATATTGTTATTCATCTTTACCATTTTACTTCATAAATATATTCATCCATTTCATAATTATAGTTCCATTTAAACAATGTTAATTCAATCTATGGCGTTGATTTTAAAACAAATCCATCCCTTATTAAAGGTGAATAATATTTTTTTGCTGCAAAATCAGCAGTAAATAATTCGGCTTCGGCAAATGATTTACCTGAAATTATTGCTTTGATATTGTCAGACGCCACTAATACTAATTTTGGATCCAGACCTATTGCAACTTTAAAAGTAATTTGAGAAGGATCCCCCGCTGGCGCGAGCGTCACGCTCGTGATAATCATAACATTCCCAAATGCATATTTTCATTATCTATTTTTAAAACTGTTTGATCATCTGCATAATTCCTTGCACTACTATACTTCCAATCCACAGGTCTAAAACGAAACCTGCTTCTACAGGATTGTTGTGGATATACTCTATCTTCTGCTTGATGACTTTATCGCTCCATAACTTTATAGGTTTATTATGTTGTTGCCAAAACTGTCTATTGTGCACATTGCTGTTTTTCTTACCGGCTTTCCCAAACATCCACAAAAGCCATTCTTTCCTGCTCTCCTCTGGGTTTTCCTCTATTGCCTTTATAAGTTGTCTTGCTGTATAACCTTTGAAATCCCTTATTAAACCAGAGGGGTCTTCATCCGTGGATCTAATTATTAAATGAACATGGCTCGGCATAAAACAATAGGCAAAAACTTCCATACATTTTTCTTTACGTCAATAAGTAATACTCGTTTCCAAAACGTTGAAATACAATTGACGTGTAAAAACATCAATCCAATACACAGTCGAGAAGCTTATAAAATAAGCTGCCTCTTTGTTATGGAATTTGTATTTACGGCTCATGTTTGCTCAATCTTTTTTCTTTCTTACTTACTGTTGACGGCACGAGCGTGACGCTCGCGCTAGCGGGTGAATATTTTATGTACGCGATTTCTCTATCTTGACAATTAAACCTGTAAACGGTTCCCATCTGGATATAGTTCTTCTCTACATCAGTATTTTTCAGCTGCAAAATGTTCCTGATCCCTAGATGTTTCGGTCTCTTCACTTAAATAGTCACTCATTGCCCAATCCATATTAGATGCTGAATAAAAAGATTGAATCAAACGCTTCAAATTGGAATAGTCAATTTCGCTTTGGGATTGTACTTGATTAATCCTTAGTAGAGGATTATAAAAACTATATGAAACATTTATAGGTTCACTATATTCTATTACAACTCCCAAATTTTCTTGTTGGGCATTTTACCTACAGAAAAGGCCTAATACCACTAGAATGATTAATTTAATTTTCATTTTTACTGTTCTGTTTTCTCTTTATATGATAATACTTGATAACGTATATAAATGCTGGAATGAATAAAAGCCATGATAAAATCCCAAAATAAGAATTTCTAAACCTATAGAAGTTATAAGGCTTTGGCGGTGTATTAGTCTCTCTAATTAATGTAGTTTTCGATAAATTACAATACCATACAGGAATTTCTAAATCGGAATTCATCATTTCTTTTATTGTATTATTATAGCCCACAACTGTTGCTTCTCCACCATTTTTTTTAGTATTCCATGAAAGTAATAAATATCATTTTGGCTAGGTGTCCCATCCAGTCGTACTTGATCCTTATAGATTAACCCATCTTTTTCAAAATATTTGTCAGGGTAAAAACTGGAATATAATACTTTTGTTCTACTAAAATTATAACTATACTCTCTAATTATCCCTATAATTCCAAATAAAACAATAATCCAGCTTAAAATATTTTTAGTTTTACTCATTATATGGTTTTATTATTTCAACCACAGCTGCACAAAATCTCCCGACTTTGAGACACCTACTCTTCTTCTACCTCTTATAGATTCTTCAAGGATTTAATGTTGTACGAGCACACAATTAATTCCCTAAAGTGTTCATAATTACTTTTTTTTTTGATAACGTGTTTTATATATTTTATATCCCATCCATAACGCAACTATTAAAAACATCCCTCTAAAAAACACATTTATCCAAATATAGTCTTCACCTATTTTCCATATTGACCACCTTAAAAGTCCTCCCAACTTACTTTTCCAACTACCTCCAATTTCGTTTGGTCTTATTCCTTCATAGAAAAACCCATCATAGCCAAAAAACACAATAATGGCTACAACCCCAACTAAGGCATATACTTCTATATTATCGGTTTCTTCTTTATTCATAATTTTAATCAAATAGAAGCAAACACCATCCTAAGTTCGTTTATAAATAATTGACTAGTAATTATCCCTGCGCGTAATTCAATTCGCTGCATTTTTATAAAACAGATTGCTATTTTACTTTACACCGTACAATTTCATGATAACGACAAGCATATATTTCCGAAGAAATAAACACGGAAAGTCCCAACGAAAATACATTGCATAAAAATAGAATAAAAACTTTAAATAAATGATGACGAAGTAATAAGCATCCTTTTTAAACCCTTTATGCAGCTGCTTTGGGTTTCATTTCATTTGGAATGCGAGGATTCATAATTTTAAACCATAATGGCGGAATTAAAGCAATAACCATAGAGGTGGGATAGCCATAAGGCATTTGCGGACTGATGTCGTGATACTCTAAAACTTGATATTTTTTTGAAGAACGGTAATGGTGATCGCTGTGGCGCGTTAATTCATACAACATCATTCGGCCCAACACATGGTTGGAATTCCAAGAGTGTACTTCTTTAACCCGTTCGTAGCGGCCAGATTCCCTTTTATGGCGTAAAAGTCCGTAATGTTCAATATAATTGATGGTTTCCAACAATAAAAATCCAACTACTCCACTTAATACCACAAAAGCAAAGCCTATCCATCCAAAAAATATCGATACAAACACTAAGTAAAATATTTGTGCACAGAGGTACCAAAACATATCGTTTTCAAGCGCAAAAAAGGATTTCCCTTCTCTTTTTAAAAGATTCCGTTGGATGCTCCAGGCACTTTTATATTGTTCAATTATGGAATTAAACCAAAAAGCATAGATAGTTTGATTGTATTTTGCAGTAGCCGGATCTTCGTGTGTGGCGGCATTTAAGTGATGACCAAAGTTATGCTCAATATAAAAATGCATATAATGCGATGGTAGTAATAGCATTTTTGCCAAAAAGCGTTGCACCTTTCCATGTCGATGACCCAATTCATGAGCCACATTTATCCCGTTGGAACCCAAGACAATTCCAGTACTTAAAATCATCCCTACAAATTCTAAACCTGTGTAGTCCCCTGTAGCTACTATGGATAGGGCATATAGCAATATTCCAAAAACAATGGGAACATTGAGATACAAAAGCCAATCGAAAAAAGAAGATTTTACCCTGCTTTCTTTTTCGTCCGCTGAATAATTACTGGAATCTTCCCGAAGTATAATTTCTACCACCGGAATAAAGCCAAAGGCAAAAAGAGGAGTTAAAAAAGTTAAGATCCCACCAAAATACAAGCCGATTACTGCAGTAATGGGAATGGAAAAAGCAGTTAAATATTTTATATCCTTAAACATTGGTGTTCTTTTATAATAAATCCATTAAATATAAATAAAATTTCTATTGATTCAATAATTTCATATGATGCAAAATCCTAAATTATAAAGAATGGCCCCACTAAGGACATTATTTTAACAAGGGGTTATCAAAAATGCTGATTTACAATGCAAAACAAATTGTATTTTTACCTTAGTGGTTTGTTTAGCACTAGAAAATTTAGTTTTATGCCTGCAATTGAGATCATTAAACAAAAGTTAGAGGTTTTTCTAAAAAAATATTACGGAAATGAGCTGATAAAGGGAACGCTTCTTTTTATTGGGATCGGACTTCTCTACTTTATTGTTACTGTATTATTGGAATATTTTTTGTGGCTTGGCACAACTGGAAGGCTTATTCTTTTTTGGCTTTTTATAGGGGTAGAGCTCTTTCTATTTATAAAATTTATTGTCATTCCTCTACTGTACCTTTTTAAAATAAGAAAGGGAATTGATTATAGAACGGCTTCAGGAATTATTGGAAACCACTTTCCAGAAGTAAACGATAGACTACTTAATTTACTCCAACTTTCAGAAAATTCAGTAAAATCTGATTTGCTATTGGCCAGTATCGAACAAAAAAGTGCAGCGTTATCCCCTATACCCTTTCAAACCGCTATTAATTTTAAATCGAATCTACGTTATGCGTGGTATACCCTTATTCCTGTTGTAATTATACTCATCGTTATATTATTTGGCAAGCTGAATATTTTTACGGATAGCTACAAGCGGGTGGTCGACTATAAAACTGCCTATGAGCCGCCTGCCCCTTTTCAATTTTTGGTTATGAACGATTCCCTGCAGGCCATCCAAGGGGAAGACTTTAAATTACTTGTAAATACAGCTGGCGATATTGCTCCTGAAAATGTTCAAATTCAAGTAAATGGTAACCTTTTCTTTATGCAACAAAGGCAAACAGGTGTCTTTGAATATGTTTTTCAGCAACCACAACGTAATATAGATTTTGAGTTGATGGCCAATGAAGTAACTTCTAAACCTTACAACCTAGAGGTTCTTGCAACGCCGTCCTTAAAATCGTTTAAGATGAAATTGGATTATCCCAAGTACACCCAAAAATCATCGCAAACTTTGGAAAGCACTGGAAACGCAACCATTCCAGAAGGTACCGAAGTCACTTGGCTCCTAAATGCCGAAAGAACAGATAATGTTTCTCTAAAACTGCCCGATACCACGGTTGAATTTTTAAAGAATGCGGTTGAATTTCAACTTTCAAAAAAAATATTCAACAATCTGGATTACACTATTGCCACTAGCAATAAAAATTTAAAAGATTACGAACGTTTGGGATACTCGCTTGCGGTCATCAAGGATCAATATCCAGAGATAACCGTCAATGAAAAAGTGGACAGCACTGCGATAAATAGAAAATTGTATTTGGGTCAAGTGTCAGATGATTATGAAGTGAGAAGTCTGAAATTAGTCTACTATCCCACAAACACGGACAGTATTAAAAGGGCGAACATTCCTATTAAGAAAGGTAGTTTCCAGGAATTTGGATATGATTTCCCTGGAAATCTTCCGCTTAAAAAAGGAACTTCCTACGAGTATTACTTTGAAGTTACCGATAACGACGCGCTGCATGGAGGCAAGAGCAGCAAAAGTGAAGTTTTCTCCTATCGTAAACTCACCGATAAAGAAATTAAGGAGCTTCAATTGGCCAAACAACAAGAAAATATAAACGATATACAAAACTCTTTAAGCGAAATAGATAAAACCGATAAAGAATTACAGGAGATTTCTGAAACCAATAAACAAAAGAATCAGCTAAATTTTAATGATAAAAAGAAGATTGATAATTTTTTGGAACGCCGCCAACAACAAGATCAATTAATGCAAAGATACCAGAATGAGCTTGAGAAAAACCTAAATGATTTTCAGAAGGAAAATAAAGAAAAATCGGAGTTCAACGAGTTGTTACAAGAGCGTTTGGAGAGACAGAAAAAAGCCTTGGAGAAGAATGAAAAATTGATGGAAGAGTTGAAAGAAATTTCTGACAAAATTAACAAAGAAGAGTTGGCAGAACGCCTGGAACAGTTAGCCAAACAGCAAAAGAAAGACAGTAGAAGCCTTGAACAAATTTTAGAATTAACCAAGCGCTACTATACCTCGGCAAAAGCAGAAAAATTAAAAAATGATTTAAAGGATCTATCTGAGAAGCAGGATGCACTTTCTAAAAAAGAAGGCGCAGAGAACACAGCCGATAAGCAGGGTTCTTTAAACAAAGATTTCGATAAAATTAAAGAAGAGCTCCAAATTTTGGAGCAGCAAAACCAAGACCTTCAAAAACCTATGGAGCTGGGCACCGATAAAAAGCTAGCCGAAGAAGTGAGCAAAGAACAAACGGAAGCCAAAGACAAGCTAGAGCAGAAAAAAGAGGATAATGGGAGCTCTGAAGACGAACAAAACAATTCTAAAAAGTCCGAAAGCGAAGCCAAGCAGAAACAGCGAAATGCTGCGAGAAAAATGAAGCAGATGAGTGAGCAAATGGGAGCAATGATGCAGGCTGGCAGTCAAGAAGGGATGCAAGAGGATATGGAGATGTTGCGTCAAATTTTAGATAATCTTTTAGTTTTTTCTTTCGATCAAGAGGACATTATGGAGCGTATACAATCATATAATACAGAAAGTTCAAACCTATCGGTATATTTAAAAAAACAGAATGAGTTAAGAACATTGTTCGAGCATGTGGACGACAGTTTATTTGCTTTGTCCTTAAGACAACCTAAGATTTCAGAAAAAATAAATGAGAATGTAACCAATGTCTACTACCACATCGATAAAACTTTAGAACAGTTTGCAGAAAATCAATTTTATCAAGGTGTTGCCAATCAACAATACACCTTAACTTCCGCCAACGAATTAGCCGATTTTTTGAGCGATGTGCTAGATAATATGCAGCAAAGCATGTCGTCGGGACAATCCGGTGGGAGTCCGAATAACTTTCAATTACCAGACATCATACAATCCCAAGAAGAACTTAATAAGAAAATGGAAGAAGGGATGAAAAAGGGGGAAGCAGGTAAAAAGCCATCCGAAGGAAACAAGGATGGACAAAAAGAAGGCGAAAAACCGGGAGAACAACAAGGCGAAGGCCAACGTCAAAATGGGTATGGCGGCGAAGAAATGTCAAAAGAATTGTTTGAAATTTATAAGCAACAACAACAATTGCGGAATGCGCTAGAGGAACAATTAGATAATTTAACTGGTGCCGGCGATAAAAAACAAGCTCAATCTTTGGCAAAACAAATGGAGCAAATTGAAAACGATTTATTGGAAAAAGGTTTTACCAACGCTACCCAGCAAAAAATGATGCAATTACAACATCAATTATTAAAATTAGAAAATGCTTCTTTTGAACAGGGGCAGAAAAAAGAAAGAGAAAGCAGAACAAACACCAAAGAATACGATGCTCCTTCTACAAATAATTTACCTGAAATACAACAATATTTTAATGAAGTTGAAATATTAAATAGACAAGCGTTACCTTTGCGGCAAAATTACAAGCAAAAAGTAAACGCTTATTTTAAAGGAGATGATTAGTTTTAATTACGAAACGGAATTTAAAATTGATAACGAAGAAATTTATGGGAATTGGATTAAAACGTTATTGGAATCTGAAAGTAAAAATGAAGGAGAAATAAACTACATTTTTTGTGATGATGCCTATTTACATAAAATAAATGTGGAATATTTAAATCATGATACTTTAACAGATATAATAAGTTTCGATTACTCTAACGCCCACACCATTTCTGGCGATATTTTTATTTCGATTGAAAGGGTTCGGGAAAATGCCGACGAATATCAAGTAGATTTCGAAATGGAATTAAAAAGAGTTATGGCACACGGTATTTTACATTACTGCGGTTATAAAGATAAAACCATAGAAGATACAACAATAATGCGCTCCAAGGAAGAAGAAAAAATTGCATTGTTTTAAACAGTTGAAATCCCTAATCAATTAGACTACTCAAATAAACGTAGAAACAATAGGGTTTAACAACCTTGTTTCACGTGGAACGAAATCCAAAAATTTAGAAAATCATTTTTTTATGTTTGATAAAGAATACGATGTTATAATTGTAGGTGGTGGGCACGCCGGTTCAGAAGCTGCAGCTTCTGCGGCAAATATGGGCTCATCTACCCTACTCATTACAATGAATTTACAAAACATTGCCCAAATGTCTTGTAATCCAGCTATGGGAGGAATAGCTAAAGGACAAATTGTTCGGGAAATTGACGCCATGGGTGGTTACTCTGGCATCGTTACCGACAGGACTGCCATTCAATTTAAAATGCTTAACAAATCTAAAGGTCCTGCCATGTGGTCTCCAAGAGCACAGAGCGACCGTATGCGTTTTGCAGAGGAATGGCGATTAATGTTGGAACAGACACCTAATCTTGATTTTTACCAAGAAATGGTTTCTGGACTGATGATAGAAAACGGAAAAATTGTAGGCGTTAGAACTTCTTTGGGCATAGAAGTTAAATGTAAATCGGTTGTTTTAACCAACGGAACCTTTTTAAATGGACTGATCCATATTGGGGAAAAACAATTCGGTGGTGGTCGTGCTGGCGAAAGAGCAGCAACTGGCATTACCGAAGATTTAATTAATTGTGGTTTTGAAGCCGGCCGTATGAAAACCGGAACCCCTCCCCGTGTAGATGGCCGTTCATTGGATTTTAGCAAAATGACCGTTCAACCGGGGGATGAAAAACCAGAAAAATTTTCTTATTCAGATGCAACAAAACCGTTGAGTCAACAACGCGATTGTCATATGACATATACGAGCGAACAAGTTCATGATTTACTTCGCGAAGGTTTCGATAGGTCTCCGATGTTCAATGGAAGAATAAAAAGTATAGGCCCGAGATATTGCCCTTCCATAGAAGATAAAATAAACCGTTTTGCGGACAAAGACCGTCACCAAATGTTTATTGAACCTGAAGGTTGGGACACCGTAGAATATTATGTAAACGGATTTTCAACTTCATTACCAGAAGATGTCCAGTTTAAAGCATTGAGATCAGTCGCAGGTTTTGAAAACGTAAAATTCTTTAGACCAGGTTATGCTATAGAATATGATTACTTCCCTCCTACACAATTAAAACATACGTTAGAAACCAAATTAGTGGAAGGTTTATATTTTGCTGGTCAGATTAACGGAACAACGGGATATGAAGAAGCAGCCTCCCAAGGACTCATGGCCGGTATCAATGCAAGCTTAAAAGTTCAAGAAAGGGATCCATTTATTTTACAAAGAAACGAAGCTTATATAGGAGTACTAATAGATGACCTTATTACAAAAGGGACGGAAGAACCATACCGAATGTTTACTTCTAGGGCAGAATATAGAACTCTATTAAGGCAAGACAATGCCGATTTACGACTTACCCCACGTAGTTATGAAATCGGTTTGGCCACAGAAAAGCAAATGGAACGTATGGAAGAAAAGCAAAAACATTCGAATGCTTTTGTAAACTTCTTCAAGGAAACCAGCGTCAAACCCGAAGTTATAAATCCGATTTTGGAAGAAATTGACTCTGCCCCTATGAAACAATCTGATAAAATGTTCAAGATTTTTGCTCGGCCAAATGTAACTTTAGATCACTTAAGACAAATTGAAGAAGTAGAGAATTACATTCAAGAAAACAATTTAGACCAAGAAGTTCTAGACCAAACAGAAATTCAAGTGAAGTATTCTGGTTATATTGAAAAGGAAAAAAACAATGCTGACAAACTAAACAGACTCGAAGAAATAAAGATTCCCGAGAACTTTGATTATATGAAAGTAAAATCCCTTTCTTTTGAAGCGGCAGAAAAACTCAAAAAAATTAAACCCAGAACACTTTCGCAAGCATCAAGAATAAGCGGAGTTTCTCCAAGTGATATTAGTGTTATGCTAGTTTATATGGGAAGATAAAATATAGTTTTATAAGAGAAATTTAAAAAGGGTTCCACGTGGAACCCTTTTTGTTTTAATAAATATTATCTTGCAATTTTTAAAATTTATATGGAAACAAAAATAGAAGACAAAACATATATATCTGTTAAAGATCATTTAGTTTCTGGTGAAGTTTTTGAAATAAAAACTACCAATATTAACGGACTTTTAAAGACAACTCCTCCACCATCTCCCGAAACACTTTATAAGTATTATGAGAGTGAAGAATACATTTCGCATACAGACTCGAAGGAAACATTTACAGATAAAATTTATCAAGCTGTAAAAAAATACTCTTTAAAAAAGAAGAAAAAATTAATTCAAAAATATCACCCCGAAGCCAAAACCATTTTAGATATTGGAAGTGGAACTGGGGATCTTATACAATATTTAAAAAATTCATATACCTGTGTAAGTACCGAACCAAACGATCAAGCACGTTCCCTTTCCATTAAAAAAGGAAACAACGTAGTGTCCGATATAAATGAATTGGGAAAACAAAAGTTTGACGTTATCATGATGTGGCATGTGCTAGAACATGTTCCAAATATTGACAATGAATTAAGCAAAATAAAAGATCTATTAGCCGATAATGGCATTCTAATAATTGCAGTTCCAAATTATGAATCTTACGATGCAAAACATTACAAACAAGCCTGGGCCGCTTATGATGTTCCACGTCACTTATGGCACTTCAATAAAATTTCAATGAGGGAGATTCTTCAGTGTAAAAATCTTTTTGTAGTAAAAATCCTACCTTTAGTTTTTGATTCATTTTATGTAAGCCTTTTATCAGAAAAAATAAAAACAGGAAAACAAAATTGGTTCAAAGCATTTTATATTGGGATGAAATCTAATTTAATGGCAAAATCATCCGGTGATTACTCATCATTGATTTATATAAGTAAAAAACAACCTTAAACGCATTTTAAAGCTTTTAGAAGGTATTTCAATATTTTAATGAGACAAATACCAGTATTGTCCTTGAAAATCCTTTAAATTAAACAATAAAACCCCTTTATTAATAATTAAATACTATTCACTTTCTAAAAATAATTGTTTTCGTCTATATTTAATTTAATTTCAGCAAAAAGATAAAAATCACATAACTTTTCTATTTTTGCTTGAATCAAAATCTAAACACAAAAAATGAAGAAATTAATTTTAATTGGTGCATTAAGCATTATGGCAATTTCTTGCCAACAAAATAAAATAGCGTTTGTAGATAACACAAAACTGATAAACGAATATCAAGAAAAAATAGATATAGAAGCAAAATACAAAGGAAAGATCGAAAAGTTCGATAAAAAAACCGATAGCTTATCGCGTGCTTTCCAAAGTGAGGCGCAATCTTTTGAAGCTGAAGCTAAAAGTCTACCCCAAAGTCAAGCACAGGAAAAATACAATTCCCTTCTGCAAAAAAGACAAGCTATGAGTCAGCAACTTCAAATGGAGGAGCAAAAACTTTCACAAGAAAGTCAGCAAGAGATTGACAGCCTTATTAAAAAAGTAAGAACTTTTGTAAAAGACTACGGGAAAGAAAAAGGATATACTTTTGTTTTAGGTTCCAACGAAGCTGGCAGTGTTCTTTACGGAGAAGAGTCTAAAGATATCACTTCGGAAGTTTTAAAAGAAATAAACGAAGAATACAAAAGCAAATAATTAAGATTTATACCCAACAAACAGTTAAGGCGCTTTAATACAGCGCCTTTTTTTGTATCTTAACTTTTGATAAGAAAAATACAAAACCGATTGAAAAAGAAAACTTTAAAGATTCTACTTATTGTTGCCGGAGTTCTTGCACTCCTTATTTTAGCCGCCAACATCGGTTTAGCACATTTTATTAAAAATAAAATTGAAAACAATAGTTCAGACTATTCGTTTCAAGTTGGAGAAACTTCCGTAAACCTTATTTCCAGAAAAGTTAGTTTAAGCAATATCAGAATCACTTCAGAAAAAGGGGATTCTGCCCGAATTAAAGATATTATAGTTAACGATATTTTCCTCGGAAACCTATTTCATACCGATAGTTTGGTAATTGGTAGCATTACCTTAAATGAAGGAGAAGGATTTTTCACCAAGAGGGAATCCAAAAAGAAAGATGATACATCTAAAAAATTTACTTTACAAATAGCTGATGTAAAAATTAAGAATACCCGCTTACAATACATTACAGACACTACTAAAGGACCTATTGAGGTAAAAAAAATAAATCTGAATCTGTCTAATGTACGTTTTAATACCGTTGAAAAACAAAAATTAACCTACGAGAATGTGCTGCTTGACTGCGAAGACATAACACTTCCTATAAATGATTACTTGAATTTCAAGATTGCAACACTTTCCGCAGACAATTCCACTATAAAAACTACTAAGCTAGGAATAAAAACCCTGTATTCTAAAGAGGAATTACAGAAACATATAAAAGTTCAAAAAGATTGGATTGATTTAAACATCGATTCCCTAAATATAAAAGAATACTCGAAGGAATCCAGTTCAAAAAAATCCTTATTCTCCTCCTCTACCATTGATATCTATAAAGGGGATCTGGAAATTTATAAAAACAAACTATTACCAGAACCTACCAAATATAAACCACTTTACAGCAAGGCACTAAGAAACCTGCCTTTTGACCTTAAGATAGATACGATAAACATCCATAACACCCAAATAAAATACGTAGAAAGGGTTAAAAACTTTAATCAACCCGGTAGTATAACCTTTACACAAATAAACAGTATTATTAAAAATATTAATACATTGGAAGGTTCTGGAAAAACGAACATCGACATTCAATCTAAATTTATGGGAGATGCCGATTTCAAACTTTTATGGGTATTCGATATAAATAATAAAGCCGACTATTTTACACTTCACGGAAACATGAAACATTTAAATGCTGATAAAATAAATGAATTTATAAAACCTAATATGAACGTAGAAACAGAAGGGTCTATAGATAGTATTGTTTTTGATGTTTATGCCAACGAAAATAACGCCAATGGTACCTTTATGATGACATATGAGGATTTTAAAATAAGTATTCTAAAGGAAAATCAAAACGTTGTAAATAAATTTGTTACCTCGATAGCCAACGTATTTGTACCCAAAGACAAGCTAAAAAATAAAGAAGTTTCTATTGAAATTCAAAGGAACAAACAGAAATCATTTTTTAACTATTTCTGGTTATCCGTTCGGGAAGGTGTCAAACAAACTTTTTTATAAATAGACACTTGAGGAGTTCATTTATTGTGTTAGCAAATACAAACAGAACATGGTTGGTATTAAATATACCACGATTTTCATAGCTCCATCAAAATCTTTTGCGATACGTTGTCCAATTAAAAAAATAAACAACACCAACAGCGCTATACAAACACTGTACAGAGCTAATTCCTTATCACCAGCAACATAATAGAAAATTCCTAAAATAGCCCCTACTCCTGCAACCAACTCCAATACAGTAATAACCCATAAACTTATAGGTACCATATGTTTTACAAAAGTACCTTGGAAGTGATTCCTTAGAAAGGATGTATTTCCGCCCCAAGATGAAACCTTATCCCAAAAACTAAACAGAAATGTAATACCGATAAATATAAGCAATGCGATTACTGGTAATAGATCTTTAGAAACTTCCATAATCAATATTGGTTAATCCTTCAATTACGTTTTCCAATTTTTCCTTTTCTTCTGGAAAAAACCCTTGTAACATCAATACAACTCCAAAAACTATTAAAACGATACTTATAGCCCTTTTTATTTTAAAGATACGTTTTGGTGTAAGCTTATTCCTTAATTGTTTGGCCAATAAAATTTTAATGCAATCCACCACTAAATACGTAATTAAAATAGTGGATATAAACACAAAGATACGTTCATCGTTCATTTCTAATTTAGGACCAAAAATAATTATGATCCCGAGCCAGAATCCCAATACCCCTACATTGATGAAATTAAGCAAAAAGCCCTTAAAAAATAACCTGAAATAATCGCTTCTTACCATAACTTGATTGATGGCATTTCGAATATCCTTTTTGTAGTCGCTTTTATTTTTAAGGAAAGAAATTACCCCATAGGTAACCAATAACATACCACCAAAAATAAACAAGGAAGGATCATCTTTAATTTTATGAAGAATCTTATTTGTACTGTAATAAGCAATTAAAATAAAGGCAACATCTCCTAAAACCACACCCACATCGAAACTTATCGCAGCCCTAAACCCCTTTATAGCGCCTGTTTCCAGTAGCACAAAAAATACAGGACCAATGGTAAAAGCCAAAAGAATTCCTAATGGTATTGCCGAAAAAACATCTTCAATCATCTAAATGAATATTCTCAAGAATTTGATTCCTGAAACAGAATTTACAAAATTTTAATCAGTAAGTTTTAAAACGGTCGGTTGATCGATTATTCAAAAATAAAAAATCATCATAACTTATTGGTCATTATGATGATTTTAAATGTTTATAATGGGTATTTTTTATGGATTCTCATTAATGGTTCCTCCCACAAAAGTTTGCTTTTCCAAAACTTTTGGGTTTCCGTACACATTGATGGTTCCTCCTACTTTAACATCGGCGTCTATAAATTCACTTGCGTTTACATCTGCAACCCCACCAGCTTTTACATCTACGTCTGTTTGCTCTGAAATTAAATCAGATCCTTCAAATCGTCCTCCAGTATTAATACTCACCTCTTGATTCTTGGCTGTACCGATAAGGGTAATTACACCGCCTGTACTTGCTTTAGATTCCAAACGCTGCACCTCGATATCAAAATCTATTTTAGCGCCTTCCTGTGCGTTTAATTCCAAATCTACTTGCTTGAGGGTTTCATCTGAAGAAATAAAGGCATTTTCATTTGCATCATAAGAGGTAATTAGATCCTTTGTGTGTAGAACCACAAAAGTGTTATATCCCTTAAAGACTTCATTAATTTTCATTCGCACTTTAAGAGTTCCTTTTTTATTCACAAAAACAACATCATCGGCATGCTTCCCTGTAATGACGGCTTTATTTTCATCCGATTTTTTTATTTTAATGGAAAGTCCATCGTAGGCTTTTACTTCATGATACTCCCCTAATTCCTTGGTTACTTCATCCTGCGCAAAAACTATGGTTGTTAACAAAATAAAGGTGGTAAAAAATATATTTTTCATAAGATTAATTTATAATGTTTTATGTAAAGATAATCTTGATTATGGCAAGGATTAAAATTTAAAATGATAAAAATTGTTAAACCAAATATCAATTATTCCGTTTACTGGATATCATTTAAAGCAGTCCCTATAAGATTTACATATCCTAGAGATACTAAATATCAAAACCGTCTGAAGATTACGAAGTAAAAATCAAAATTTTGATTACTGCTTTTTCCCAGTAAGTTCAAAATCTAAGTGTCTTTTTACCAAGTCGGTACTTTTAAGTTTTACAAAAACTTCATCTCCAAGTTGATAAGTGTTTTTGGTAACTTCGCCAACCAGGGCATATTGTTTTTCATCAAAAACGTAGTAATCGTCTTTAATATCCCGGGTTCGAATCATACCTTCACATTTATTATCCACCAACTCTACATAAATTCCCCATTCGGTCACTCCAGAAATAACACCCAAGAATTCTTCGTCGTAGCGCCCTTCCATAAATTTAATCTGCATGTATTTTATAGAATCCCTTTCGGCGCTAGTGGCCAAATATTCCATGCTAGAGGAATGCTTGCATTTCTCCTCATACTTCTCTTCATTTACCGAGGCCCCACCATCTAAATAATGCTGTAGCAATCTATGTACCATAACATCTGGATATCTTCTAATAGGCGATGTAAAATGGGTATAAAAATCAAATCCAAGTCCGTAATGTCCAATATTATCAGTAGTATAAATAGCCTTGCTCATGGTTCTAATTGTAAGCGTATCTACCAAATTCTGTTCTTTGGTACCTTGTACTTCCTCCAATAAGCTATTTAAAGAGCTGGAAATGGTCTTTTTGCTCTTCATATTAATACCATAACCAAACTTGGAAATAACACCTTGTAGCAGCATTAATTTTTCATCGTCTGGCTCATCGTGAACACGGTATACAAAAGTTTTCTTTTGTTTTCCTATGAATTCGGCTACTTTTCTGTTGGCCAATAACATAAACTCTTCAATAAGTTTATTGGCGTCTTTAGCCGTTTTAAAATAAACTCCTACCGGTTCGCTTTTATCATTCAGTTCGAACTTCACTTCCACTTTATCAAAAGAAATAGCCCCAGCAGCCAAGCGTCTGCTCCGCATCAATTTAGCCATTTTATCCAAAGTAATTATAGCATCGGCAATATGTTCTTCTACCTCATAATCTTCCCCAGTAAGGGAAACCTCTACCGGTACTTTGTTATTTTGGTTTTCTATTATAGCTTGTGCTTCTTCATAAGCAAAACGCCTATCGGAATAAGTAACCGTGCGCCCAAACCATTTATCTAAAACCTGCGCATCTTTGTTCATCTTAAAAACTGCAGAAAACGTATATTTTTCTTCGTTGGGTCTTAAGGAACATGCATTGTTGGAGAGAATTTCTGGTAACATAGGTACTACCCTATCTACCAAATACACAGAAGTAGCCCTGTTATAAGCTTCTTCCTCTAAAATAGTATCTGGGGTTACATAATGGGAAACGTCTGCAATATGAATTCCCACTTCGTAATTTCCATCTTCTAAAATTCTAAACGACAAAGCATCATCAAAGTCTTTAGCATCTTTGGGATCTATTGTAAAAGTGGGAACATCTCTCATGTCCCTACGTTTGGCAATTTCTTCTTTTGTTATGGAAGTATCCAATTTATTGGCGTAGTGTTCTACTTCCTCTGGAAAGTTGTAAGGCAATCCATATTCGGCTAAAATGGCGTGAATTTCGGTATCGTGTTCTCCTGGTTTTCCTAAAACCTGAACTATTTTTCCATAAGGGGAATCGGCATTTTTAGGCCAATCTTGAATTTCCACGATTACTTTTTCCCCGTGCTCTGCATCCCCAATCTTGTTCTTAGGAACAAAAATATCGGTATACATTTTAAAATCTGTAGGATTTACAAAAGCAAAATTCTTTTGCATTTGTACTATTCCCACAAATGTGGTTTTCTTACGCTCTATAATCTTGGTAATTTCCCCTTCGAGCTTTTTACCGCTGCGCCTTCTAGGGAAAACATATACCTCCACCACATCGCCGTGCAGCGCTTTATTTAAAAGATTGAACGGAACAAACACATCGCTATCCAGGTCTTCGCAAACCACGTAAGCATTATTTCTACCGGTCATGTCTACCACTCCCTCATAATAATTTTGCGATGGTATGGCTTTATACTTTCCTCTTTCTACTTCTTCTATTCTCTTCTTTTCTTTAAGTTGACCAAGTCTTTTGATCAATAAATTTCTACCACTTGTATCTTTTATGTCGAGTTTTGCTGCTATTTGCTTATAGTTAAAACTCTGTTCTCTATTACTTTCCAATACTGTAAAGATCCCTTTGGTAATTTCATTTTTCTGTTGTTTCTGGGCTCTTTTTTTTCTTTTCGTCATATATTTTTATTCTTCCAGTAAAGTACAAATTATTATAGTACTTGTCTAATTAATTTTAAAAGTTAAAATTTTATTAAATATTCTGTAACAATACTACTTTTGCATCGTCTATAAAATAGCAAACCATAGTAAGCAGTTGAAGAAATTTTATAAAATAGTGCTTTTTTTTATCCTCGTTTTTATTGTTGGGGTCTTGTCGTTCGTTAGTTATATAAATTACTCTTTAGAACAAAAAGAACAACAGGAAACCGCAAAATCCATTCAGCAGAACCATAAAAAACATGCTTCGCTGCACAGCTTTCATTCTTAAAACATTATGTAACATCGAGCAGGTATTAATCTTAACTTTAATTTTTTCTGCTCATTAGTTTTTATTTACACAAAGTTCGGGCTTTTAGATTTCTTTTAGACCGAAATTTTACCTACTTTTATTTAAACCGTCTTATTTAGAGACTATTAATCCATCTCAGAATGAAGAATTTTGTTTTGGTTGCCACTTATACCTATTCACACGAATATATCGTTCTTAAGTTTTTACTTCAAGATGAAGATATTCCGTTCTTTTTTGAAAATGAAACCATCATCGGTATATCCCCTTTTTACTCCAATGCCATCGGCGGTATTAAACTCTACGTTCACATAGATTACGAAACCTATGTAAAAGAACTCATTAAAGATTTAGACCGACCTGATTCCCATTTAAAAATAGTTTAGTAAAATTGAAAAACTATTACAAATTTAAAGGATTCTCTTTCAAAAATCCATATTAGGCATCATCTTCCACAAAAGCTTTTTTTTTTAATAGATTGTTTTTCAGTTAAACGTTATTTAAGTTACACTCTGACTTCCGATAAAACCTTAAAACAATTTCAAACTAAAGAAGCTTTCAAATTCAAAAAAAGTAGAATTCAATTTTAGTTATTAACTATATAAACATATATATCTTTTTCTTCTTTAAAATTTAAAATAAAAATGATGGTTATTATAGGGTGTTTATAGCTGGTAAAAGTTTAATTGCTTTTACTAGTTATCCTAAAAAATATGGAGTTATAAAAAGCTATGAACAGATGATAAATTTATAAGCCATTGAAAAAGAATATTTTTTAAGATTTTCTTCACAGTTGTCAACAACCCAACTAACAGAAAAAGTTTAATAATTCACCTAGATATTTTATGTTGATAAGTGTTGAAAAGTGGTTAATGAAATGTCAACTAAAAAGAAAAGAATCTACTTGCGCAATTCAATTAATTTTACAAATTGAGTTCAGTTATTACAAAAGCAAATTTATTTAATAGATTTCGCAACATAAATTTCAACAATTTTGGGTATTTATTAATGAACTGAAAATTAAGGAATTGTAAAATTAAATTAACACGACTGTTTATAATTATAAAATGAGGTATTTACTACCTTTGTTTGTAAATGAATTAAATTTTTGTTCTAAATAATATTTACAAATGAAAATAGCCTTAGGAAACGATCACGCAGGAACCACCTATAAATTTGCAGTGGAAGCATACCTTAAAGACAAAGGAATAGAAGTTGAAAATTTTGGTACAGATGAAGAATCGAGTGTAGATTACCCAGATTTTGTACATCCCGTGGCACAAGCTGTTACCAGTAATACTGCAGATTTTGGTATTTTAATTTGCGGAAGCGGGAATGGGGTGGCAATAACCGCAAACAAATATCCCGAGGTTCGTGCCGGCCTTTGTTGGAACAAAGAAATTGTATCCCTTATTCGGGCTCATAACAATGCCAATATTTTATGTATTCCTGCCCGATTTACTGCTGTACCACAGGTAATAGAAATGGTAGAAACTTTTTTAAATACTGCATTTGAAGGGGGTCGGCACCAAAATAGAATCAATAAAATTTCGTTGCACTGCTAAATGGGACACGGTCACGGGCATAATCACCATCACGTCCCTTTAAAAGGTAGAAACTTATTAATTTCTATTCTTTTAAACGTACTTATCACGGCATCTCAAGTGGTAGGCGGTTTGGTGTCTGGAAGCTTAGCACTATTATCGGATGCGCTACATAATTTAACCGATGTTATTTCTTTGGTAATTAGCTATATAGCCAACAGATTAAGCGGGAAAAAAGCTTCTACCAACAAAACATTTGGATATAAAAGGGCCGAGCTCATTGCCGCCTTCGTGAATGCCTCCACACTTATTGTAATCGCCATTTTACTTATTATTGAAGCCATTAAACGCTTCTTTAATCCGCAAACCATTGAATCGGATTTGGTGATTTGGCTTTCTTTCTTTGGAATTTTAGCTAATGGATTTAGTGTTTTTCTATTGCGGAACGATGCCAAGAGAAACATTAATATGAAATCTGCTTACGCCCACTTATTAACAGATATGTTGGCAAGTATAGCCGTGTTGATAGGCGGTTTGCTAATGAAGTTTTATCAAATATTTTGGGTGGATAGCGTACTTACTTTTTTAATTGCGGTTTACTTGGTATTTGTAGGTTTCGATCTTTTAAAGAATTCCACTAGAATGCTCATGCTTTTTACTCCTGAAACCATTGATATTAAGGAGATTGTAAGAGAAGTCCATAAAATTTCTTCAGTAAACAAATTGCATCATATCCATATATGGAGCTTAAATGATGATGAGCTGCATTTAGAAGCGCATTTGGATTTTAAAGAAGATGTAACCCTTTCTCATTTCAATAAGGTTTTAGAAGAAATAGAAACAGTGCTTCACGATAAATTTGGCATTAACCACGTTAATATTCAACCAGAATACAATAAGGAAGATCCCAAAGATTATATTGTTCAGGATTGATTATCAAGTTATGTAAAACCTAAAAAATTTATGTTTTTTTAAAATGTGATTTCTCACCCTTAAGAAATTTAAAAAGACCTAAATAAAATTTTTAATTTCAACAAATACTACCTACACTCTTTTTAAATAACTATTTATACTTATTCTTAAACCAAACCTTTTGCCATTCCCTTTTTAAAACCAAAAAAGTTACCTCTTCAGAAAGTTGTACAACATCATTACCGTCCAAACTTTTAACCTGTTTCTCTGGAACATCTATAATGTATAAAAAGTTAAGGTAATCGGCGAAGCGTTCGTTTATAAGAATATAAATAATTTCATGCAGGTCCCTTTTTAATTTTTCAGCAGAAATATCCAGGGCAAATTCCTCTTCATGATTTGCCAATTTAAGATCTTTATTTAATTGCAAGACAAGTTTTTTGTATAGCTTTTCTTCGGAAGCTACTTGTAAAAGATCGGAACTACTTAAGAAATTGGTTTTCATTTTTTTACGCGCGATTGGTTTTGTTTAACAAATGCATCCCATCCCGAATAGCTTTTTCCTGCAACTACTTTTCCACTGTTGTAAAAATGGCAAACAGCCGCTGCCAAACCATCGGTGGCATCGAGATTGTCGGGTAAGGTTTTTAGGGATAATAAACTTTGTAGCATTTTAGCTACTTGTTCCTTACTGGCATTCCCACTGCCTGTAATGGCCATTTTAATCTTTTTCGGCGAATATTCTGTAATGGGTATTTCGCGGGACAGGCCTGCTGCCATCGCTACTCCCTGTGCCCTTCCCAATTTAAGCATCGATTGTACATTTTTACCAAAAAAAGGAGCTTCTATCGCAATTTCATCGGGATGATACGCTTCAATGATTCCAATAGTATGTTCAAAAATCTTTTGAAGTTTAAGGTAATGGTCTTTGTACTTTTTCAGTATTAATTCATCCAATTGAATGATTTCCATTTTTTGTCCGTTACACCTTATCAATCCGAAACCCATAATTGTAGTCCCGGGATCGATCCCCAATATAATACGTTCTTTTTTAGACAATGTTTATACTTTATCTAGCCGTTTAGCTAATTATAATTTATTGTGTGTATATGCTTTACAAAGCTAGTTATAATACCGCTACTTATTCCACTTTTATAATTATAGGAAGTTGAATTTTCATGTTCACGGGAATATTCCTTTTAAGTGCTGGATACACCCTAGGCAAAGTTTCAACACTATTGGCAATTAAAGTATCAATTTCGGGTATTTCTTTAGCAATATTCTTATTTTTTTTAATTTGAAGAATGGTAATATGGCCTTCTTTACCTATTAGCAATTGTACATTTACGGTGTCGTTAAGGTTTTTATGGCTTACCAAATGTTTATTGGAGAGGGTAGCTAAAAAATGAGCTGTAAACGTTTCCTGAAAGCATGCAATCTGTTCGTTTCTGGGAGCTGTTTCATCACAAGTTTCAAACAACGGGTATTGGTCGACATCGTTCCAATTAATACTTTGCCGCTCTCTTTCTATTATATCTTCCTTAGTTTCTTTTTTTGAAGTAAAAAGCTCGCAAGAAACCAATAATAAGCAAAAAAGAATTACCCCAACTTTTTGCATGAATTCGTTTTAAACCGAAAATTACAATTTTTTTGGGGTATAATGGAAAAAATGAAGGATATGCTGGATTTTTTATTTTCCAGACCCCAAATGAATTTCTGTTTTTAATTCAGAAATACGTTTTTCAACAACCTTGCTGTAATAAGTATCTGGAAAGAGATCCATATAATTTTCGTAGAGTTTCAATCTATAGGACCGGTCTTTGTAGTATTCATCAGAATATAAACATATTCTATAAAGCGCAATGTAATTTTTAGGATCTTCGGCATACGCCTTTTTATAATATTCAATGGCTGTTTTTAGGTCTTTTTCCTCTAAAGCAATAGATGCTAAGGCATAATATTCTGTAGTAAAATTTACCTTTTGTATTTCAATCGATGTCTTGTAGTTAATTTTGGCGCTGTCATATTCTTTTTCCAGGGCATATAAATGTCCTAAACCAAGATATCCTTCAGGATCTCCATTATCTAGTTTTATGACTGTTTTATAGCATTGAAACGCGTCTTCATACCTCCATACAAACTCGTAACATTCGGCGAGTTTCTTATAGATATAGGTTTTATGCTGATTAAGTTCCAGTAATTTTTCGAAATAAGGGATGGCGTGTTCTTTTTCGCCATTGTTAAAGTAGGCCAATGCTTTTAAATTGTTCAAATCAATAGAATTACGCGCCATTTTTAGTCCGATATCCACATATTTATGCACAGAATCCAATTGTTTTTGCTGCAGATGGTGTTTTCCTATTTCATAAATATTATTAATGCTGGTGCTATCCAGCTCGTAGGAAGATTTAAAATAACTGATGGCCTTAAAAGGTTGCTTATCTATATTTTCTATACGGCCGAGTTGGTAATAGTAAAATGGATTGGTATTCTCTTCCGTTACCAACCCATAATAAACGTACCGTGCTTTTTCAAACTCAGAAATTTTAAAATACAATTTTCCCAGTTCATTTTGGGCGACATGATTGGTGGAATCTAATGCGATGACGGCTAAATATTGTTTTACAGCCTTATCAAAATTCCCCAAAGCTTTGTAAGCCCGGGCTATTTGCAATTGGGATGCTAGGGACGGATTTTTGGCATATAAGTTAATAGCAGCTATATAATTTCCTTTTTCAAATGCATTTTTAGCAGTATCAAAAGCCGGGGCTTGTGCACCGACTTTTAATACGCTAATTAAAAATATTTGAATAAAAATTTTTTGCATTTAATCGTGCTTGTGATTAGGATCGTCTGCTTTTAGTTTAAAAACAATGGGGTAGGCAAAAGTAACCGGATGTGTATTCCCGTTTTGATCCTTTCCTGGGATTAAGGTTGGGAGCGCTTCAATAATTCTCCTTCCCTCGGCATCTAAAGAATCTGTTGGAGCTCTAGAATTTAATACCGTCACACTTCCATCGGTATTTATTCTGAAGTTTACGTATACCCTTCCCTGTTCTTTATTAGCTTGTGCTTCTGCTGGATATTTAAATGTAGCCCGTACATGATTAGCTAGTTTTTCTTTAAAACACTCAAATTGTTTTTCTGGAGCCACACCCTCGCAATCTTTAAACATGGGTTTTTGTGGAATGGTGGTAAATGGAACATCTGCCCCCTGTTTTACTTTATTAGGATCGAACTCTCCATTCGATGTGAATTTTCCTTTAGATGCTTTAATGGCCAGGGAAAAGATTTGCTCTCTTAATTCTGGCGAAAGCGCTTCTCCATTGTCTTCCAATGTAGTTTCCAACTGTTTTATCTGTTCTTCCAAAGACAATTGTTGGTTTTCCATCACAGTAGTTTCTTCTTTTTCACAGGACGTATAAAAAAGCATTCCCAAAACCATTGGAATTAACAATAAATACTTGAGTTGCCATACTTTTTTAGATTTCGATTTTTGTAACATAACGATTCGTTTTTTGATTAATGAATGATTAAAAAATGGATTGATGAAGGAGATCCGCGCTGTTTTAAAGACTTCTTGAAGTAACAGTTGGTAATGCTCCTTTTTATTGTTTTTAACAGTTTTTGCATCGGCGATGAACTCGTGCAATTCGGTAATTCTAGCTTGATAAATGTAAATAAGCGGATTGAACCAAAAAATAATTCTTAGAACTTCAAAAAAGATTAAATCCCATGAATGTTTTTCTTTTATATGAACCAATTCGTGTTCAATTATATGATGGTGTTGTTTCTGTAATAAATCGGCACCGATAAAAATGTTTTTGAAGAAGGAAAAAGCGGTGTTTTTTTCTGGAACTTCTACGCGATTATACTCTTTAAAATAGCGGGTTTTACCACGCTCTTTCAGTCGTATTATTTGTACGAGTTTAAATGTAAACCAGCATAAACTCAGAAAGCTTCCAATAACTAAAATCCATTCCCAAGTTGAAAGAAAGCTTAATGAACTGGAAGTATTATCTGCCGCAGAAGAGCCACTTCCAACAACCACTTCCGGCAGTAGAAAAATAGCATCTGTTGAAACCGTAGTTTTAAAGGTTTCCAATTTTATAAAAGGAAGGATTATTGATAAAACAGGCGTTAGTAGGAGATAAAACCGATTCCAATTAAAAAAGGTCTCTTTCTTTAAGAAAAAGTCGTAAATCACTAAAAACAGTAATTGAAAAGCAATGGTTTGGATAATGTATGGCATGTTATAAGTCTTTTTCGTTTTCTATTTCTTTTAGAATAGCCTCCATCTCCTTTAAGCTGATATCATTTTTCTTCACAAAAAATGAAACCATGCTTTTAAAAGAGCCTTGGAAGTAGCCATCTACCAGTTTGTTTATAGACTGGTTGCTGTACTCCGATTTTTTCAACGTGGGATAATAAATATAACCCCTTCCTTCCTGAACATGGTCTACGTATCCTTTACTTTCTAAAATCCGTACAATGGTAGAAATGGTGTTGTATGCTGGTTTGGGTTCTGGAAGCTCTTCTATAATGGCTGCAACATTTGTGCGCTCCAATTGCCATAAAACGTGCATCACTTCTTCTTCTGCTTTGGTAAGTTGTTTCATATTTACTTTTTTGTTACCCTGTCCGAAAATTTCTAAAGTTGAAGGGCGTATGAACTAATTATTTAGTTGAACTAGAACACAAATATAACTAAATATTTAGTTTAAACTAATGTTTTAGTTATAAAATGTAAATATTTAATTATGAAGGGCTTATTTCGACATGTGAAATAGGGATGCTTAAAAGCAGATATAGTACCTCTGATGGCTCCGAGGCTATTTTTTGAAAAAATTTATCCTTTGAGCAAAACTGATCTCCCAAAAACGGGTGGTCCATTAGGGGATATAACTTAAGATCTTCTGGACTGTTTCTTGAGCTGATTCTCTGTAAGTTCTTTATACTCTTCCCTATTTTTAAAAATATGAATAGCGGTAAAAACAGCTTCTTCAAAAGATTTATGGTTAGCTTCGCCTTTTCCGGCAATTTCAAAAGCGGTTCCATGGTCTGGCGAAGTTCTTACTTTAGAAAGGCCTGCGGTATAATTAACGCCTTTTCCAAAAGAAAGGGTTTTAAATGGAATTAATCCTTGGTCGTGATAAGAGGCGAGAATAGCATCGAAGCTATGGTGTTGCCCAGCTCCAAAAAAGCTATCTGCCGCATAAGGTCCGTACACCAATTTTCCACTGTCGTTTATTTTGGTAATAATGGGTCGTAATATTTCATCATCCTCTTTGCCTATAACTCCGTTATCGCCGGTATGAGGATTAATGCCCAAAACAGCTATTTTAGGTTTTCGAACCCTAAAATCTTCCACCAAAGAATTGTAAATTTTATTCACTTTGGTTTCCACCAATTTGGCAGTTATTTTTTTGCTTACATCCTTCACCGGTACATGATCGGTCAATAAACCAACTTTTAGGGTGTGCGTAACCATAAACATCAGTGCTTCCCCCTCCAATTCCTGAGCCAAATAATCGGTATGTCCAGGAAATTTAAATTCCTCCGATTGTATGTTGTGTTTATTTATGGGGGCAGTTACCAACACATCTATTTCGTCGTTTTTTAAGGCAGCAACCGCTGCTTTTAACGATAAAAACGCATATTTTCCGCCTTCTTCGGTTTCTTTTCCCGGTTCTATATTTGGGGTCTCTTTCCAAACATTCACCACATTTAATTTTCCGCTAACAGCTTTACTTGCTGTATCTACACCATTATAAACAATCTCCATATTCAGCATTTTCCGTTGGTAATTTATTACCTTGGTAGAGCCAAAGATAATGGGCGTGCAAAACTCCAACATTCTACTGTCCTCGAAGGTTTTAAGAATAACTTCGCAGCCAATCCCATTTA
The DNA here is from genome assembly GCF_013391805.1 of Galbibacter sp. BG1. GTDB lineage: Bacteria > Bacteroidota > Bacteroidia > Flavobacteriales > Flavobacteriaceae > Galbibacter. Next base: position 1,327,058 of record NZ_CP058364.1, on the reverse strand, counting down.
AATCCCCTATTGAAATTCCAACCCTTATGCTGTTATCTGTATTCATAGTATATGTTTTGCGCCTATAACGTCTGTGTTTATAAATAACCTATTGTAGATTGCGGTAATCTTTAGTAGGTTTGTTTAAATGTATCCGACTAATCTTGTAGCGGATGGTATCACAAATTTAATTAATAATTATAGAAATGTTTACGGGAATTATAGAAGAGTTGGCAACAGTAACCAATATTGTTAAGAAAGGGGAGAATCTGGACATCTCAATACAAAGTGGTATTACAAATGAGCTCAAGATAGATCAAAGTGTAGCGCATAACGGAGTGTGCCTTACGGTTGTGCATTTAGATGGGGAAGAATATACCGTAACAGCAATTAAGGAAACCTTGAACAAGACTGCTTTAGGAAGTTTAAAGGTAGGAGATGAAGTTAATTTGGAACGCGCCATGAAAATGGGAACCCGTTTAGACGGACACATCGTTCAAGGGCATGTAGACCAAACCGGAATTTGTAAAAACATAGTGGAAGAAGATGGAAGCTGGCGATTTACCTTTGCTTACGATGCTTCTAAAAACAATGTAACCATAGAAAAAGGTTCTATAACCATAGATGGAACCAGCCTTACAGTAGTGGACTCTAAAAAAGATGAGTTTAGCGTAGCCATTATTCCGTACACCTACCAGCATACCCGATTTAAGAACTACCGCATCGGCGATGAGGTTAATTTAGAGTTTGATGTTATTGGTAAGTATGTTGCTAGATTGTTGGATCTGCATAAATAAAAAGTGTTGTCGTATGGATTAAATTCAGTATTTTGGTTTTAAATAACCACCCATGCGTTCTATATTATTTATACTATTCATTTCGCTATCGGTTACTGCTCAAAATCAACTTGGCGGTGTTATATTAGATAGCGCCTCAAAAAGACCTTTGGAATTTGTAGATGTTTATAATCGCTATGATTATACTGTAACCAATGCCGACGGTTCTTTTCTTTTTCTTTCTGAAGGAGATTCCGTCATACTAAAAAAATTGGGGTATAAAGAGCTTCGAACTACCTTTGAAAAGCTTCAGAATAAAAAGCATATTTTTTTATCGGAGGCTTCCATTGCTTTAGATGAAGTGGTGGTAACAAACGAAAGCAGCATTTTCGATAAAATAAATAAGGCCATTCCTTCTAATTACCCTTTTAGACCTTTTGAAGAACGCTTTATGCTTCGGGCGGTGTTAAAAAAGAACGACAGCATTTTAAAAATCGAAGACCTTTCAGGAAAAGTAAAAAGGCAACAGCTGTTAGCAAATAAAGTGTACCCTTTTCCGAAGAAAAATTTCGAAATAGAGTTGTTAAATATGCGTAAAGCGGGTTTAGAAGAAGAAGAAGATGAATTTAAATTGAACGATTTTAATGAAATTTTGCGCTGGTTTAACATGTTATTTATTTCCAGAAAGTATGTGGACACCAATATAAAAGCTATTGGCGAATCGATGGTAAAAATTGATTTTGTAACCAAAGATTCCATCGTTCAAGAAAGTGGTAACAAATCGGAAGGATATTGGATGATAGATACTACAAATCATGCTATTGTGGAAGGGATGGTTATTTCCAATAGGCCACAAATTGAATTTGATAAAAGTGGTCTATATCGATATCACACTCCTTATTTTCAAGTGAATACTATTTTCAGTCAACATAAAAACGGACGCTATTTTATTAAAAATTCCAGGGTAGATTTTAAAACAGAAGTGGTCAACTCAAAAACAGAAAAAAAAGATTTCTATACTTGCAGTTATATTCTTACGAGTCAAGACAATTTTAAATACCTAAATACCAACTCAAATGTTTCCGAAAAGCGGGATATTTTTAAATTGAAGTATCCCTACAATCCGGATTTCTGGGAAAAACAGAACCAATTATTGCTTACAGAAGAAATGCTGGAATTTCTGGCTACGGTAAAAGACGAAAACAACGAATACCGTGCTGTTTCTAATTTAAAATAGTTCTTTATTGCAAACGCGCAGGATGACCGAAGCTGGATGTCGAAATGGTTTCAGGTTTTAAGTTTCAAGTTCTTGGTTCTTTGTTCAACTTTTTGTGTTCAATTTCTACTTGATGGAAGGTCGAAATAACGTCAAGAGTAAGTTAATGTGACATCTCCCTGCGTTCGATGTGACTAGTTTGTACTTATCAATTAGAATCATTATTGAAACTGGATGTCTCAGGCAAGGTCCGTAGCGAAGTCAGTAAGCCGCTAAAAAATGCGCTGCCAATTGAACATTGTCTAATGGACATTGAAAAGTACCTGTTGGGAGATCACCACGGTCGTGCCTCCCTCGTGAAGACAAAAAACTGAACATTGGAAACAGGTTCCTGCCTACTAACTTAAACCTTCAACCGTATAAATTTATAAATAAGGATTCCCCACGAAATAATTAAAAGCGTCCCGCCGATAGGCGTTACAAATCCTATTTTTTTAAAGTTGAAAGAGGTTAGGGCATTAGTTGCCAGTCCGTAAATAGAACCAGAAAATAAAATTACGCCAATAACCACCAAATACAGAATCGTGCTTTTTGTTCCGGAAGAAAGCATGGAAGAACTGCCAACAAAAAGGAGAAGCAGCGCATGGTACATTTGATATTTAACTCCGGTTTCGAAAGTCTTAATAGCTTCAGCATCCAAAGCATTTTTTAGAGCATGTGCCCCAAAAGCGCCTAAAATCACTGCTAAAAATCCGAGAATCGCACCAGTGACCAATATTTCTTTGTTCATTTGTAAACTTTTTATGATTCTTATTGTTGTATTTATAACATTTTAATACATTAGTGTTATAAAATTATTAACTCAACCGTATGCGAACTATCTTATTAATTGGAGCCGGTAAATCCACTTCACATCTTTTACAATTTCTCTGCAATAAAGCCAAAGCTGAAAATCTTCATATTGAAATTGGCGATATCAACTTAGCAAATGCCCAAAATCTTATAAGTGGGAAACCGAATTGCACCGCTATAAAATTAGATATTTTTGATGAGGACGAACGCAAAAAGGCAATAAAAAAAGCCGATTTGGTTATTTCCATGCTCCCTGCAAGATTTCATATAGAAGTAGCAAAATATTGTCTTCATTTTAACAAGAATATGGTAACGGCCTCATACGTGAGCAACGAAATGGAAGCATTGGACGCTGAGGTAAAGCAAAAAGGACTAATTTTTTTAAATGAAATAGGGGTAGACCCCGGCATCGACCACATGAGTGCGATGAAGGTAATAGACCACATTCGAAGCAAAGGTGGAAAAATGATTTTGTTCGAATCGTTTACCGGTGGTTTGGTGGCCCCCGAAAGCGACACTAATTTATGGAATTACAAATTCACTTGGAACCCACGAAACGTAGTTGTAGCAGGGCAGGGGGGAACCGCTAAATTTATTCAGGAAGGAACTTATAAATACATCCCGTACCATAAACTATTCAGGCGTACTGAGTTTTTAGAGATTGAAGGTTACGGAAAGTTTGAGGGCTACGCAAACAGGGATTCGCTAAAATACCGAAGTGCTTATGGTTTGGAAGACGTGCTAACGCTTTACCGCGGAACGATTCGGCGGGTTGGCTTTTCCAAAGCCTGGAATATGTTTGTTCAATTGGGAATGACAGACGATAGTTTTGAATTGGAAAATTCTGAAAGCATGAGTTATCGCGAGTTTGTAAACTCCTTTCTGCCGTATTCACCAACCGATTCTGTGGAGTTAAAACTTCGTCATTACCTGAAGATTGACCAAGATGATATTATGTGGGAAAAGCTGGTAGAACTGGATCTTTTCGATACCCAAAAGAAAATCGGGATTAAAAATGCTACTCCAGCACAAGCTTTACAGAAAATTTTGGAAGATCACTGGCTGCTTCAAGAAGATGACAAGGATATGATTGTAATGTACCATAAATTTGGGTACGAACTAAACGGTAAAAAACATCAAATCGATTCGAGCATGGTGGCCATTGGCGAAGATAAAATCTATACAGCCATGTCTAAAACCGTGGGATTGCCGTTGGGAATTGCCGCCTTGAAAATTCTAAACAAGGAAATTACAGCTACGGGTGTTGTTATACCCATTCATAAGGATATTTATGAGCCCGTTCTTAATGAACTTGAAAACCACGACATAAAATTTACCGAAAAAGAAGTCCCTTACATGGGTTATAACCCGAATAACGTTGCTGGATAATTAAAGAAGTATTCCTGTAAAATCTTTATGGGGTCTGGAAAGGGGCGAGTAAGTGAGGTAAACTACCTCGGGGCGAGCCTGCCTGGCCGGCAAAGGCAGACCCACGAGGCATTGAAAGGAATTTCAAGTTTAATTTCGACGCAAGCTTCGGAGCAGTTAAATCTCGATTATCGAGTAAAATATAACTTGATTTTAATACTAAATTTAAGGGAGAGTAATATCTTTATGAACAACTCATTTCAAGTTATTCTTAAAACCGAAACGCTTAATTAATCCATGTAAAATGAAAGTTTATAATCTTTTTCTTTTCATAGTTCTTGCCGCTATTTACAGCTGTTCTTCTACTAAAAACAAGCCCACTGCGGATACTAAAATGGTGTTTTTGGACGAATACATTTTTCCGAATAAAATAATGCTAAACAACACCGAAATTGGAGGACTTTCGGGCATCGATTCTCATGAAGACAAGTATGTTTTGGTTTGTGATGATTCTAAAAACCCGAGGTTTTACATGGCCGACGTTCAAATAAATGATACCGCAATAGACACCGTTGTTTTTCAAAAGGTTGTTGAATTCATTCTGGACGATCCTTTTATGGAAACGACCTTTTTAGACTTGGAAGCGGTTTTATATAGGCAAAGTGCTAACGAACTTTTATTTTCTTCGGAAGGGAACATTAAAGACAAAAGAGACCCATCCTTGTTTAAAACTACTGCCGACGGAAGTTTTGTAAACAGTTACGCCATACCATCTTATTTTTATGCGGAAAGCGAACAGGGGCCAAGGCACAACGGCACGTTTGAAGGGTTAGCACGAAGTTTTAATAACGACGGATTTTGGGCAGCTACAGAACTCCCTTTGAAAAAGGATGGGGAAGAACCCAAAACAACTGAAACGTATTCGCCAGTCCGAATTACCTATTACAATTGGGAAAACGAAAATCCGCAAAGGCAATTTATATATCAGTTGGATAAAATTGATAAGCGTCCAAAAGGCGATTTTGCCGTAAACGGAGTCTCGGAAATTTTTATGATTTCTGCTGAAAAAATGTTGGTTTTAGAGCGATCGTATTCTTCCGGTTGGGGTAAAAAGGCAAACGGACTCAAAATATATGAAATCAATGTAACCAATGCTGAAAATTCTCTAGAAAAGGAAAATCTTTCCGAAGAAAAAATAAAACCTATTGAAAAGAAATTGGTATTCGATTTAGCATCGCTCCGCAAAAAATTGCCTTCAAAAAGTATTGATAATATTGAAGGAATTTGTTTCGGACCAACATTAGAAAATGGTCATAAAACGGTGTTGCTTATTTCGGATAATAACTTTAACCAACTTGATCCACAAGTAAACCAATTTTTGTTGTTTGAAATTCTGGAGTAGATTCAAAATCAATTTTTTTAGAGGACTACAAACTTCGCATATGTGAGGCAGATACACCAATTATGTAAAGTGAATGGTTATAAAAACTTGGATTTAACTTAATCGGCAGGTTATAATTTATTGTTTATTTAGTTACTTTTGTTAGTATCCAAAACTATATAAATGAAATTCACTAACGAAATAGTAGAAATAGACGGTATCGACAAAGAAATCCTAAGAAATTTGATGGAAGATGCCCGAAAGCCCATTTTAGAAATAGCGCGAAAAATTGGAATCTCCGGCGCAGCAATTCATCAACGCTTGCGAAAATTAGAAAACTCCGGACTCATATCAGGCTCTAAATTTGTTATAAATCCGCGTTTATTAGGCTATCACACCATGGCATTTATTGGTATTTACTTAGATAAAGCCATGCGAAACCCCGAGGCGGTAAAACAGTTAAAAGAAATCCCCGAAGTGCTGGAATGTCATTATACCACTGGAAATTGGTCCATCCTGATTAAAATACTTTGTAAAGACAATGAACATTTAATGAATGTTTTGAATCACAAAATACAATCGATAGAGGGTGTTTCCCGTACAGAAACATTTATTTCACTAAACCAACAGATTGAACGACAAATAAGTATATAAAAAGACCCCAAAGGTTTCAAAAACCTTTGGGGTCTATAGGAGATTAAAATGTCAGCCTGAGCCTGTCGAAGGCCTTTCAACAAAGAGATTTCAAAAACTTCGACAAGCTCAGTTTGACAGTAATTATTTGTTTTTTACGTACATTACTTTCAGTCTAATCACGCCCTCCAAAAACTTGCATCGCAAAGTACAAGAGTGTAGCCAAAGAACCTACTGCAGCTACTACATACGTTCGAGCAGCCCATTTCAAAGAATCTTCTGCGCCTTTGTACTCATCAGGGGCGAGCATGTTTTTATTTTTTAGCCAAGCCAATGCACGGTTACTGGCATCGTATTCCACAGGAAGAGTTACAAAACTGAATAACGTTCCCATGGCAAACATAATAAGTCCGATTACCGCCACCGTATAACCCAAACCAGAAGTAGCACCTAATACCAAACCACCAAAGATTACCCAAACCGACATTCCGGAAGCCACACTTACAACGGGCACCAGTTTAGAGCGCATTTGCAACCATTCATACCCTTTGGCATGCTGCACAGCATGTCCACATTCGTGGGCAGCAACAGCTGCAGCGGCGGCATTGCGTTGGTTGTAAACACCTTCGCTAAGGTTTACGGTTTTCTTGGCAGGGTTGTAATGGTCTGTCAACATTCCTGGCGTAGAAATTACATCTACATCAAAAATGCCATTATCTTCCAACATTTTACGTGCTATTTCAGCCCCGCTCATTCCATTTCTTAAATGAACTTTGGAGTAATGCTTAAATTTGCTTTTCAGTTTCGAACTTACGTACATACTTAAAAGTCCGATAGCGCCAATTAAAATCCAATATCCTATTCCCATGATTTTTTATTTTTCTGAATACTAAAATTACAATATAAAAAGCAAAAACCCCGCCAAATTTGGCGAGGTTTTAACAACTGACTTTACGACAGATTTTTTCGATTATGAATAGCTAACTTCCCATCCGAAGGCCTCCGCAATGCCTTCGTATTGAATAGTTCCTTTTACAACGTTAAGTCCTTTTTGAAGTGATAAATCTAAACCACATGCTTTTTCCCAACCCAAATTGGCAAGTTTTAATACATACGGAAGCGTTACATTCGTAAGCGCTACCGTAGAAGTGTAGGGCACAGCTCCCGGCATATTTGCTACGCAGTAATGTACCACATCATCTATAATATATGTGGGGTTTTCGTGTGTAGTTGCTTTGGTGGTTTCTATACATCCACCTTGATCTACCGCCACATCAACGATTACTGTGCCAGGATGCATCTCTTTAAGCATATCACGGGTAATTAAACTCGGAGCTTTGGCACCAGGAATTAACACCCCACCGATGATAAGGTCATGTGTTTTTATATGTTTTCTGATGTTGTATTCGTTGGAAAATTCAGTAACAACGTGGCTTGGCATAATGTCATTTACATGTCGTAAACGCTTCATGTTAATATCTAGGATGGTGACGTGTGCCCCTAAACCTGCTGCCATTTTTGCTGCTTGTATTCCAACAGTTCCAGCTCCTAAGATTAAGACTTTGCCAGGAGGAACACCAGGAACCCCGCCTAAAAGCACCCCTCTCCCTTTGATGGGTTTCTCCAAATATTTTGCTCCCTGTTGAATTGCCATTCTTCCAGCAACTTCAGACATCGGCGTGAGCAAAGGCAAACTCCCATCAGTGTCTTCGACTGTTTCATAAGCAATGCAAATTGAATTGCTGTTAAGCATTGCTCTTGTTAGTTTTTCACTTGAAGCAAAATGAAAATAAGTAAAAACGATTTGATTTTCCCTAACTAAATTGTATTCTTCTTCAATAGGCTCTTTTACTTTTACAATCATATCGCTTTGTGCGTATACCTCGTTTATAGAATTTACTATGGTTGCACCAACAGCAGTATAATCTTCATCTGAAAAACCACTTCCTTCCCCTGCTGAAGTTTGAACAAAAACAACATGATTGTTTTTTACCAATTCGAAGACACCGGCAGGTGTCATTCCCACGCGGTTTTCGTTATTTTTAATTTCTTTAGGCACCCCAATTTTCATAGTTCTTGCTTTTTGTAAATGTCTGTAAGCAAATATACTATAAATTCAATCTAAATTTTATTTTAAACAGGGGGCATTTCAAAAAATCAACCATTATTTTTTGACTTTACTTATTTTTAAAGGGGGTCATTTTAATTTAATGCTTAATTTTTGGCATAAAACATAAAAATAAGGGGGGTATAAATAAAAAAAGTGTTTTTACTAAAATGTAAAAACACTTTTCAATTAGTAATGTAAGAAGGTTACCCAACAATATTTACAATTTTTCCGGGAACAATAATTATTTTCTTCGGAGTTCTTCCTTCCAATTGTGCTTGGGTTTTGGCATGTTCCATAACCACTTTTTCAATATCATCTTTGCTCATATCCATAGGTAAATCAAGCGTAAAACGCATTTTCCCATTAAAAGATATTGGATAGGTTTTCATGCTCTCCACCAAATATTTTTCTTCAAACTCTGGAAAAGGAGCAGTAGCAATCGATTCGCTGTTTCCTAATGCACTCCACAGCTCTTCTGCAATATGTGGAGCATAAGGTGAAATAAGGACCGCTAATGGCTCCAAAACAGCTTTACTGGTACACTTTTGTGCGGTGAGTTCGTTAACGCAAATCATAAAAGTGGAAACCGATGTATTAAACGAGAAATTCTCGATATCTTCTTCAACTTTTTTAATGGTTTTGTGCAAACTCTTTAAACTCTCTGCGGAAGGTTCGCTATCGGTAACTTTTAGTCCGTTATCCTCAAAATACAATTTCCATAGTTTTTTAAGAAAACCATGAACTCCGGTAATTCCGGCTGTATTCCAAGGTTTGGCTTGCACTAACGGACCAAGGAACATTTCATACATTCGAAGTGTGTCAGCGCCGTAATTCTCACAAATTTCATCCGGATTTACCACGTTGTATTTCGACTTCGACATTTTTTCGACTTCCCGTTGAATTTTAAAATGCTCATCCACAGAGATACAATTCTGAATTTTTTCTTGAATTGATTTTTCATCTATATTTGGATATTTCCATTTAATGAATGAATCAACAATTAAATTGTTTGACTTATCAATTGCAGAAACGGGAGTAGGGATTCTATGGACTGAGTATTCTTCTTTTATTATATTTTCAATGCCTATAGATTTGTTACTAGATTTTAGCAAAGCATTTTCAACATTCTTTTTTCGTAAAATATCTTTATATGATTTTCTGAGCTCACCACTCTCATTAATAGCATCAAAAGGGATAAAATAGATTTTTCCTTTACTAAAACGATCGTTTTCTTTTTCGAAGAAGGTCTGATAGGTAATAGAGTATAAATAGCCACTTTCTCCCAAAATCATCCCTTGATTGATGAGTTTTTTAGCAAATTCATCAACGGGAAGCAATCCTTGGTCGAATAAAAACTTTTGCCAAAAACGGGCATACAGTAAATGTCCGGTGGCGTGTTCACTTCCTCCAATATAGAGATCTACATCTTCCCAATAGTTTAAAGCTTTCTGAGAGGCAAATTCTTCGGTATTTCCAGCATCCATATAGCGATTAAAATACCAAGAACTTCCTGCCCAACCTGGCATGGTGTTGAGTTCGAGAGGATAAATGCCATTTTGTGATGCTTCGACAGGCTCAGCATGACAAAGGTCATTAGAAACGACTTTATTGTTTACCGAATCCCACGCCCATTCAGTTGCATTGCCTAGTGGTGGTTCGCCGGTTTCTGTGGGAAGATATTTTTCCACTTCCGGCAATTCAATAGGCAAATATTTTTCATCGATCATTTGTGGGAGTCCGTTTACGTAATATACTGGAAACGGTTCCCCCCAATAGCGTTGTCTCGAAAAAACGGCATCGCGAAGTCGGTAGTTTGTTTTTCCTTTACCTTGACCTATTTCTTCTAATTTTTCAATGGCTTTTTTGCTAGCTTCTTTATAGCCTAAATCGTTTAAGAAATCACTGTTGGCAATCACCGTATTTTCTTTATCGGCAAAAGCTTCTTCGCTTATGTCAACACCTTCAAAAATATTAGGAATATCAATTCCAAAGTGTTTTGCAAAATCGTAATCACGTTGGTCACCACAAGGCACGGCCATTACGGCTCCCGTTCCATAACCAGCCAATACATAATCGCCAATCCAAATAGGAACAGGCTCTTTAGTAAAAGGATGCTCGGCATAGGCACCGGTGAACACTCCGCTAATGGTTTTAACATCAGCCATACGTTCGCGCTCGCTGCGTTTTGCAGTGGCTTCAATATAGGCTTCAACAGCTTCTTTTTGTTCCGGAGTAGTTATTTTGCTTACCAAATCGTGTTCTGGAGCAAGTGTCATAAACGAAACTCCGAAAATAGTATCGGGACGGGTGGTGAAAACGGAAATGGAATGTGACTTCTCGACTGCGCTCGAAGTGACATCATCATTTGAAAGAATTTTAAAATCAACTGAAGCACCAACAGACTTCCCTATCCAATTACGTTGAATTTCTTTTAGCGGCTCTGGCCAATCTACTTTTTCCAAACCTTGCAACAAACGCTCGGCATAAGCAGAAATACGCATGCTCCATTGCTTCATTTTTTTACGAACAACGGGATGGCCACCACGCTCGGAAACACCATTTACAATTTCATCATTGGCTAAAACAGTACCCAAAGCAGGGCACCAATTCACTTCCGTCTCCGCCAAGTAGGTAAGTCGGTATTTAAGTAATATTTCCTGTTTTTCTTCGGAAGTAAAATTTTTCCATTCTTCCGCAGAAAAAGTAGCTACCGTTTCATCATGAACGGCATTTACTGCTGAATTCCCTTCGGCTTCAAATTTTGAAATAAGCGTCTTAATATTTTCAGCTTTATCGGTATCGTTGTTGTACCATGAATTGAAAAGCTGAATGAAAATCCACTGCGTCCATTTGTAATATTCCGGATTGGATGTGCGGACTTCCCGACTCCAATCAAAAGAAAATCCTATTTTATCCAGCTGCTCACGGTATCTCTTAATATTCGTTTCCGTAGTAATAGCAGGATGTTGCCCTGTTTGAATGGCATATTGCTCTGCTGGCAATCCAAAACTATCATACCCCATCGGGTGAAGCACATTAAAGCCTTTATGACGTTTGTAACGTGCATAAATATCACTTGCAATATACCCTAACGGATGCCCTACATGCAGTCCTGCTCCAGACGGATAAGGAAACATGTCCAACACATAATATTTAGGTTTATCAGAATTATTATTTGCTTGAAACGTTTGGTTTTTCGACCAATATTTTTGCCATTTGGCTTCAATTTCATTGAAATTGTACTTCATCACGTTGTTTTTTAGTGAAACTCAATTTGAGATTCCGTTCTAAACGGAATTCTGAAATTGTAAGTTGAACTAACCCCGCTGAAAGGAGGGGTCTCTATAACCCAACGAACAATTGATCGACCTCTCAAATTACGAATCCGTCTAAGAAGTTGCAAAAATACAGTTATTGCTGGAATAAGAAAAGGGAATTGAAGGGCAAGTGAAGAAGTAAAATTGTTGAACACCAAGATTAGTATTTGCAAAATGTTACCTTTTTAGGTAACTTTGAAAATAAATAGCGGTAAGATTGAGTGATTTTAATAGAAAAATAGGTTTTTATGAAAACCATTTTATGGACTTTTACAAAAAGCAGCCGCTGGTAGTGAGAAATAAAATAGACTGGACGTTACTATTTATAAAAAGGACTAAAGTTGTACCTCAAAAATTTTTAAAGCATTTAACCAATACCGATGGCCTTTGGGAAGTGCGTGTTTCCGCAGGAAAAGGAATTTTTAGAATTTTCTGTTTTTTCGATGAAGGAAATCTTGTCGTTTTACTAAGTGGGTTTCAGAAGAAAACTCAGAAAACACCTAAAAAGGAAATTAAAAGAGCAGAAAGACTTAAAAAAGAATATTATGAAAGCAAATAAAAAACTAACTTCATTTGATGACCATCTAAACGAGCAATATGGCGAAATTGGAAGCGAGTCTAGGACAAAGTTTGAAGAAGAATTTGAAGCTTTTAAAATTGGGGTTCTAATTCAAGAGGCTCGTAAAAGACAGCATTTAACTCAACAGCAACTAGCGGACAAGGCTGGGACTACCAAAAATTATATTTCGAGAATTGAAAATAACGCCAGTGACATTCGCCTTTCTACATTAATGCGTATTATTCACGAAGGTCTTGGCGGTAGTCTAAAGCTATCATTAGAAATTTAATTTTCTAGACATCTCAAAATTACTTATGAAAGCATCATTTTTGCTTTTTTCACTGCTGCTACTAAGCCGTCTATCTCTTCTTTGGTATTGTAAAAAGCAAAACTCGCCCTAACGGTACCCGGAATTTTAAAGAAATCCATTATAGGCTGGGCGCAATGATGGCCGGTACGCACGGCAATACCTAGTTTGTCAACAATGGTACCAATATCGTATGGATGAATACCTTCAATATTAAAAGAAATTACGGATGCTTTCTTGCTAGTATTCCCGTAAATTTTTAGTCCGTCTATTTCACTTAGTTTTTCAGTTCCGTAGGCAAGTAATTCATTTTCGTATGCCAGAATGTTTTCAAAACCAATGCTATTCATGTAATCAATAGCAGCGCCAAAAGCAATTCCCCCGCAAATGTTTGGTGTTCCCGCTTCAAATTTGTGTGGCAAGTCGGCATATGTAGTTTTTTCAAAAGTAACTTCAGCAATCATTTCACCACCTCCTTGATAGGGAGGTAATTTGCTGAGCCATTCTTCCTTTCCGTAAAGGATACCAACACCTGTTGGGCCACACATTTTATGGGCAGAAGCCACATAGAAATCTACATCCAGCGCTTGAACATCGGGTTTTAGGTGGGGACACGCTTGTGCGCCATCCACTAAAACAGCGGCACCAACCGCATGTGCTTTTTCAATAATTTCTTCAATTGGGTTGATAACCCCCAAAGCATTGGAGATATGGTTACAGAATACCAGTTTTGTTTTATCAGAAAGTAATTCAGCATACGCATCCATAAGCAATTCACCGTCATTACTCATTGGGATAACCTTTAATTTGGCTCCCGTACGTTCGCAAAGCATCTGCCACGGCACAATATTGGAGTGGTGTTCTAGCGCAGAAACAATAAGTTCGTCGCCTTCTTTTAAAAGTGTGGAAAAACCATTAGCCACTAAATTGATAGCGTGAGTAGTTCCTGAAGTATGAATAATTTCTTTGGCTTTCTTGGCGTTAAAATGTTCTTGAATTTTAATACGCGCCTGCTCATATTTATCGGTAGCTTCTTGGGAAAGCGTGTGTACGCCGCGGTGTATGTTGGCGTTATAATTAGAATAGTAGTCTACAATACAATTTATTACCTGTTGCGGTGTTTGGGATGTGGCAGCATTGTCGAAATAAACCAATGGATACCCGTTCACTTTTCTTTTTAAAATGGGAAAATCTTCCCGGATTTTCTGTATATCGATCATAGCTATTCTTGTAAAAGGATAAAACACAAAAGTACGGTAAAGTTAGAAGCTTAAAAAGGGAAGGCAGGAAAGTTTTGTTGGCACCGCCAAAGGGTAGAATACCCCGAGGTAGTTTACAAAAGAAATTATTAATTGGAATAAAACTACCTTCAAAGAAGGGCTTTGACTCCCGAAACTTCGTGTGGCGAAAGAGATTAGCCTGTCAAAATTAATTAACTATTGAGAATTACTTGCTTTTCCTTTGATGTAAGTTTCAGGGGTTAAAACGGCAAGCTCACTTTTTTTGAAATCTTTCAAGTTGCGAGTGAGAATAATTTTTATTTCTGAATTTTCGATGGCAGCATAGTTTTGAAGTGCATCTTCAAAGTCCTTGAAACTAGAATTGAGTGCGTTTAAAACAACATGTTTGTCCATTTTAACTGTGTCGATTATGGTTAAAAGTTGTTTTATTTTTTCCACCACTACCGTGTGCGTTGCCGTTTTTCTTAGTAGAGAGTAAACATTGGAAATTATAACAGGTGTGGTAAACCCTTTCAATTCTTTTTCTGCGCAAAGGTTTATAACTTCGGAAGCATACTTTGAAAATGGTTTTCTATCAAAAAAGAAATCCATGATTACGTCAGTATCAATTAGAACTTTGTCCATTTACAGATATTTTTTTTCCAGACGATTTTTAAGCTCTTTTTTGTAATCCATATCCTTTGGCATCTTAAAAGAACCTTTTAAAGACTTCACCAGAGGATTAAGGTCCTTTTGACTATCTTTTTCCTTTTCAGTGATAGTCTTAAGGTAATTTTCAATAATATCGGACAAGCTTCTGTTCTTTTCTTTGGCATACTGCTTAGCCCGGTCGATTATTTCCCGTTCAATTGTGAGTGTCAATTTTGTGTTCATAATACCTAATTTTAAGCGCTATAAAGATAAGAAAAATTCTTAAACACGTGTATTTAATTTTTTAACAACACGTGCTAAAGGTTTCTACAGAAGAACAAATTTTAAAACTATTCAAAACTTCTGTATTTTTAATTACACATTACAAACATCATATATTTTGAAAAACTTCAAACGCTTCGCCCTCTACACGATTCTCCTTATATGTTTTGCCCTTGTTGTCGTATTCTATTTCAACTATCCAAAACTGAATATCATAAGCGGCTACTCAGCAAAAAATGTATGTTCGTGCAACTTTCTCGATGATCGGACTAAAGAATTTACCGAACGGCACGATAATAACTTTTCCCCTGTAAATTTGGCAAAGAATAAGGTGTACCAAACAGATAAACTGTCAACATCCAGCGTTTACGGACTCCAAGAAAGGATCGCCGTTTACAGGGAAGGATTGGGATGCGTGTTGGTGCCTAAAAAAGCCGATTTGGAAAAGATAAGTGCTGCAACAGCGCCTTCTAGAACGCAAAAACAGACTAATTTGCCTTATCCTTACGGAGAGTTACCTCAAAAAGACACCGTTTTTTCCAATTTAAATTACCAACAAATTGATAAAACGGTAGAAGAAGCCTTTTCCAACAACGATGTACAAAAAACACGGTCGGTTTTGGTGATTTATAAAGACCAGATTATTGCTGAAAAATATGGTGATTCCTTAAACAGGGATTCAAAATTGTTGGGTTGGTCGATGACTAAAAGCGTCATGGCAACGCTTTACGGAATTCTGCAATGCGAAGGAAAATTGAAAGTCAGCAACCCAGCCCCAGTGGATGCTTGGCAAAATGACGATCGCAAAAATATCACCTATACCAATTTGCTTCAAATGAATAGCGGTTTGGAATGGGAGGAAGATTATGCCACCATTTCTGATGTTACTAAAATGCTTTTTTTAGCTGAAGATATGAGCGCTGCACAAGCGAAAAAGGAAGCAGATGCTAAACCCAACGAACAGTGGAATTACTCTTCAGGAACGACCAATTTGTTATCTGGTTTGCTTCGGAAGGAATTTAGCACTTATGAAGAATACGTAAACTTTCCATATAAAAAGCTTATCGACCGTATTGGGATGCATAGTATGGTGTTGGAAACCGATGCCGCCGGGAATTTCGTAGGTTCTTCCTACGGATGGGCAACAACTCGTGATTGGGGGAAATTCGGACTCCTATATTTGCACAATGGCTACTGGAATGGCGACCAGTTGTTTGATAAAGATTGGGTGGATTATGTGTCCACTCCCGCACCAAACTCTGAAGGTCTGTATGGCGGCCATTTCTGGCTCAATGCCTCCAAAAAACTGCCAGACGTACCTACCGATGCCTATTTTGCAGATGGATTTCAAGGACAACGTGTCTATATTGTACCCTCTAAAGATTTGGTAGTGGTTCGTATGGGGTTAGCATCTGGGGATGCTTTCGATTTTAATGGATTTTTAAGTGGGATAACTGGGGCGATAGAATAATTTTGAGTTGGTAAAAGCGATTTGTCATGGCGAGGTAATTGCCGTGGCCATCTCCTGCAACAGTAGTAGTAAGGTTAAATAATAAAAACTCAGTCTCAATTATTTTACATGGATAAGTTCAACTTTTAATTTTTATGTGAACTATAATTAAATCAAACATCCTAAATCTTTTATTATATTGATTATAAAATTCGGATCGAACGCTAGGCAACAATATATGAGTCTCTGAGCTATTCAATTAAAATAAAAAGTGAAACAAAAAAGTTAAAAGAATTCTATCAACATAAAAGAAACCCATATAGCCACATTTCAAAATAAACCAATTCGACTTCAGGAATATGGGGTTGGTATTTTTGAGACGACCCCAACCAAATCTGCTTTAAAAAAGGCTTTAAAAAAGCAACTCATAAAAGTGAATGGTAAGTTGGCCACAACCGCAACTTATATCAGCGGTGGTGAAGAAATCGTACTGCATGTACCGGAAGTAGTACAGCCTTCCAAAAAACTTATTTTTCCTTTGGAGGTGTTGTATGAAGATGATTATTTGTCAGTTGTCTACAAACCGGCTGGTATCGCCGTAAGTGGTAACCGCTTTAAAACCATTGCCAATGCGTTGAGTCAAAATCTTAAACTAAGCACAGAAAGGGATGCCACTAGACCACAACCAGTGCATCGATTAGATTACCCCACGACAGGTGTTTTACTGGTTGGAAAAACCAACGGTTGCATCCGTGCGCTAAATGAATTGTTTGAACTTAAAAAAATAAAAAAAACCTATTACGCGGTTACTACTGGAAAAATGAAGCCAGTTGGAGACATAAGATTTTCCATCGATGGTAAAGAATCTTACTCACAGTATGAAGTTGTTCAAACAGTTCCCTCAGATAGGTTTGGTACTCTAAACTTAGTGAAATTGATTCCAAAAACCGGTAGAAAACACCAATTGAGAAAACATTTATCGAGTATTGGAAATCCTATATTGGGAGATCAACAATATGGAATAGAAGATCTTATTTTAAAGGGGAAAGGACTGTATTTACATGCGTGTAGTTTAAAGTTTGAGCATCCTTTTACAGGAAAGGAAATATGTTTATCTTCTGATTTGCCTAAAAAATTTACCAGAATTTTTGATTTAGAAAAATAGATTTTTTTATAATCCCATTTTTTAATGTAAACGGAAATTAGTTTATCAAACTTCTTTTTTAGTAGCAATACAGCTGACTTGCCTTCTTTTTCGATGCCAAATACAGAAAGTTTGTCTATAGCTTCGGTTTCAGGGTTGTAAACCATTAAAAAGGCCGAACGGGCATGTTGGGCCCCGCATCTTTTATCTCCTCCCGCTTTTGCTCCGGCTTCCAATGCAAGCATGAGACGCTCATTTAATGGTTTACCTGATGCATTCTCAAAGGCATCGAAAGCATGGTTAATAACAGCGTCGCTTACCAAAATATTACCTAGAACAGCAACATCTGTGCTAATTTTAGATCCGTTCCATACATTTATTTGCGCTCCAGAATACACCACGGGGTTGGAGCCTTGAGAAATGGAAATAAACCCGTATTGCTGCCTTTCAGGATTATATTCTTTATCTTTTAAAGCATTCAGTATTTCTTCGGGAGTTGCATCGGCCATCATTAAATCTACGGCTTTCATGCGCGCGAAATAGTTGCTGGCCGCTTGAACGACGATGGCTCCCTTCCCTGGAACTATGGAAGCAATTCCAGATACATCGAAAGTACAGGATGCACCTGCTATCCCTATTTCACCTGTGTTTCTATCCACTGCTATAATAGACCATGTTGCATAGGAAGGAAAAAATGACAGGATAAATAGAATAACTAAAATAACTCTACCTTTAGCGATAGTGATTGCTCGATTTTTCATTGATTTGATTGTTTTTTGATTAATGATGATACTTTATACCAATAAAGATGGGATTTATTTTAAATTGTTACAGTTCCATGTGATTTAAGAATATAGTAAATGGATTTATTCAATACAGCACGGCTAGCTATAAGGAAATTAAAAGAATATGACAGAAGTTTTTTCAAGGAACTTTTTACAGACGAAAGAGTTATTAATGCCGTTCCGCAAATACGTTGGAGTGATGAGATCATCGAAAACAAATTTCAAGAACATTTAAACCTAAACAGTACAATTCTTGCAAATAAATCCTGTTATTGGGGAATATATCTTATTAATAGTGCCGAACTAATAGGTTTGTGTATGCTCTTAACCAATAATGAAAACGATCGGGAATTAGGCTACAGATTTCGTTTTGAACATTGGGGCAGAGGCTATGGAAAGGAAACGGCTTTGGGAATGATTAATTTTTGTTTTGCTGAATTAAGACTTGAAAAAATTACCGCAGATGCCGATATTAATAATGTAGCGTCCACTAAAATTCTCAACAAGTTGATGCATCCTATAAAAACCTTCTACAATGCAAAAGCGAACTGTATAGACCGTCGGTTCGAGCTATCTAGAAAAGACTGGGAAAGCAACGATTAATTTATAAATAATTGATCTTCAATAATTAAAATAATTTAAGCTTTGCCTGCCAATTTTTTATTCCAATCTATAATTTATAGCTTTGCCGGAAATTTTTTCGGAATGTTGTGTAAAATAGAGCAGAAAGCAGTTGAAAATATAAAGCCTACAAACGTATTACCACAAACTCCCTATTGGGGCAGATTAAAGGATGAGCAGGGTTTTACGCCTAAAGGGTTTGAAATTACGGTATCCAAAGAATTATTGGGTTACAATAGCGAGGCCTCTATGCCTGTGCAAGATGATCTTTTGGTGTTGGTAAAATATTTAAATGATAGTTTTTGTTACGCCTATGTTCCTTACGGACCTAAATTGGAACCTGCTTTCGAGAACCAAGGTTGGTTTTTGGAAGAGCTTTCAGAAAAAATTAAAGCGCACTTACCTTCCAATTGTATTTTTATCCGTTATGATTTAATGTGGGAAAATCAATGGGCTGCAGAAGATGAATATTTTGATGAAAAAGGAAATTGGAATGGCCCTCCGGAAGGAAATATCCAAGAAATGCGGGTAAACTACAAAACGTCCAATTTTAATCTTCGTAAAAGTGCTAGTGACATCTTGCCGAAAAATACGTTTTTTCTAAATCTTACCTTAGATGAAAAAGATTTATTGGCCAATATGCGCTACAATACAAGATACAGCATTAAACAGGCTTATAAAAAGGGAATTAATGTACAGGAATATGGAATGGAGCGCATACAGGATTGGTATGAGTTGTACACAGAAACGGCAATTCGCCATAATATGCCTTTGCAAAACGTAGAATTCTTCAAAAATATTTTAGAAAACCAAGATAACGGCTCCAAAGGGGTTTCGGTTAAAATGCTTATGGCCGATAGCGAGGGGGAATTTCTGGCATCTATGTTTTTGGTTTTGTCTGATAAAAGAGCCAACTATTTATACGGGGCTTCTTTACCTAATACTAAAATGGCTAGTTATGCCTTACAGTGGGAGTCTATTAAAATAGCCAAAAAGCATGGCTGTACAGAATACGATATGTTTGGTTCTGCTCCAAATATTACTGAATCCCATCCACTTCGTGGGGTTCATATCTACAAAAAAGGTTTTGGAGGGAATTTGTACCACCGAATGGGCTGTTGGGATTATCCCTTTAAACAAAAAGAATACGATTTATTCCGACTACAGGAGATTAGCAATTAAAAGATTTGAATGTCTCCTGAGCTCAGGATCAAAAAAAATAATAAAAAATCCCCAAATAATCATTGACTATTTGGGGATTTTTATAATTGTTATTCAAAGTTATTACAAATCGAAACCGATGTTTACATTCAATTTCATTGCAATTAATTTGTTGATACGTGTTTTTAGCTCGGGTATTTTAACACTCTCCAACACGTTATTTGCAAAGGCATACATGAGGAGCGCACGGGCTTCTTTTTTCGGGATCCCTCGTGCTTGTAAATAAAACAAAGCTTCTTCATCCAACTGCCCAATGGTACATCCGTGAGAGCATTTTACATCGTCTGCAAATATCTCTAGCTGTGGTTTTGCATTGATGGTAGCCTTATCATCAATTAAAATATTGTTGTTCTGCTGAAAACCGTTGGTTTTCTGTGCTTCTTTCTCCACAATAATACGGCCGTTAAACACCCCAGTACTTCTATCAGCATAAATCCCTTTATAATCTTGGTGACTTTCACAATTTGGAGTGGCATGGTGTACCAATGTACTGTGGTCTACATGCTGCTTGTCTTCCGTAATTGTAATTCCTTTTAATGTGGAATTAATATGTTCCCCTTTATGAACAAATTGGAGGTTGTTACGCGTAAGTTTTCCACCAAAAGAAAAAGTGTGCACTGAAGCATGACTGTTTTGCTGCTGGGAAATATAAGTATTGTCAATTAAAGAGGCGTGTTGATTATCATTCTGAATTTTATAATAATCTACAATAGCTCTTTTATGTGTAAAAATTTCTGTTACGGAATTGGTAAGAACAGGATTCTCCGTTAAACTTTGATGCCTTTCTATAATTTGAACATGTGCATTCTCACCAACAACAACCAAAGATCTCGGTTGAAGCATCAACGAAGATTCTTTCCCAGTGGATAAATGAACAATTTGTATCGGTTTATCGACTACTTTTCCCTTTGGGATATTAACAAATGCACCTTCCCTAGAAAAAGCAGTGTTCAATGCCGTAAGGCTATCATCCGTTTGGGCTATTTTATTGAAGTAGTTCTCAATAACCAGCCTATACTTTGGCTTGGTAAGGGCAGAGCTCATTAAACAAACATCTAAACCTTCGTGTGAAGTTTGCGAAAGATGAGAGCTGTAAATACCATCGATAAATACAATTTTGTAGCTATCGATATCGTGAATGAAATATTTTTTAACGTCTTTAAATTCCAGCGCAGACTCTTCCTTTGGAAAAACGCTATAATCGGTTTTTAGCAACGCATTAAGAGAGGTGTATTTCCACGCTTCATCTTTCTTGGTTGGAAAACCTTTTTCTTCAAAGACTTTTATAGCTTCAGAACGGATATCGTGAACTGGATGGTCTACATCCACACGATTTTCAAAAGCCATAAATGATGATATTAATTTATCTTTTAATTCCATTTTAGAGTTGTTTCAAGTTTGCTGTTTTCAGTTTTAAAAACAACTAACCCTTATATTTTATTCCTTTGTATTCTTTCTTATTCAAGTAATTTATAAATGCCGAAATCCTTTTACTTAAATTTATATAACGCGTAACCAAGTCATTAAGCTCTATCTCGGTAATATATCCAGAATCGAAAACTCGGTAAAGCTGAGACCTGGTTTCTCCGGCAGATCCTTTGGCAATAGATAAAAATTGTCTGAATTCCATGTTTCCATCCCTGTCAAAGCCTTCAGCTATATTATCCATAGCAGACCCCGAAGAACCTTTAATTTGATCTCTTAGTTTATAGTCGTTTTTAAGATTGGTTAAGAAGATAATTTTTAAAATTTCTTTAGCAAGTGCTCTGGCCTCTTGCCAAATTTCTAAATCCTCAAAACGTTTGATGGTACTCATAAAACTTTAAACTAGAAACCAAAAACTAGAAATTGGTTAAACAGCTACTTCCTGCTTAATCCAGTCGTATCCCTTTTCTTCCAATTCGAGGGCTAGTTCTTTACCGCCAGATTTTACAATTCTTCCATTTAAAAGCACGTGAACATAATCTGGAACAATATATTCCAATAAACGTTGGTAGTGCGTAATAACAACTACGGCATTGTCTTTGCTTTTAAGTCGGTTTACACCGTCGGAAACAATTCTTAAAGCATCTATATCCAAACCAGAATCAGTTTCATCTAAAATAGCCAATTTTGGCTCTAGCATCGCCATTTGGAAAATTTCGTTACGCTTTTTCTCCCCTCCGGAGAAACCTTGATTTAAAGAACGGGAAAGAAATTTACGATCGATCGCCAATAACTCCGATTTCTCACGAATTTTCTTCAACATTTCATTGGCTGGCATATCTTCCAACCCTTGAGCTCTGCGCGTTTCGTTAATCGCGGTTTTAATAAAATTAGTAACCGACACTCCGGGAATTTCCACGGGGTATTGAAAAGAAAGGAAAATACCTTTATGAGCTCTTTCCTCGGGAGCCAAATCGTCAATACTTTCACCGAGAAAACTTATAGAACCTTCGGTTACTTCAAAATCTTCATTTCCGGCGATTACCGAAGAAAGGGTACTTTTACCAGAACCATTGGGTCCCATAATAGCATGTACTTCCCCTGGCTTTACTTCCAGATTAATTCCCCTTAAAATCTCTTTATCTTCTACACTAGCGTGTAAATTTTCAATCTTTAACATTTGTTTTCTGTTATATGCTGTTATCTTCTTTCCACTTATGTGGTTTGATGTATTTGGCTTTTCAATTCAACAAAAAACCAATATCTATTTTTGCTTATCCTACGGAACCTTCTAAAGAAATTTCCAATAATTTCTGTGCTTCCACAGCAAATTCCATAGGTAATTTATTTAAAACTTCTTTACTGAAACCGTTTACGATTAAAGCGATGGCCTTTTCTGTATCAATACCACGTTGATTGCAATAGAAAATTTGATCTTCCCCAATTTTACTGGTAGTAGCTTCATGCTCTATTTGCGCGGTCTTATTTTTAGTTTCAATATATGGGAAGGTATGTGCCCCGCACTCATTCCCCATTAATAAAGAATCGCACTGAGAGAAGTTTCGAGCATTTTCTGCTCTTCCTTGCACCTGCACCAATCCACGGTAACTATTTTGGGATTTCCCTGCAGAAATACCCTTGGAAATAATGGTACTCTTGGTGTTTTTTCCGAGGTGAATCATTTTGGTTCCTGTATCCGCTTGCTGATAATTGTTTGTCACTGCAATGGAATAAAACTCCCCAACAGAATTATCTCCCTTTAAAATACAGGAAGGATATTTCCAAGTAACTGCAGAACCAGTTTCTACTTGCGTCCAGCTAATTTTGGAATTCTTTTCGCAAAGACCTCTTTTAGTTACAAAATTGAAAACACCACCTTTTCCTTCTTTGTTTCCAGGAAACCAGTTCTGTACGGTAGAATATTTAATTTCAGCGCCATCTAACGCAATAAGTTCCACTACCGCAGCGTGCAATTGATTTTCATCACGCATGGGGGCAGTACAACCTTCTAGGTAACTTACATAACTGCTTTCATCGGCAACCACCAATGTTCTTTCAAATTGTCCAGTTCCAGCTTGATTGATACGGAAGTAAGTAGACAATTCCATCGGGCAACGAACGCCTTTTGGGATGTAGCAGAAAGAACCATCGGAAAATACAGCAGAATTTAAAGCCGCATAGAAATTGTCTTGTTTTGGCACCACGGTTCCTAAGTATTTTTTAACCAACTCGGGGTGCTCTTGTATGGCTTCAGAAATGGAACAGAAAATAATTCCCTTTTCTGCCAGCGTCTTTTTAAAAGTGGTCGCCACAGAAACAGAATCCATTACTACATCTACTGCCACACCAGCAAGTTTTTTCTGCTCATCGATAGAGATCCCAAGCTTTTTAAAAGTATCCAGCAATTCTGGATCAACATCGTCTAAACTATCGTATTGCGGTTTCTTTTTAGGAGCAGAATAGTAGGAAATTGCTTGGAAATCGGGTTTTTTATAAGTAACATTTGCCCATTCTGGCTCTTCCATTTTCGTCCAAGCCCGATAGGCTTCCAAACGCCAATCCGTCATCCATTCCGGTTCATTCTTTTTCTTCGAAATCGCTCGAACAATATCTTCATTCAATCCTACAGGCAACGTATCCGATTCAATATCGGTATAAAACCCGTACTCATACTCTTTGGTTTCGAGCTCTTTTTTTAATTCTTCTTCGGTATATGCCATATTTCTTAGTTAAAAAGTTGAGCGCTTGCGCTTTTTAAAATTTAAAGGGCTAGTTTTTCAACTTTTAAATTTATTTTTCCCACTAGGTGGGTTTTGTCATTTTTCGACAACTAGGTCGAAATCGTTAGTTATTTCGTTATAAACCTCGGACTCGCCAAAGGATTATTTAAAGCGAAAAACTTTCCCCACATCCACAGGTTCGCTGTGCATTAGGATTGTTAAAAACAAAACCTTTTCCGTTTAATCCGCCTGAATATTCTAAAGTTGTACCAATTAGGTAAAGGAAACTTTTTTTATCAACAATGATTTTCACCTCATTGTCTTCAAACATTTTATCCTCGTCTGCTTTGCTTTTATCAAATTTTAAGTCGTATGATAATCCGCTACAACCACCACTCCTAACACCCACACGTACAAAATCTTGACTGATATCGAAACCATCGTCCGACATCAATTGTGTGATTTTCTTTTTCGCTGTTTCAGAAACTTTTATCATAATAAAACCTTTCTTTCTAAATAGTTTACAAAAATAAGATATTAA